>QNYO01000016.1 GCA_003978765.1 Hydrogenimonas sp. | reverse complement strand
GATCAAGCAAGTGATCGAATATATAGAATCGGTCAAGAAAAAGATGTCTATATTTATCATCTTATTCATACCGCACCAAAGATAGAAACTTTTGATTCAGGTCTAAATAAATTGATAACAAATAAAAAATCATTAAGCGATGGTACTTTAATACCTACGTCATCTATTAAAGATAGTGAAATGGTTGAAAGCTTTTTTAACAATTTAGATGAAAGCAAAAAGTGGGATCTTATGAGTCCTGAAGAGTTTGAAATTGAAGTAATGCGTTTATATGAAAAGTTAGGATATAGATGTCATATAACATCTAAAATACCAACAGAGCTTGGTGCTGATATTATTGCTACAAAAGGCAATGAAACAGTTGCCATTCAATGTAAGCATACTAGAGTTAAAAAGAGACAAGGACGTGATGCAATTCGTCAACTAATAGCCGAAACAAAATTAGCATATCCAGAAGCAAAATTAGTTGCAGTTACAAATTTTTACTTTAATGACAATGCCAAAAATTTAGCAAAAAGTCATAATGTTAAATTAATAGAAAGAGAGCAACTATTTCGATTAACTTTACCAAAGAGTTGAGCTATCTAGTGCTAAATTGTTTTAAGTTTAAATTGAATTTTAAAATTACTAATAGTAGCTCTCCAGCTTATAGAAGAGCTACTAAAATAAATATATAACCACCCAATTAGTAGCAGTGCACGGTTAAATGGTTGTAGAAGAGGATGGCAGTCCTCATAGGTAACTACTACTATTTAACCCATGCCTCTGCTACCATTATAGCATATTCTTTTTAGAAAAAACGCCAATTCAAAAAATAAGTGATAGAATCTTCAAAATTAATTAAGAATTTTCTCTTCATTTTCGGGAGTGTTATGATATCATTTAGATGATGAATAGGAAAATCCCCTTGGTGCAATAAAAGGGGTGGTAAAAGCCTGTGGGTAGCTCCCATGGGCTTTTTTTTTGCCATTCCTAAATCGTACCAAGAGGGTTTAATCCCATTCATCATATTCCTGATTTGTCTTTTGGCAGTTCGGGTCTATTTACCCGTCCTTTATAAGTTATCTAAACCATCCAGACCATCAAGTGATGGAAGCTTTGTATCTAAAAGCGTCACAATTTGCTTTTGGATCTTCTCAATCTTTTTGAATTGACGTTTCAATACGTGTGAAATTGCACTTATGGATTGAATAGATGATTCTAATTTAGATACAATTAGTCAGCTTGTTGTATAGGTCTTATACAAAGTTGGAAAATGAAGTATTTTAAAAGGCATATTTTAGGAGTTTGTAGTGGCGGACAGGGAGGGATTCGAACCCTCGGTACCCGTAAAGGTACGCACCCTTAGCAGGGGTGTGGTTTCAGCCAGCTCACCCACCTGTCCTTTGAAGTGGGTGAAATTATAGCGACAGAATCTTAATATTTTGCTTAAACTAGGTGGTGAGGAGAGAGTTTTTTGATATTTTTTCTCCTATACGATATTTGGGTACAATGATAAAGATAATCTTTCTTTAGGAGTTTCGATGTTTCAGAAGTATGCCCCACTGATTTTTGTACTGCTCTTTGCACTCTCTGTGGGTTGGATGATTTGGGGAATGGAGACGGCAGTTCCACAGGGGAACTGGTAAAAAGAGCCCCTTAGAGGGCCTCTAAAATCTTTTCGACCACTTCAGCCGGTTTGTCAGCCTTATAGACAGGTCGTCCAACGACGATGATATCGACCTGCTCTTTATGTGCGGTGGCAATATCGGCAACACGTTTTTGATCGTCACTTGCCTCTCCAAAAGGGCGGATACCTGGAGTGAGGGTCAAGAAGTTACGATCGGTTTCATGTTTAATCATACGGCTCTCATAGACACTACAGACAACACCATCCAAACCTGCTTGATAGCTTTGCAGAGCAAATTGGGTCGCCTTCTCATCAATATCTGCCCCATAAATCTCTTTAAAGCTCTGATAATCGAATGAGGTGAGGGCAGTGACAGCAAGTACCAAAGGGCGCTTCTCAAAACGCTCTAACCGCTGCATAACTGTCTGCATCGCTTTTTTGCCTGCACTGGCATGGATATTAAACATATCGACACCCATTTGGGCAATCTCTTCAGCAGCATCCGCCATCGTATTGGGAATATCGTAGAGTTTAAGATCGAGGAAGATTTTGAAGTTGGGGTTGATCTCTTTGAGCTCCTCTAAAAAGTTGCGCCCATCACGGATAAATGTACGAAAACCGACCTTAAGCCAAATATCGTAGGGTTGAAGGCTTTTTGCAAGTGCAAGGTTCTCCGATTGACTCGGCAGATCAAGTGCCACACAGAGTTGCATTGGACAATCCTTTTTGTCCGAATTATACCATCAATCGAGAGGTTGAAGGGTATAGTTGAGTTGATGTATTCTCTCTTTTATAGGAACATTGAGAGTAAAGTGTGTGGGATGGGTAAAGTTCTTTTTGGATAACTGAATGACGAGATAACCGACAGTTACTTTATGGGGTGTCAATGTGGTATCGTTGGGGATTTTGGTGTAACAGAGATCTTTTTTGATATTTTGGTAGAGTTTTGCAAGTGCCTCTTCGGTTGGAAAGAGAGGGGTTTGGGTGCGATTATCCTCTTGAATGACACCATATTGTAGAAGTTTGGTTTTAAAGAGTTTACGCCCTAAAATCGGTTTACAGTGACCGGGTTGTTTAAAGTAGTCGGGAATTTGATCGACAGGTAACATATGAATGGTATCGGTTGAGTGAGAGATAGAGATGGTATCCCATTTGAGTGGGATGCTTTGAGAGCTTTGGTTGACAATGGCTAAAGCGATGACAGCCTCTTTATCGGATCGAATCGGTTGATTAACAACCATTGCAGAGATCACCGAGTCGGAGTGGGGTGAGGTGATCACCTGCACCCCTTCGACATAGCTGATTCTCTGCTCTTTGGTGGGCTTTGGGATCAGGACTGAAAAGGAGATCGTAGTGGTTGACTTCCATGTTTCAAAACAGCCTGTTAAGATTAGTAAAAAGAGTAGTCCTGAAACCCAAATCCTCACATCTTTATCCTAAAACACAGGATTGAATCTTCGCAACGATACTTGGATCTTCAAGTGTTGAGATATCCTGCTTAATTTCCTCGCCTTTCGCAATGGCACGAAGGATACGGCGCATAACTTTACCCGAACGTGTTTTCGGAAGGCCAGGTACAACTTTAATTGTATCACATTTTGCAATATTTCCAATCTCTTTAGAGATCACTTGGTTAATCTCTTTTGCAAGCTCTGCCTCTTCACCAAAGCTATCTTCTACATCTTTGAGAACAACATAGGCAAAGATACTCTCACCCTTAATATCATCTGGTTTACCAACAACAGCAACCTCTGCAACATGTGGATGCTTTTTGATCGCTGCTTCAATCTCTGCTGTACCCATGCGGTGACCTGAAACGTTGATAACGTCGTCAACACGTCCTGTAATGGTGATGTAACCATCTTCATCGATAATCGCACCATCCCCTGAGAAGTAAACAGGTTGACCATCTTTTTTAGCATCACCAAAGTAAGACTTTTTAAAGCGTTCAGGATCGCCCCAGATGGTTCGGATCATACTTGGCCAAGGTCGTGTGATACAAAGGAGTCCTTGCTCACCTGGTTCAACTGGATTACCATCACGATCGATAACCTCTGCCATAATACCTGGAAGTGGGAATGTCGCACAAGCTGGTTTGATTGGTGTTGCACCTGGAAGAGGGCTAATCATATGACCGCCTGTCTCTGTCTGCCACCATGTATCAACAATTGCACAGCGTCCGCCACCAATCTTCTCATAGTACCATTTCCATGCTGGTGGGTCGATTGGTTCACCAACGGTTCCAAGGACTTTAAGAGAGCTAAGGTCATACTTTTCAGGCTCATGCTCACCCATCTTATGAAGGACACGGATCGCTGTTGGTGCAGTATAGAACTGGTTAATCTTATACTCTTCAACCATCTTCCATGCACGTCCTGCATCTGGATAGGTTGGAACCCCTTCAAACATGACAGTGGTTGCACCCATTGCAAGCGGTCCATAAACGATGTAAGTGTGTCCAGTAATCCATCCGATATCTGCAGTACACCAGTAGGTATCATTCTCTTTAACATCAAAGACCCACTCCATGGTCATCTGTGCCCAGAGGATATAACCTGCTTGTGCATGCTGAACACCTTTTGGTTTACCAGTTGATCCTGATGTATAGAGCAAGAAGAGTGGATCTTCACTATCCATAACTTCTGGTTCACACATATCATCTTCAAGATCGATCAACTCATTGTAGCTGTAGTCACGCCCCTCAATCCATGTGATATCTTCATGGTTTCGTTGAACAACCAATACCTTTTCAACGCTCTCGCAACCCTCTTCAAGTGCTGTATCAACAACTGGTTTGAGCATGTAAGGTTTACCTTTTCGGTACGCACCATCTGCAGTAATAACCAATTTTGCTTCTGCATCGATGATACGATCGCGAAGTGCTTCAGCACTAAATCCACCAAAGACGACAGAGTGGATCGCCCCAAGGCGCGCACATGCCAACATTGCATAAGCCGCTTCAGGAATCATTGGCATATAAAGAACGACACGGTCACCCTTTTTGATGCCAAATTTGTTTTTAAGAAGGTTTGCAAAGCGGTTAACATTGCGATAGAGTTCAAGATAGGTGATAATCTGCTTATCGCCACGGTCACCTTCAAAGATGATCGCCGCTTTATTTTTACGAACTTGAATATGGCGGTCAATACACTGGTAACTGACATTGAGTTTACCACCAATGAACCACTTATAAAATGGTGCGTTAGATTCATCCAAGACTTGTGTATAAGGCTCGAACCAATCGATCTTCTCTTTGGCCCAGTGATCCCAGAACCCTTCATAATCCTCTTTTGCCCAATTCATTAGGTCATGGTACTCACACATATTCTTAATACGTGCCTGTTTTGCAAACTCCCGGTTAGGGGTAAAGATAGGTTTTTTTTCTTCACTCATTTTGTATCTCCTATATTTGGTTTAGTGTTTTGAGTTTAACATACATTATGGCTGTCATGATAGCATCATTGAGTGCATCATGTTGACCAAAGTTTGGAATATCTAACGTTTTGAGTATGGTTTCAAAACGTAAATCGACATGCCCTTTAGGTATTTTGCCGACTTTTTTATCATAGTATAGCGAAGAAATTTCTATTAATTGATTAGGTAAAGTAATACCTAATATTGGCTTGACCCACCTATTGACCATGGCAACGTCGAATTCAAGGTAGTAGCCGACGAGTGGACGGGGGCCAATAAAGTCTAAAAAAGTGGCAATTGCCTCTTCAGGTTTGATACAATTTTGCATATCACACGCTCTAATTTGGTGGATTTTTATGCTTTCAGGGCTTATGTTACGTTCACATTGCACATAAAGATGTAGCGCTGAACTGGTTAAAATGCGGTTACCTTTCACTTTAACAGCACCGATTGAGACGATTTCATCCTCTTTTGTGTTAAGTCCAGTTGTTTCTGTATCAAAAACGACCACTTCATCTTTGGACGGTGTTTCAAATAGAAAGGTATAGTGAGGGTCTTTTAACCGCTTTTTCATCCAGTAGCGTTTGAGCCTGTTTAGCATTATCCCACCATATTGCGTTTGAAGTGGTAGCTGATAAAGCTTTTGAGCTCACGTACCACTTTAAGAGCATCTTTGAGCATATCGCGCTCCAGTTTGGTCAGCTGACGAAGATCGATGACGGTGTTGGGTGTTTCTCCCACTTCTATCTGTTGCAACTTGTTCTGCACGATAAAGGTGAGTATCACATCGAACGATTCAATCAGCTCTTTGGTAAACTTTTGGTCGATAATACCCATCTGATGAAGCTGTTTGATTCTCTCAGCGGTTGAAGTTGCCTCGATCTTCTGTTCCAGTGCCAATGCACGTATGGCGTGCATCAAAATAAAACTTCCCCCTTTTTTAAGGTCGATTTCATCACTCCCAAAACCTCCCCACCACCCTAATGGTATCTCAAATCGTTCGACACCCTCGGCAAAGAGAGGAAGTGCAATAGGGTGGGTCTCTATTTGCTTAAAGAGATAGGAACGAAGTGTTTGAAGAAGTTTGGTATTGCCTGCGACACATTGGGCATCAACAAGGATAGCAAGCTTCATCATCGCATCCGGTTCTGGTTTCTCAAGCCAACCTTCGATCGCTTCTTGAAACCCCTGAAGGGGTTGCGACCATTCGGGATTATTCACCATCACACGACCTGGACACTCTGGGAAGCCTAAGCGTTTGAAGGCATTGCTCAATTCTTTCGTCTTCTCATCCAACTCTTTGGGATGAAAACCATCTGAGAGAATCAATCCATTATCTTGATCGGTTCGGATAATCTGCTCCTTACGCCCCTCACTTCCCATCACGATCAGTGCCACATAAGGGTGCCAATCATGAGGGATGATGAGCTCAAATACCTTTTCAAAGAGTTTGGCATTGAGTTCGCTGATGATATGTGCCATATAGTGTGCTTTGACACCTTTATGGTGGAGGGCTCTAACCATAGGAAGCATACCATCCACTATCGTTTGAAGCTCTTCCATCGTGCGTGATTTCTCGATTTGGGTATGAAGAAGGTAGGAGTTGCTTGAAATATGGCTGAGTAGATCAATCTGCTCGATGGTACCGCAAAGATCTCCATGATCTGTGACGACAAGGCGTTTTAGATTGTGGCGTATCATCAGCAGTAAGGCGTTAAAGAGAGCCTCATCACGTTCAATGGTGATGAGTTCATAAGTTGCGATATGAGAAATCGCCTCGTGAGGTGAGAGACCACCCAAAATGAGGTGGTGTCTTAAGTCGCTGTCGGTCACAATACCGATACGTTGTTGGTCTTGAACCAAAATGGCTGTTGCTTGGCTTGCTTCCATCCCTGCAACGGCTTCAATAATAGGTGTCGTACCCTCAACGATATAGGGGGTGTGGATAAAGAGTTCACCAATCGATGTAGCAAGAAACTCGGTAAACTCTGCCTGTTGATGCTCTTTTCGCAAAGCTTGGAGGCGTGTAGCGATGTCTTCAAGATAGAAGGTTTTAAAGGCATCATAGGCTTCAATAAGCTCTAAAAAGAGCTCTTTAGAAATCTCATAGCAAAGAAGCTCTTCAATGACACGGTAGGTACGTGCATTGGCTTGTTGTAAAAGCTCTGGAGCACCAACGGTATCAAGCGAACCGAAATATTCGATATTGCCCTCTTCATCTATCGCCTCAACACGCCCTTTGATAATCATGCAGAGTCTATCAGCCTCTTGTGTTGCATCAAAAAGGGTCGTGCCATTGGGATAGTAGGCGATATCCATAGCACCCAGTACCCGTCCAAGCTCTTTATCTGAGAGGGTGTTAAAAGGGTGAATCGATTGAAGAAAGGCTTTTTGCTCAACGATGCTCATACCAACGATCCTTCTTTGCCAATGGTGTAACGATAAGGAGTTACCCCCTTATCGCTACAATTAATGATTAGTGTGATACTGCGCCTTCGGCTCCAATACCTGTTTGAGAGCGAATATCTTGTGCTTCAAATGCCTCTTGCTCTTTTTGAGCATCTTCACTCTTATCGGTGATTGAGAAGAACCAGATACCAACAAATGCAACAGTGACACTAAAGAGTGCAGGGTATTTGTATGGGAAGATCGCCTCTTTGAAACCAAGAATCTGTTGCCATACGATTGGACCAAGGATCACCAGCATAACTGCTGTTGCAAGTCCTAAGCTACCCCCAATTACTGCACCACGTGTTGTCAATTTCTTCCAGAACATTGAGAGGAAGAGAACAGGGAAGTTTGCTGATGCTGCAATGGCAAATGCCAGACCAACCATGAAGGCGATGTTTTGCTTCTCAAATGCAATACCAAGCAAGATCGCAACAATACCCATGACAATGGTGGCAATTTTAGAGATGCGCATCTCTTGTACTTCATCCACACGACCGCGTCTAAAGACATTGGCATAGAGGTCATGGCTGATGGCAGACGCTCCTGCAAGTGTTAGACCCGAAACAACAGCAAGAATCGTTGCAAAAGCAACAGCTGAGATAAAGCCGAGGAAGAAGTTTCCACCCACTGCATGGCTGAGGTGAATTGCTGCCATGTTGTTACCACCGATGATCTTACCAGCCGCATCAAGGTATTGTGGGTTGGTCATGACCATAACAACGGCACCAAAACCGATGATGAAAGTCAATACATAGAAATAACCGATAAAGCCTGTCGCATAGAAGACCGACTTTCGTGCCTCTTTGGCATCAGCAACGGTAAAGAAGCGCATAAGAATGTGTGGAAGACCTGCTGTACCAAACATCAATGCGATTCCAAGACTAATTGCAGAGATTGGATCGCTTACAAGACCACCTGGGCTCATGATAGCATTGTGGCTTGGATGAACTTCAACCGCTTTGGCAAAGAGTGCTTCAAAACTGAAACCAAAGTGTGCCATCACAGCAATTGCCATAAAGGTTGCACCCGAAAGGAGAAGTCCTGCTTTGATAATTTGTACCCATGTTGTTGCCAACATACCGCCAAATGTGACATAAAGAATCATCAAGACACCAACCAAAATAACAGCCAACTCATACGGCAGACCAAAAAGGATCTGAATCAACTTACCAGACCCAACCATCTGTGCAATCAGATAAAGTGTTACTGTGGCAATCGAACCAAATGCCGCCAATGTACGGATAGGGGTCTGTTTTAGACGGAATGAAGCAACATCGGCAAAGGTATATTTTCCGAGGTTGCGCAGACGTTCTGCTACAAGAAAGAGAATGATTGGCCAACCTACCAAGAAACCGATCGAATAGATCAGACCATCATACCCTTTGAGATAGACAAGGCCAGAAATTCCCAAAAATGATGCTGCTGACATAAAGTCACCTGCGATTGCCAAACCATTTTGAAAACCAGTAATGCCACCGCCGGCAGTGTAGAAGTCTTTGGCTGTTTTTGTGCGTTTTGCTGCCCAGTAGGTGATACCGAGTGTTGCAGCAACAAAGACCAAGAACATAATAATGGCCGAAACATTCAGCGGTTGTCTCTGTACCTCACCTTCAATCGCACCACCTGCAAAAAGCGTCAATGATGAGAGTGTAAGAAGTAACAGTTTATTCATGAGGCATCCTTTGCAAGCTCTTTTTCAAGTTCCGCTTTAACTTCGCGGCTTAGATCATCAAACTCGCTATTGGCACGTTTGACATAGACTCCTGTCAGTGCAAAAGCGATGATGATAATCGCAATACCAACAGGAATACCAACGGTTGTCACCTTGCCCTCTCCAAGTGGTGTTCCCAAAAGCTGTGGGTCAAATGCGATGGTCAAAATGAATGCGTAGTAGACCACCAGCATGATGATCGAAAGCGTCCACGCAAAGCGGCTACGCTTTTTGACCAACATCTGATACTTGGGATTGTTTCGGATATGCTCTATCATCTCTTTGGTCATGAGAACTCCTTTTTAATTAAAAGTTATAGTTTACAATAAAACGGTACTCATCCCAGTCAAGATCTTTTTTGAAGTCTCTTGGGAAATTAGCGCGCAGGCGAAGCTGCAGGTTTTTGACATTGGTTGGATAGTATTTGATGTCAAATCCACTCTCTGTTGCTGTCCATGCCGTACCTGTAACATAAGGGTTGTTCTCACCGACATCGTAACTACAGTAGTAGAGTGTTGCATTGGCATGGATACCTAAATTTTTAAAGTTATAATTTCCAGCCACTTTCCATGCATCGGTGTCGGCGAAGAACTGATGGCGTGTGACCATTCCCTGTGTAAAGGCTGGCATACCACCCCATGTACTCACAATACTTGCTCCAAACGGATTGGCACGATCAGATCCTGTCGTCGAATAGGCTGCATAGGCACTGACACTCTTATACTTTGCAGCAAGTTTCAGACCCATATAGTCACTGTCGATAGAACCTGCCAAGCTATCACCTGTATCGCTTTCATGAATATACTGCAAGGAGGCTTTCATTTTTACATCACTGTTTATTAAACAGTTCCAACTAAAGTCTCCTTGAAGATAAACGATATTCATCAAGTCATAGGCATAGTAATCCCAAGCTTGTAGGGAGAGGTTTTTAATGCCATTGTATTTGACAGCAGCCATTGTAACACCGTCACTCTCTTGACCAAAGGCATAGATACCCATATCGGTAAATGTACCTGTATCGGCATCGACAAAGCTATAACCTGCTGTCGCACCAAGTGTACCACCTTTGTAAACATTGGCAAAACTACCTGCTGCAAATTTTGTAAGATGTCCTGCAATGAGTGTGGTCTTTTCGATATCTGTATTGGTCAAAAGGTAGGCTTCAAAGAGGTTCGGAAGCATCCGTGCATCGTCACTTCCAGCCATTGGAGTATCGATACGTTGGCGTCCTGCTTTGACAGTGGTATTTCCACGATTGTATTGCAAGTAGGCTTCACCAAGGATTGTATAACCTTTCTCACCTTCACCAAAGAGAGATGGATCGAGGACTTCACCCGGAAGATTGTCAGCTCCGATACCAAAGCCATTGGTGGTATAAACCGCTGTAGCAGCACGGAAACCATAGTAAGAGCCTGTTTCATACTTCAGGTGTCCACCTGCTGCTAGAGATGTTCGATGGAGAGTTACAGTACCGTCATAATCTCTGTCAAGATAGAAGGTACGGAACTGTCCGCTTACTTTTCCATTGCTGAATGCTTCTGCAAGTGTATCGGCACTACAAGAGAGAGTGCTGATTGCCGCAATAGCAGCCAGTGAAATGAACCGTTGCATCATACATACGCTCCTTTGTATTAAATCGTAAGAGGTATGCTATGAAGCAAACGTAGCATGAACGTAGCAATTGAAATTTCGTGGAGAGTTTGAAAAGGAGAATAGGGTGAGTGTAGAAGAAAGTAACAGCTTTTTTCGTCAGGTTGGATCGATACGGTAGCCAACTCCTCGGATATTAACAATAAAATCCTCTTTTAGACTCTTTTTGAGTCGACTCACTTCAGCACGTATGGTGGCATTGTCGATGATCGCATCGTCCCAAACATAGTGGCGTAACATCTCAAAATCGACCACATTTCCTTGGTGAATGGCCAAAAGTCGTATAATCTCCATCTGTCGTTTGGTTAAGGCAACCGGTGCATGATCAAAAAGAAGCGTATCACTTGCTTTATCAAAACTGTAACGGCGACTTAGGCGGATATGCTGTTTATCTCTAATCCCAAGGAGTTGATCGATCTTTTGGATATGCAAAAGAAGTTCAGGCAGGTGAAACGGCTTTTTAAGATAGTCGTAACAGCCAAGTTCATAGGCTTTGGCAATCTCTTCCATTCCACGCATCGCACTAATAAAGATAGCGGGTGTTTGAATCTTCTCTTGCTGAAGGATCTCAAGAAATTGTAATCCATCAATATTGGGGACACTAATATCAAGAATGAGCAGATCAAACTCCTCCTTTTTAATACACTCCAATGCTGCATTACCTTCAAAAAAAGCGATGACTTCATGGTTATGCATCTCTAAAAACTCAACAATGGCATCATTGAGCATCAGCTCATCTTCAAGCAGTAGTATCTTCATCACCGCTCCATTTGGGAATCATATAGGTGAATGTTACCACGTTTTCATTGTGTTGAAGTGTGACCCTGATATCATTCTGTTGACAGATCTGTTTGACAAGATAGAGACCAAGCCCAAAACCATTCTCATAGGTACTCTCTTGATAGAAAGGTTCAAAGAGTTTTTCGATATGGGTAATCTCTTTGGCTTGGTTGCTAAAACTGAGTCGAACCAGATCGCCTTCATCACATACTCTAACGATAATTTCAGTGCTGGGTAGGGCATATTTGATGGCATTGGAGAGGTTATTATCGACCAGACGTGTAAACTCCTCAAAACTTAACCCTATCTTATCACTTTGAGTAAGAATAAGAGCAAATGAGAGACGATTGGCTTGGGCAATCTCTTTAAAGAACTCAACACGTTGGCGAATAAATGGTTCAGGATTGATGGGCTCTTTCTCATATTGAACATGTTGATGGCGTAGAAGATAGCTCAAATCACCAAAGAGGGTATGGATCATTTTGGCGGCAGCTTCGATCTTTTGAATATAGCGGTTCTCTTGTTGGTGCATTTTAAGTAGATCGATCTGTGCCATGATGATCGCCAATGGAGTGTTGATTTCATGGATCGATGTTTTGATAAAAGCTTCTTGTGCTTTGACAAGTTGTTCACTGTACTCTTTTTGTTGTTGAAGTTTGGCGGTCTTTTGGCGTACCTTCTCTTCAAGGGAGAGGTTGAGTTGTATCAGTTCTCGATTGCGTTGATGGATGGTTTCAACCATGCGGTTGACATAGTCAACAAGAGGAATGAACTCTTTAATACGAATACGACGTTTGTTGATCACGCTATAGCGTGTGGCTGCGGCATTAAAGAACTCACTAAAGGTCATAATCTCATCTTGAATAATCTGATTGATAATCTTGATACCAGCAAAGGCAAAACCAAAGAGAATCGCTGAAAGGGTGAGAATCTCCATCACATATTTGATAAGACGATCTTTCATCGCTTCCTCTTTTTCATGAAGCAAATGTTCAAGCTCATCCATATAGACACCGGTACCAACCAACCAGTTCCAGGGTTTGAAAATTTCGGCATAGGAGATTTTGGGAGCAAAGCGTTTGGTTGAGGGCTCTTCCCACTGGTAGGCGAGGTAACCCCCACCATTTTGTGCTTTTCGTATCATCTCTGGAAGAATAGGGATGCCTGTTGGGTCGGTAACATCCATCATATTTTGCCCTTTAATTTCAGGACGATTGGGGTCAAAGACATTGTAGCCATCAAGGGTATAGATAAAGATGTAGCGATTGGCAGGAAGATCGGTATAGAGTTGATTAACAGCATCAAGAATATGCTGTTGGAGCTTCTCTTGACTGAGTGTATCACGATAGTTCTCATACTCATAGGCAATAAACTGCAACACCCTCTGGGTCTGGTTTTTAATCTCCTCCTTTTTTTGCTGAAGATAGCGAGCTTTAAGCTGGGTTACTTCTGTCTCAAAGTCTCGATACTCTTCAAACACAACCAATGTTGTAAAGAGGAGAGCAAACATTAAGAGTACGACAATACCGATAAAGTTGATCGTATTAATACTTAAATGGTGGTTGTTGTGTGACACGGTTTTTCTTTTTGGAGTAGGGATAGATTAAAAATTATACCAGATGATTCCTCTGGAGTTACTCAAGAACTCCTATCCACAGTTGAGTCCGTCACAACTTCGGACAACTCCCATATCTCTTCCATTATTGCGTAGAAAGTTTCCAAGGGATTGATAGTGTCGTTTGAAGTAGTTTGAGTTGAGTACTCTGGTGGCATCGGGATCATCAGCATGCACTCTTTTTAGTTTTTCAGCACGCTTCTCAAACATCTCTTCCCATTCATCACTTTCGAGCATCGATGCCCCTTTAAACCCTGAGCCATGACACTGTTTGCAGACTTTTTTATAAGCGACCATCCCTTTGGCAGAGTAGGCGTGCAGGCTGGTTGTGACAAAGATGGTACAGATAGCAATGGGTATCCACGGTTTTATCATAATGATCTCCTTCATAAGAGGCGTTGAAGCCTCTTTCGATTGTAAATGTTTTATGACTCTCCAAGTCCGAAAACATTTGAGAGGGTGTTGATATAGTTAAAATAGCCTGTAATCGCCACAGCCTCTAAAATTTGTGACTCACGATATCCTTCTGCTTTGATGGCATCAATATCAGCTTGTGTCATTTTGTAGTTATCTTTTTGTGAAGCACGCAGACAGAAGCGTAAAAGAGCTTTTTCAGAGTCATCAACATCCATCGCATCAATGCCCTCTAAGACTTTTTCAACCTCTTCCTCTTTCATACCCAACATTTTGGCAATGCTTTTATGGACATCGACACACATTTTGCACCCATTCTCTTTAGAGACAAGCAGGGCAATCGCCTCTTTGGTACGATAGGGTAGTTCCGTCTCTTTGAGCAGATAGTTTTGTACCATCATATCGGTGGCAAAATAGATATCTTTACGTACGGCAAGGAGCTTAAAGATATCACCAAGTTGACCTGTTTTCTCTAAAATAGGGCGTGCTTTCTCTTGGATTTCAGGATCCATCTCTTCAAATTCGGGTAGTTTGATATAGGCCATGGGGCATGTTCTCCTTCGATAGTTATCTCATCTGGTATAACTTCATACTATAACTTTTTTATATAATAAGTCAAGTTTTGTAATGGTTGTGAGAGCTTTTTTCTATAGGATGGGTGATTCTCTTGGTAGTTCTTTGATTTCATGAATCGTTCTCTTGAAATTTTTTGATCATACGTGTTTTCTGTAACATTTAGTAATATATTGATTTGAAAAAAACATTTTAAATTTCTCATAAGATAAAAAAGAACTGTTTTAATATATATAACAGTTTTTAAAAGTATAATCTTGCCGTGAATATTTATAAAACTTTCATCATCAAAGAAAATCATTTGCTTAAAGTTGTTGATTGTGATGAAGTACTATCTGTAGAAAACTTTATGAATAAAGGTCGTGGATGAATAATCTAACGCAGAGTGAACGTGACGGACTAAATGAACTCTTTTCTCAACTTGACTTTGGAAAAATCCCTCTCTATAAGCGTATTTTGTGGAAATTAAGCCACATATTTATGCTTTTGAAACTCTAAATACGATAGTGAGCATGGTATAATCCCCCCCCTCTATACTATTTGTCTTAAAAGGATTGTGCTATGTTTGGAAAAAAATTGAAAACTTACGATTATGATCAAGAGACGCTTAACTCGTTCCAGTATGCCAAGATCAAAACCAATAAAGGTGATATGTGGCTGAAACTCTATGTGGATGAAGTGCCTAACACTGTTGCAAACTTTGCCACACTTGCAAAAGATGGTTTTTATGACAATCTCAAATTCCATCGAGTGATTAAAGGGTTTATGGCACAGGGTGGATGTCCACATAGTGGTCCTGGAGGCAATCCTGCACGTGTTGGAACAGGTGGACCTGACTGGGCGATTCCATGTGAGACAGAGAAAAATACCCATAAGCATGTCAAAGGGACGCTCTCAATGGCACATGCTGGTAAAGATACAGGTGGAAGCCAATTCTTTATCTGTTTTGTACCATGTCCACACCTTGATGGGGTTCATACAGTCTTTGGTGGTATTGAAGATAGTGATGCTGATAGTATGCTTGTTCTTGACTCAATCGACCAAAACGATACAATTGAGACAATCGAAATTCATGCTTCACGCGAAGCATAATTGAGATTAAAGCGGACGAACCACAATGCGGTTACGTCCGTTATGTTTGGCTTCATAAAGTGCCTCGTCAGCCGCTTGAATGAGGGATGACCACTCAATCTCTTTAGTGGGTATCACACTGCTAATACCAATACTTAGTGTCATCTTAACCTCAGTTTCATGACATATATTACGCTTTGCAAGTAGATTTTGAATCGCTTCTGCAATTCTCAATGCCCCTGAAGCAGGTGTGTCAGGAAGTACAAAGATAAACTCTTCCCCCCCATAGCGTGCAATAATATCGGTCGGACGGCTAATAGAGTTCTCAAATATCTTTGCAATCTCTTGTAAACATTGATCACCCATTTGATGCCCATAGGTGTCATTAATCTTCTTAAAAAAGTCAATATCACACATAATAATCGATAGAGGACTCTTCTCTCGCCAAGCCGTTTGCCAGTAAGTTTGTAGTTTCTGCTCTAAGATACGTCGGTTATAGAGGTTGGTAAGGGCATCTTTGGTAGAGAGTGTTTCGAGCATCTCATTAGCATGACGAAGAGCCTTTTCTGCTTTTTTTCGGTCACTAATTTCATTACGCAATTGGTTATTGGCAATCTCTAAGGTTTTGGTACGCTCTTTGACTTTGCTCTCCAATTTAAGATTGAGATCATAGAGTCTTTTGGTGTAGTTTTGGATCTTCTCAACCATATTAACCACAGCATTTTGGATAACAGCCACTTCATGGTGTTGGTGGACTCTTTTTTTTGAAAAATGAAATGTTGCAGGATTGTAGTTGAAGAGCTCTTGTGCCAACTCTCTCAGGGGATTGAGTGTGTGGCGAAGTAGAAGAATCAGAATGATAATGAGGCTTGATGTTCCAATAAGAATTAAGATAGAGAATTGACGGTAGTCATTGAGTGTTTGTGTATATTGTTGATTGGAATAGACCATCTCAATTTGACCAATCGAGTCTGGAGAGATTTGATCATAGATGGTACGCTCTAAATGGAGATTGCTATGTGCTTGTGTTTGGTAGGTTGGAGATTGATAGTAAAAGTGTATCTGATCTTTTGCATCTTTAACCACAAGTTGAAGCACCATAGGATTCTTTTGAACGATCTCTTTTAAGTAGTGGGATAGTGGTTCATCAAACCCTAAAAAGAGGTGGATTGTCACAATAGGTTCGATGGCATCAAGAAGAAGTTGACTTTTATCATGCTCTGAAGCTTTGGTGTACTGCTCCATAGAGATGTAGTGAGAGTAGGTGACAATCGATAAGAGGATGCTAAAAAAGATGATGACAATACTCATAATACGGGTTGTCAGAGAGAAGATAGATCTCATTGTAGAGACTTTAGATATGGTTGCATAGGTAGAAGGTGATGAGATGTTATGAGAGGATTATGGTATAGATGATAGAGCAATCTGCAATCTATCAATCGGTTTGGGGGGATATTACATTTCATCATTATTATGCCTTCTCATACAATTGTATTGTAGCATAGTTAAATAGCTTGCAAAAAGTTTGAATAGAAATTTTAAAAATAAATATTACCAAAATATGATGGAAATGTGTTAAAATAACCTCTCTTACCCCTATCAACAATAGAACAATCATAATAAGTAAAAAGTGAGACTATGTTTGGATTTTATCGTGTAGCGGCCGCTGTGCCGAAAGTTCGCGTTGCAAATGTCGATTTCAATGTGGAGCAGATGATCGATCTTTGGAAGATTGCAGCCGATCAGAATGCATCGGTTATCCTCTTTCCAGAGTTGGGACTATCGAGTTATAGTTGTGGAGATCTCTTCTATCAAGAGACACTTCATCGTGCCATTCAAGAGGGATTGGAGCGATTGGTTGAGGTATCAAAAAGTTGTTCAACCATCGCCATTATCGGTTTGCCACTATGGCATAGAGGCAGACTCTATAACTGTGCAGCTGTCTTGCAAAAGGGCAAAATTCTTGGCGTGGTACCCAAAAGTTATGTCCCAGAGCATAAAGAGTATTATGAGAAGCGATGGTTTTGTAGCGGTAAAGGGATTATCAACGAGACGGTTCAGCTTCTTGATCAAGAGGTTCCGTTTGGTGTTGACTTGCTCTTTTCAGGGCGTGGCGATTTGATCTTTGGCATAGAGATTTGCGAAGATCTTTGGAGTGTTGTACCACCAAGCTCATATCAAGCCCTTGCGGGAGCGACACTTCTTTTTAACCTCTCAGCAAGTGATGAGATTGTTGGAAAGAGTGACTATCGGGCATCGTTGGTTCAGCAACAGAGTGCCCGATGTATGGCGGCGTATGTCTATGCCTCCTGTGGTATGGGTGAGTCAACCACCGATGTCGTCTTTGGCGGAGATGTGATGATTGCTGAAAATGGAGTGCTCCTTGAGCGGGGCGAACGCTTTTTAGACGAGTCACAGGTAATCTTTTCGGATGTTGATCTTCAGCGTCTGAGAATGCTACGCATATCAGAGGGAAGTTTTTCTGATGGTGATGTGAAGCCTTTCCGTCGCATTTCGCTTGATGAGACACCTAAACTTACTCAACTCAATCGTTTTGTCGATCCTCATCCCTTTGTTCCTTCCAAAAAAGGGGAGCGTTCTAAACGGTGTCAGGAGATCTTCTCGATTCAAGCTGCAGCCCTTCAAAAGCGTTTGGAGCATATTGGTACAAAGGTTTGTGTTATCGGTATTTCTGGTGGTCTTGACTCTACATTAGCACTTTTAGCAACCTACCATACTTATGAGAAGTTGCAGTATGACCCCAAAGATATTGTCTGTATCACGATGCCAGGTTTTGGAACAACAGGGCGTACGTTGGAGAATGCGAAACGCCTTTGTCATGGACTTGGTGTGACGATTGAGCAGATCGATATTACCGATCTTTGTCTCGAGCATTTTAAAAAGATTGGACACGATCCCGAAGATCACTCGATCGTTTTTGAAAATGTACAGGCACGAGAGCGGACGCAGATTTTGATGAATATGGCCAATAAGCTTGGCGGTATTGTGATTGGTACAGGGGATATGAGTGAGTCGGCACTGGGATGGAGCACCTATAATGGGGATCATATGTCGATGTATGCGATTAATGTAGGGATTCCTAAAACATTGATTCGCTATCTCGTGGAGTGGACAGCAGAGGTCTATCCCAATATTGCTGATGTTTTGCACGATATTTTGGAGACTCCTGTGAGTCCTGAACTTTTGCCACCCAAAGAGGATGAGATTGTTCAAAAGACTGAAGAGGTTGTTGGCCCCTATGAACTGCACGACTTTTTCCTTTACCACTTGATCAAAAGTGGGGCAGAGCCGCAAAAGATTCTCTTTTTGGCACAAATGGCTTTTCAACAGAAATATGATGAAGCAACCTTGCGCCGATGGTTAAAAACCTTTTTGTATCGCTTCTTCTCACAGCAGTTTAAACGGAGCTGTCTGCCAGATGGTCCAAAGGTTGGAACCATCGCACTCTCACCGCGGGGGGATTGGCGTATGCCAAGTGATGCAGAGGTACAAAGCTGGATCAAACGATTAAAGGAGTAATAATGAAACGACTTTTAGGATTGGTGGTGTTATTGACAACATTTGTATGGGCACAAAATGGTATGGTGACCTATAAAAGTCGCTATAATGTCGACGAAACAACGAAGCGTTTGGTGAAGGTGTTGCGTCAGAAAGGGGTGACACTCTTTAAGGTGATCGACCATGGTGAAGGTGCCAATCAAGCAAATGTCACACTACCTCCTAGTAAGTTGGTGATTTTTGGTAACCCTAAAATGGGGGCACCACTGATGGCTTGCTCGCCAACTTTGGGGCTTGATCTGCCACAAAAGATGCTTATCTATCAAGATCCAAAAGGTCAAACGATGGTCACCTTTAATGCAACAGCCTACCTCTTTTGGCGCCACAGTGTACCCGCTTCGTGTCACTTAAAACTTCAAAAAAAGATGGCAACAGCCCTGAAAGGCTTTGCCAAATATGCGGCGGGAGTTCAATAAAGTAGATGCTTGTACATATCTGTTGTAGTGTTGATAGTCACTTCTTTTTACAGAAGTTACGGGAAGATTTTCCAGAAGAGCGGCTGGTTGGTTTTTTCTATGACCCAAATATTCACCCTTATAGTGAGTATCGCTTAAGATTGCTCGATGTGCAACGCAGTTGCGATCGTCTTGGGATTGAGTTGATTGAGGGACCGTATGACTTTGAAACCTGGATGCAGGCGGTCAAAGGGTATGAGAAGGAGCCTGAAAAGGGGGCACGCTGTGAAATCTGTTTCGATCGCCGATTTGAAGTGAGTGCCAAAAAGGCACAAGAGATCGGTGAGAAACGGATGACGACAACACTGCTGGTAAGTCCTAAAAAGTCGCAAGAGCAGTTGAAGCGAACAGGTGAGCGGTTTGCCAACGATTATGGTGTTGAGTTTGTTTATGTGGACTACCGAAGTGGCGGTGGTACACAACTTCAACAGCAGATTAGCAAAGAGGAGAAGCTCTACCGACAAGATTACTGTGGATGTCTTTTTGGGTTGACGATTCAGCGTGAACAGCAAGGCACCCTTGCTGATGAACTCTTTTCACCGCTTGATGGTCGTATCTTACCTGGATCGATTGAAGAGCGGTTGGAGATGTATGAGAGGCGGATAGCCCTTGAAGAGGAGGGGTGTGATTATAAAATTGTTCGCCAAAAGTTTCTTAATTATCGGCTCAAGTTTGGTTGGGTTAAGCGTAAAAAAGAGACGCTTCCAAGCTATATTTTGCCATACTCAGTGATGAAGAGACGATATACCAACGGTAAAGTTGAGATGGAGCTTGATGGGCTCTACTGGTTTAATCGTGAAGAGATCCGTTTTATGACACTTGAACACTACAATGCACTCTCTGGATGTAACTATACAAGTATGAGAGAGCTTATTTTTAACCCACCACCCTTTGAAACCGATATGCAGGTGCGTGAAAAGGCGGGGCTGGGATTATGGGATCTCTCACCAATGATTGTACTTGAGTCGGTTCCTGATGGGAAGCTTGAAATTTTGATCGAGTCAGAAGCTTACAGGGATGTCAGAGAAAAATTAGTACTCTTATGATAAAATAAGA
>QNYO01000094.1 GCA_003978765.1 Hydrogenimonas sp. | reverse complement strand
ATGACCCCATGATTGTAATGGCAAATGCCGATATTCAGCGTGCTGCCAGGTTTGCTGTTGCATCCAGTTTTGAAAATGCCGGTCAAATGTGTACATCAACCGAACGCATTTATGTCGATGAACGCATTGCCGACGAGTTTGAGCAAATTGTCGTCGATATTGCCGGTCAGTATCGTATCGGTGGTTGGCAAGACCCACAAGTCAATATTGGTCCAATGGCAAGCAAAAAACAGCATGCCAAAGTGGTCTCTCATATTCAAGATGCTTTAGAAAAAGGTGCGAAACTCTTATTGGGAGAGGCTCAACCAAAACCACCTTTTATTCCACCGACAGTGATTACGGGGATTAAACCGAATATGCTCTTGGAGAAAGAAGAAACCTTTGGACCTGTTGTTGCGATTGATCGTTTTTCATCGCTTGATGAAGCAATTGAACGAGCAAATGATTCTGATTATGGGTTAGGTACTGTGGTCTTTGTGGGTTTTGCTTTCATGGTTCAGCCGAAGGTCACCGTCAATTTGCACAAGTTACTGTCGTAAATTATCAATTAAAACAAAATGTCAAGGGGTGCTTCATGCATCCCTTGACTTGATAGGATTAAAACTGTTTCAAAAATTGTGTGAGATCATGACGATCTAATCGATAGAGGGTGTGTTTTTGGTAGGGTTGAAGCGTTGCATACTTAATAGCTAATCCAAAGTTAAGACTCTTTCCTCGTGTCATATCGGTTGTCACCCTTTCAAAGCTGGCCTCTTTGATGGTTTCCCATAGTGTCAAGGCTTTTAATCGTGTGACAGCATGTGGTGAGAGTTCATTGATAAAATTTTGGGTCTTATCGTTAGCAAGTTTATAGATCGCATCGTTGTAGTAGAGGCTAATTGATCCAATCTCAAGGAATTGATCGGTTTTGTTTGTTAAGACAATGGTTTGGGTTTCAGGTTCAAACTCAATTTCGATATTTCGGTCAGCATTATGATAGGCTGGGAATACATCTTTAAAGCTTGCTGCAACAATTTGGTAGGTTGCCATGATATTTTTTGCATTGCTATCGACCTCTTCGGGCATTTTTTTCAGGCGATAGAAGAGTGTTTTATGCTCTTTTTTAAATGCATGCTCATCATAGTTAGGAATGACATCAATCTTAGCCGTTCTCTGTTTTAGATAGGCTTCATAGGCTCTTTTTGCTTCAACTTTTTTCGTCTGTTTAATCTCTTCCGATCGTTTTTGAAGATCCTCATCGATTGCTACTTTCAAATCAGAAAACTTTTGCAAACACTCAGCATTGGGTTGACATGGGAAAGCTGTATTAACAAAACTGCTGTAATCTTTTGTAAAGTCAACAGGATGGTGTTCAAGTGATTTATGTTTCAGTGTAACAAGTGTTTCAAGTGACTCATTGTTATAAAAACCACTATAATCTTCGTAACGTACAGTTACTTTTGGCATTTTTGTCTGATAGCGTGTTTGGTAGTTGGTTAACATCTGGTTAAGTTCACTGTTTGTCTCATCGGTAAGGTGTTTGAGATGCGCCTCTGCCTGATGCTCTTTTTTCAAGAGACCATCATATCCATCGATCAGTGCAATACGATCGATTCCCTCACTTTCGATCCAATCCTTAACGGTTTCATCAAAGAGCTCATAGTTAAAGGCGTGGCGATGTGTACATGTTCCACCACCAAGTACAATATTTAAGCCAAGAACAAATGGGGCAAAGAGTGTGTTGATAAGAAAGACTTGGCTGGGTTTATCTTCACATTCGACCACTTCAAATGGTACTTCAGGTGTTTCTGGTCTGTTCCATAAAATACCAATCTCATCAACTTCATAGACACGGGTATTAAAACCAACAGGTAGATAGTTATTGAGGCAAACAGATGGCTCTTTGGCATCATTTCTGATCTCTTTTTTGAAGGTTTCATTTTTAAGATCATATGGAGCATAGAGCTTAGCATCTGTTTTATAAGCTTCATTGGCAACAGGGTGAGGAATAGGTTTCTTTCCACAACCTGTAAGAAGAGTTGTTGCAGTTATTGTAGAGATTCCTAAAAAGAGTATCTGTCTCCAGTTACTTCTCATGCAAATATCCTTATTCTTGAACTTTATAGTAATATTAATTATATCATAGAAAATTTTTAGTAAAATAAATTTTAGTTTTTTAAGGGTGAATCACTCTTTGTCAAATAACTCCTCTAAAGCTTGTTTGATTGTTGTATAGTGAAACACAAACCCAGCTTCAGATAATCGTTTGGGGATAACATATTGTCCACCAGCAAAGACTTCAGCCGCTTCTGAACCAAAACGTAGTTTTAAAAGAAATTTTGGAATGGTAAAAAAGGTGGGGCGATGAAGAACATGACCGAGTGCTTTGGTTAAACCATAGTTTGTGGTAGGGTGGGGTGCCATAAGGTTAAAAACACCTTTAAGATTCTTATGTTCAATGATATAGAAGTAGGCACGCATCTGATCGTTGATATGGACCCATGTAAAGGGTTGCTTTCCACTACCAATGGTTCCACCCAATCCCAGTTTGAAAGGCAGGATCATCTGCTGAAGTATGCCACCACCATGCCCAAGTACAATACCGAAGCGAAAAATCACCGTTCGAATACCAAGCTTTTCTGCTTCATGTGCCGCTTTCTCCCAATCTTGTGCGAGTCTTCCTAAAAAATCATCTGCATAGAGGGCATGATCTTCATCATATCGTCCATGACCATCATAGATACCAACAGCAGAGGTTGAGATGAAGAGTTTGGGTTTTTGTGTCATGAGGCCCATCGCTTTGACAATCTTTTTGGCCGTATCGATTCGGCTTGCATAGAGCTCTTTTTTGTAGCTTTCACTCCAGCGTCGACTGATCGTTGCACCTGCTAAATGGATGACAAGATTTGCCCCAGTCAGTTTTTTAGCAAATTCACTGTCAGATAGCTTGAAATCGGAACGTGTTAAAGGAACGATATCCCAATGTTTTTTTTGAAATGCTTTGGCAAGGTGGGTACCGACAAAGCCACTTGCTCCGCTTATTGCAACTTTCATGCGTTATCCTTTTTTAATCGATTGTATCTTGCATGAAAAGGTTACATTTACAGCCTAACAAACATAGATAAATCTCTTTAGTAGATCATACCTTCTTTATTTATTGATTTGGCATATATAAAAATAACTAATTTAAATACCACTCTTTATACGAGTTATAGTGTACTAAACTAATGAATAGCTGGTGTTGTGAACGATGTTTTCAAAGTTGCATATCACTAAGAATCAATAGATGGAGAAAATGATGAATAAAACCGTATTAATTACAGGTGCAGGCTCTGGCTTTGGTTGGGAAACAGCATTGGAACTTGCACGAAAGGGTTATGATGTGATCGCGACAACCCAAACCCATGAACAGAAGTTAGCATTAGAAGAGGAGGCAAAAAAAGAGCATCTTCAACTTATGGTTGAAAAACTGGATATTACAGATGCCAATGATCGTTTATGTGCCGAAAGTTGGGATGTTGATGTTCTCATCAATAATGCTGGAGTTGCTGAATCGGGACCACTTGCTGAGATACCTATGGAGTATCTTCGTGATAATTTTGAGGTGAATGTCTTTGGAACACTTGCCTTGACCCAAAGCATTGTAAAAGGCATGATGCAAAAGGGATCTGGTCAGATTATTATCGTTTCCTCTGTAGCAGGACGCATGACAGCTCCCTATTTGGGTCCTTACTGTATGACCAAGCATGCCCTTGAAGCTGCTGCCGATGTACTGCATGCTGAATTGGAACCACATAATATTCAAGTAAGCATCGTTGAGCCTGGAACGTATGCAACAGGTTTTAATGAGCGTATGAACCAATCCAAATATAAATGGTATGGTAAAAACTCGATGTTTGCTTCTGATGATAAGGCAATTAAGGCATTAGAAGAGTGGTTGGTAAGTGAACAGTCGAATCCTTCTGAAGTGGTTGAAACACTTCTAACACTCATAGAGAGTAAAGAGCCACAATTTCGTGTTTGTATTCCAGCAGTTTGGGAAGAGAGAGTTCGGGGTGTGCTTTGTGGTCAAGAATAGCCAAGGATAAGAACATTACTTTTAATTTCAATGTGGTTATAATGTCAAAAAAAAGATGAGGATAGATTGATGAATCATCTCTATGCACCGTGGCGTACAGACTATATTACAGGTAAAAAGATAGATGGGTGTGTCTTTTGTCATATTAGTCAACATAGTGAATTGGATGAAGAGCATCAAGTACTTTTTCGTGATGCAGACTGTTTTGTGGTGATGAATAAGTACCCTTATACACCGGGGCATTTTATGATTATTCCACATACCCATACCGATAGCCTTGAGGCACTCGATCCAAAGGTGTGGATGTGTATGAGTACATTGGCACAACAGAGTGTTCGAATGCTTAAAGAAGGGTTTGGTGCTGAAGGGGTCAATATGGGGATGAATTTAGGGAGTGCCGCTGGGGCAGGGATTGCTGAACATATTCATCTTCATCTTGTGCCACGATTCTCTCGTGACACAAACTTTATTACAACGATTGCAGAGACACGGGTCTATAGTATTGATTTTCATAAAATCTATGAGAAGCTCAAAGCCTTAGTGCCAAAATATTTGGCATAAGGCTACGCTTTACAACAGCTTGTGGTGTTTCCTTCGCAACAAAGGAGCATATACTCACCATCCAAGCTCCCTTGTCGTGCCGCCTTTTTAAACCAATATTTTGCTGTTTCAATATCTTTTTCAACTCCGAAACCTTCATAGTAGAGCATTCCAAGATAGTATTGCGCTTCAGGGTTCTTCTTATGCTGTTTTAAAGCAATGAGTGCCTCATCATACTTCTCATTCTCATAACATGCAATCGCTTCATCAAGTGTATAGTATCTCTCTTCCATCTTAGCACTCCTTAACTTTTTTCTATTGAAGAAGAGCTTTCATCTCTCTAACAGCTGTTTCTAAACCAGTAAAGACACTTCGTGCAATGATGCTTTGACCGATATTAAGCTCTTCAATCGCCCCAATCTCTACAATCGGTGTAACATTTTGATAGTTCAGTCCATGTCCTGCGGCAACCTTTAGCCCCAATGATTGCCCATACTCGGCACTCTCTTTGAGAAGTGTAAGGCTCTCTTTGAGTTTTTCTTGTAGGGTATGGCGTGGTAACTCAAGGGCTTGAATAGTATGGTGGGTATGCGAAAGATTGGAGTTAAGCATTGCATAGATATTGGCATAGGTTCCAGTATGGAGTTCAATCCACTCGGCACCCAATGCAACAGCTTGTTTGACCATCTCTAAATCGGGATCGATAAAGAGAGAGACTTCAATCTCATTGGCATGGAGCTTTTCAATCACTGCTTGTGTTCGTTCGGCATAGGTGACAATATCAAGTCCCCCCTCAGTCGTGACCTCTTCCCGTTTTTCAGGCACCAGTGTGGCACGGTGGGGTTTGAGTCTGCAGATAATATCGATAATCTCCTCATCAATCGAACACTCAAGATTGACAGGCAAAGTGCTAAGCTGAACGATACGCTCGGCATCTTCATCGTGGATATGTCTTCGATCTTCTCTTAGATGGATCGTAATCTGGTCGGCACCTGCCCGTTTGACAATACCAAGTGCATCGACAGGGTCAGGGTCATTAATTTTTCGTGCTTCACGTAAGACAGCGATATGGTCAATATTGACACCAAGTTTGATCATCGACTCTCCCTTTTTGCATAAAATTCGCGTTTAAAGGCTTGAAATTGACCTTTTAAAATTGCTTCACGTGCCTCTTTAACAAGTGAGAGGTAGTAGTGTAGATTATGGAGTGATGCAAGTCTAAAGTAGGTTAGCTCTTTGGCACGATAGAGATGGTTGAGATAAGCTCGACTGTAGCGTTGGCAGGTATAGCAGTCACATGCAGGATCGATAGGTGTATCATCGAGCTTGAAGCGTGCCGATTTGATATTGAGCTTTCCAAACGAGGTAAAGAGGGTACCATTTCTGGCATTGCGTGTTGGCATGACACAGTCAAACATATCGACACCCCGTTCGATATTCTCTACCAAATCTTCAGGGGTTCCAACCCCCATTAGGTAGCGTGGTTTATCTTTTGGCATAAAGCGAGTGGTATATTCAACCGTGTCATACATCGCTTGATTCTCTTCTCCAACACTCAATCCACCAATCGCAAAACCATCAAAATCCATCGCACAGAGAGATTCTGCCGAGATTTTACGAAACTCCTTATCGATACCCCCTTGAATAATGGCAAAAATATTTTGATCGATACCAATGCCTTGTGACTGTTTGAGGCGATGGTAGGTGATTGACTCTTCAGCCCATCGTGATGTTCGGTCGATGGAGAGTGCCAAACGCTTTTTGGTCGCAGGAAGTGCCACCAAATCATCAAGGATCATCATAATATCGCTTCCAAGATTGTACTGAATATCGAGCACTTTGGAAGGGGTAAAGTAGTGTTTGCTCCCATCGATATGGCTTCGGAACATAATCCCCTTTTCATCCGCTTTGCTAATATCGCTCAAACTAAAGGCTTGAAACCCTCCACTATCGGTCAGAAAGCTACGATCATACTTTGTAAAACCGTGCAGTTTACCAAGTTTGGCAATGGTCTCATCCCCTGGTCGAAGGTAGAGGTGGTAGGTATTTGCCAAAATAATTTGTGTATCAAGAATTTCTCGCATATCATGAGTATCAAGTGCTTTAACTGCAGCACTTGTACCAACTGGCATAAAGATTGGGGTCTGAATTGTACTATGCGCTGTCTGAATCGTACAGGCGCGGGCATTTCCATCAACAGCATCAAGCTTAAATTTCATAGTTGTTATCCTAATTCGCTATAATTGCCTACTTTAAAGCTGTCGAAACAGCAATCTAAGGGCGGTTTGGGTTTATGAAAAACATTTTGATTCTTGCTGATGGAATTGTAGCAAAACATTTTTTACAACGTATCAGTGAAACATTCATTACAACCAATGAATATACTATTGTCACGATTGATCGGTCGATTCTACCTGAACATACCCCTTCAAGTTTTATTACCTATCAATTCGATCCAACAAGCTATATTAAGCTCTCCAAACTTCTAAAGCGTGAGTATGATGATATCTTTATTATCATGAAAAACCGTGTCGATGCAGAGGGAACCTACCAAAATATTCGGCGTGACTGCCCCTTTGTGCGTGTCACCTTCTTTAACCGTTGGGATATAGAGTTTGATGATGAGTATCTAATTAATGTAAATGCCAATGAGCTGTTGGCCAATCGTCTCTATGACTTTCTTCCCAATGTTCCAGTCATTGCGCAAAATGTTGGATTGGGGCAGGGAGAGATTATGGAGGTGCTTGTTCCCTTTGGAAGTGCCTACGTGTACCGACATATTGGAACGATTATTCAAGATCAGTGGCGTATCGTTGGACTCTATCGAGGGAATCGGCTGATTCTACCCAAGCCATCATTGATGATTAAACCCAATGATCTGCTCCTTCTGGTAGGAAAGCCGGCTGTTTTGGAGTCTGTCTTTAAAGCAATCAAACAGGAGCTTGGACAATTTCCGACCCCTTTTGGCGAAAATATCTACCTCTATATCGATATGTTGAAAGAGGATAAGCGGTGTATTCTTAACTGTCTTGAGCAGGCAAGCTATCTCCACAAGCGTATCAAAGGGCGAAAGCTGATTATTCGTGTCTCTCATCCAACGGATATATCTATCCTTGAGACGATTAAAGCTCTCGATAGTGAAACAGTAGAGTGTATTATCGACTATTATGATCAAGAGCCTTCACAGCTCATTAAAGAGGATGTTCAGTGCTACAATATTGGATTGCTCATTTGTGGGCAGGATATTTTTCAGAATAGAACCTATCGGCGTATCTTCTATCGATTAAGAAAACCTGTTTTACAGGTAAGTTATGGGTCGATGATGCATCTAAAGAAGTTGGTTGTGCTCTTTTCAGAGGAGAAGAGTATGGAGGTGATCTCTTCGACAGTGTTTGATGTTGCCTCCCAACTTGATCTAGATATTGAACTGGTAGCCTACGAACCAGATGGTGATTTTGAGAAGAAGAAGTTTATCTTTAACCACTATGAAAATCTTGCTAACATCTTCTCAAAGCAGATGACCATCCGTCAAAATCAGCGCAATCCCATTCGTGAACTTGCAGGTGATGAGCCCTTTTTACAAGTGCTTCCTTTTACTGAAAAGATCTTTAGAAATAGGATTCTTGCCTACTTTAGTGTCGATGTTGAAAAGCTCTACTTCAAACTTTCGCACAATCCTCAACTCTTTATTCCCATTGATAGTGAATAGTGTTTCACTATCTTCTATCCAAAGCACTTTCTAAGAAGGTTTTAAGTAAAATCAAAGAAACTCCATTTGAATAGGTTATAGTACAGATGAAAGTATCGATTACACTTCCTACACCACCAAGTCGAGACTATGAGATAACAATTGACACACTACCTAAGATAACAATTGATGGTAAAGCAGCGATTATTACCAATCCAAAGGTTGCAGGACTCCATCTGCAGAGACTTTTGCAAGCAGTGACAGCCAAAGAGCTCTATGTGATTACCATTCCAGATGGCGAAAATTATAAAACGATGGAGACGATTGAGTCGATTCTTGAGAGACTCTTTGACCATCGACTTGATCGTAAATCGACACTCATCGCTTTTGGCGGTGGCGTGATTGGGGATATGACAGGGTTTGCGGCCAGTATTTTTCAGAGAGGTATCGACTTTATTCAAGTACCGACAACGCTTCTTTCACAAGTGGATGCAAGTGTTGGAGGAAAAACGGGTATTAACAACCGTTTCGGTAAAAACCTTATTGGTGCATTCCATCAGCCACGTGCTGTCTATATCGATACCTATTGGCTCTCAACACTTCCAAAGCGGGAGTTTTCAGCAGGTGTCGCTGAGATTATTAAAATGGCTGTGATGTTTGATGCCGACTTTTTTGCATGGTTAGAGAGCCATGATCTTCATGATGATGAGAATCTCAAAGAGGCGATTCGACGCTCTGTTGAGCTTAAAGCACAAGTGGTTAATGAAGATGAGAAAGAGAAGGGTGTTCGTGCTGTTTTGAACTATGGACACACCTTTGCCCATGTGATCGAAAACTTTAGTGGATATGGTACCTATCTGCATGGTGAAGCGGTTGCTGTGGGTATGATGATGGCAAATGCACTGGCCATTGATGCAGGTCTGTTCAGTCATGAAGAGGCAAAACGTGTGAAGGTGCTTTTGGAGAGATACGATTTGCCAACAAGCTATCCGATTGATAATCCTGAAACCTTTTATGATCAATTCTTCCTCGATAAAAAGAGTCATGACAACAAAATCACCTTTATTATCCCTAAAGCGATTGGTGCATGGAAAATGTTCGTGAATCCTGAAAAAGAGCAGGTGCTACGTGTTTTAGAACAATTTAAAAAGGATAGCACGATTGAAAGTTAAAACGCTTCTTCTGCTCATTTTAGTTGTTTCATTGGCATGGGCTCAAAAGAGTGTTGTGAAGTCTGATCAAAATCGATCAGCAACGATTGATCAGAATGCAACGGATCAAAACTATAGTGTACAAATTGAACAGTTGAGCCGTCAGCTTGAACTGATTGAGAGAGAGCTGAATGAAGAGAGCGTTTGGCAAAAGATCTATACCAACCATCTTACCTATGTCGATATTGCCTCTCAAATTAGTCAAATCGATAAAAAGATTAAACGCTATAAACGCAGAGGCAGTCGAAAGTATCGTACAAAAATTCTTGAATTAAAGTCGAAAAAAGAGCAGTTGCAAGAACAGCTTAATCTTCTTAAAGATTATGCAGAGAACCCCTTTAAAGCACTCATTAAACCCAAAGAGATCCAGGAGGTTCCTTCTGTTACTAATCCTTTTGCCATCATCAATGCCATCTCCTATATGAAACAACTCGATGAGAATCTGAAACGTTTTGAGCATGAGATCGATCAATTAAAAGCTTTCATCGATATGCTGGAGCAGAAGATTGTTATCTTAAAAGCGTTACATACCTTACAACCCGATGACAAATCTCTACGTCAAAAGCTTGAAGAGACAGAGAAAGAGATTGATGATGCTCAAGAGGCACTTGACTTACACCAAACAGCCTTGATTGTCTATAAAAAGAAGGTTGATGAGATCACTCTACGTTTGACCGATCAGATTAAGGAGCAGGCGAAGAAAGTCGGTATGATCGGAATGATTATTCTTGCCACACTCATCCTTGTCCTTCTCATTAAGTGGCTGGTTAAGCGCACCATTACCGACAATGAACGCTTCTATATGGCCAATAAGATTATCAACTTCTCTTTCATCTTTGTGGTTCTGATTATTATCATTTTTGCCTATATCGAAAATGTATCCTACCTTGTCACCGTGCTCGGTTTTGCATCGGCTGGTATTGCGATTGCGATGAAAGATTGGTTTATGAGTATGTTAGGGTGGCTGGTCATTGTTCTTGGTGGTTCGATTCATGTCGGTGACCGTATTAAGGTGGTCAAAGATGGTGTGGAGTATGTTGGTGATGTATTGGATATCTCTCTTCTACGCATTACAGTCCTTGAAGATGTCACGCTAACCACTTATATGCATAACCGACGTGCTGGGCGTATTATCTTTGTACCTAATAACTATATCTTTACCCATATGATTGCCAACTATTCGCATGCGACACTCAAAACGGTATGGGATGGTATCGACTTTACCATCACATTTAATTCCAACCATAAGAAGGCACAGCATATTGCTAAAGAGACAGCCAAAAAGTATGCCAAAGGTTATACCGATATTACCCGTAAGCAACTCAATAAATTGCGATCACGCTACAGCCTTAAAAATACGAATGTTGAACCGAGGGTCTATGCTTTTATTGAAGAGAATGGTATAAGAATTAGTGTCTGGTATCTTACCAATGCTTATGCAACACTCACACTACGCAGTACCATCTCAACAGAGATTCTTGAGTTGATTAAAGAAGAGGATGATATTGTGATTGCCTATCCATCACAACATATCTATCTCGATCAGGCAAAAGAGAAGCCAACACTACCAAATCTTCCTGATGGAACGATTACACTATAAATTGGGTAGAAGATATGCCTCTTAATGCCTCTGCTGATATGAATAGGGGGAGATTGTAACAATGAAAAAGGTCTATTTTAAAACATTTGGATGCCGAACCAATCAGTTCGATACACAGGTGATGATGTCACGCCTTGGAGATTATGAGATTGCCAAAAGTGAAGAAGAGGCAGATGTGATTGTTGTCAACTCCTGTACTGTGACCAATGGAGCCGATAGTGGGGTTCGTGGTTACATTAATCAGGTTGGACGGATTAATGCCCATGCTAAAGTGCTCTTAACAGGGTGTGGTGCTCATACCAAAGGGGAGTCTCTCTTTGAGAGTGGTAAAGTTCACGGCGTTTTTGGTCATAGTGAGAAGGAGAAGGTTGCGAAATTTATAGAGAGTCCTGAACGCTTCTATGAGATTGGTGATCTTGAGCATGTCGATACGACGGTCGTAGAACAGTTTATTGGAAAGTCGCGTGCTTTTATCAAAATTCAAGAGGGGTGCGATTTTCGTTGTAGCTACTGTATTATTCCCTATGTACGTGGGAATGCCAGAAGTCTTGATGAAACACTTATTTTAGAGCAGATTAAACGTCTTGCATCCAATGGGTTTGGAGAGTTTATCTTAACAGGAACCAATGTTGGTAGCTATGGAAAAGATCGAGGAACATCGATTGCCAAACTTCTTAAACGAATGAGTCTGATCCGTGGTGTACGCCGTATTCGTATCGGTTCTCTTGAGCCGATTCAGATTACCGATGAGTTTAAAGAGCTCTTAGATGAGCCATGGATGGCGAAACATCTCCATATCGCTTTGCAACACACATCCGATAAGATGCTTCAATTGATGAATCGTCGAAACCGTTTTGAAACCGATTTAAAGCTTTTTGAAGAGCTTGCTGACCGTGGGTATGCCCTTGGAACCGACTTTATTGTTGGGCACCCAGGTGAGGGTGAAGAGGAGTGGCAAGAGGCGATTGAGCGTGTCAAACAGCTTCCATTGACTCATGTTCATGCTTTCAGCTACTCCAAACGGGATGGCACACCAAGCAGTACGATGAAGCCACAAGTTCCAGGTAATATTGCCAAAGAGCGCCACAAGGAGTTGACACAGATTGTCAAAGCGAAAAACTTTGCATTTCGACGTTCACTCAAACAACCACTTGAGATTCTTGTAGAGAGTGAAAAAGATGGGCTCTATATCGGTCTTGATCAATATTTTAATAAAGTTGCGATTCGTAGTGATCGTGATCTAAGAGGAGAGTGGTTAGCGCTTGAAACTTTTGAAGCGACCGAGGAGATCAACTATGGAGATTTCTAAAACCAACCGCATGGTGCTGATCCTTTCAGCACTTTTGGTTGTGTTGGTTCTTACGATTGCACTCTTTCGTGATAATGCAAAGACAATCGATGCAACAACTGCTGAGTCACTTATCAAAGAGTCATTAGTGACCCATGCAGTGATTGATGGTCCCTATCTCTACTTTAGCAGTGGCGGAACGCGCTATAAAATTCCCAAAGATGCTATCAACCTTAAAACACTCTATCAGACAACACCTGTAACGATTAAAGAGCCGAACCCCTATGTTGCTGATATTTTAACTATCATTGTTCTCATTCTTTTGGTGCTCTATATTCTTCGGTGGGCTAAGAAGAATCGTGAACTCAAAGAGCAACATATGAGTGAACAGATCGAGCTAGCACATGAGCTTCAGAAACCTGCCCATATTCGCCCTATTATTTCAACCATTACCTTTAAAGATGTTGCAGGGATTGATGATGTCAAAGAGGAGCTTGAAGAGATTATCGACTTTTTAAAACATCCTAAGAAGTATAAAAACTTTGGTATCCGTATGCCACGTGGGGTTCTTTTGGTTGGTCCTCCTGGTGTGGGTAAGACGTTGATAGCCAAAGCGGTTGCAGGTGAAGCGGGTGTTCCATTCTTTTATCAAAGTGGGGCATCCTTTGTACAGATCTATGTTGGTATGGGTGCGAAACGTGTGCGTGAACTCTTTAAGCGTGCTAAGGCGATGGCACCTGCAATTGTCTTTATCGATGAGATTGATGCGGTAGGAAAAGCGCGAGGCGGTATGCGTAATGATGAGCGTGAAGCGACCCTCAATCAGCTTCTTACGGAGATGGATGGGTTTGAAGATAGTAGTGGTGTGATTGTGATTGCCGCAACCAATAAGATTGAGATGCTCGATGATGCACTCCTTCGTCCTGGACGTTTTGATCGCCGTGTTTTTGTCTCATTGCCCAATAAAGAGGAGCGTAAATCGATTCTTCAAATCTATCTTGCCAATAAGCCTCACCATCTCAATCTCGATGATGTGGCACAGATGACAGTAGGTTTTAGTGGTGCGGCACTCTCTTCACTCGTCAATGAAGCGGCGATTCATGCCCTGAAGTCTGGAAAAAAGATTATCGAAATTGAAGAGTTTCTTGCGGTCAAAGATAAGGTGCTTTTAGGAAAGCGTAAAATCTTAACTTATAGTGATGAAGAGAAGAGAATTCAAGCCATCTACCAATCCGCCAAGGCAGTGACAGCCTATTGGCTCGATATTGAGTTTGAAAAGATTGGGCTTTTGAGTGACAATTTTCAGAGTTCTGAAAAGGAGATTGTCTCAAAAACAGAGATGATGAATCGTATCAAAGTCTATCTTGCGGGTGATATGATGATGCAGATGTACTACCATGAACACTTTACTAATGCCGCCAATGATCTCAAAGAAGCACGCCTTTTGGCACAGGAGATGGTAGAAAACTATGGAATGGGTGAACGGTTTCATGCCGATATCACCGATGTTGAAAAGATTTTAGAGAGTGCCAAACAAGATATTGAAGGGTTTGTGGCACGTATGGAGGAGGCGATTTTACAGCTTGCCGATGAGATTTTACAGCGTGAAGTTGTGACCAAACATGATGTAAAAGAGATGCTCCATGATCTTTTTTAGTGGTTTCTCTCTTAAAAATGAGTCAGAACTCTTTGTAGAGTATCTTGGTGATGTTCGTGATAACCCTTATGTGGTAGCTGGCTTTAGCTATGGTGCGATTCGGGCATTGGAATATACACTTCAAGCCGATCATCGTATCGATCGACTGATTCTCTTATCTCCTGCATGGTTTTGTAACAAAAGTCGGGCATTTATTAAAACACAACTCATCTACTACAAAAAAGATCCTGAAGCTTATATCGCTAATTTTTTGAAAAATGTTGCCTATCCTACCCATATAGATCTTCAACCCTATCGGGGAGATTCAGATGTTTCAGAGCTTGAAACCCTTCTTACCTATCCATGGTTAGAAGAGAAGTTTCATACAATTACTAAGAGAAAGATAGAGATTGAAACCTATCTTGGGGGAGAAGATCGAATTCTTGATGCCTATGAGGCGTATGAGTTTTTTAAACAGGTCTCAACCTGCTATCTCTTTAAACCCTTCGGTCATCTTTTACAGTAAGCATTATTTTAATTTTTTATAAAATATATTTAATACATAATTTTTTTCATATTTCCTTGACATAAGTCAATGAATAACGATCGACTCTTTTGTAGAATTTGCACCAATTTTTTAAAAAGAGAGGTGCATCATGAGTATGTTTTGTTATCAGTGTGAAATGAGTACACCCAATGGGTGTGGAAGTCAAGGTCAAGTGGTTGGGACGTGCGGTAAAGATGAGACATTAGCACGTCTTCAGGATATGATGATTTTTGGTCTTAAAGGGTTGTCAGCCTATCGAGAGCATCTGAACGAGTTAGACCCAACGCAAACCAAAGAGATTGATGATGTTATGAGCGAATCTCTCTACTTTACACTGACCAATGTCAACTTCAATTTTGATGACCATATTAAGCAGTTGATGAAGATCGGTTCTGCAGGTGTGGAGGTGATGGATAGACTCTCCAATGCCCATACCAATAAGTTTGGTATTCCAACCCCTGTTGTTGTTCCGCAAAATCGGGTTGAAGGTAAAGCGATTCTTGTGAGTGGGCATAATTTGGAGATGCTTGAAAAGCTCTTAAAGGCGACAGAAGGGAAGGGGATTAATATCTATACCCACTCCGAAATGCTCCCTGCACACGGTTATCCAGAGCTTAGAAAGTATCCTCACCTCAAGGGTAATATTGGAAAGTCTTGGTTCGATCAAGTAGAGCTTATGAAAAAGTTCAAAGGAACCTTTGTAGTCAATACAAACTGTATTGTACCACCCAAAGCCAATGCTGACTATCTCGATCGGGTCTTTACCTATAAGATTGTGGGGATCGAAGGGGCAACACCGATTGTTGATGACAACTTTGAACCTTTGATCGAAAGAACATTGCAGTGTGAAGATACCGTGATGGATGCTCCAACGACATTAACCACAGGTCACCACTACAAAACAGTTCTTACATTGGCTCCACAGATTCTCGAAGCCCTTCAAGCAGGAAAAATTAGAAAGTTCTTTGTGATTGCAGGGTGTGATGCACCTGGAAAAGCTGGAAACTACTATCGAGAGATGGCAGAGTCGCTTCCTAACGATTGTATTATTATCACCTCAAGTTGTGGTAAGTTCCGATTTAACGATATCGATTTTGGTACGATTGAAGGGACAGAGATTCCACGCTATCTCGATTTGGGGCAGTGTAACGATAGCAATGGTGCGGTAGAGATTGCTAAAGCATTAAGTGAAGCGTTACAAATGCCAATTAACGATCTTCCTATCTCGATTGTGCTCAGTTGGATGGAGCAAAAAGCCATCATTATTTTGCTTGCACTCTTTAGTCTTGGGATTAAAGATATTTATCTTGGTCCGAAACCACCACAATTTGTCAATGAAGATATCTTAAACTTTTTGGTTGAACACTTTAACCTCCATCTTACAGGGGATGCAAAAGAGGATTTGAACACCTTGCTTGCCTCCTAAGAGCCTCTCTTTGCCATAGCACCTTAGAGGCATCCTCTCTAAAATAGGGTAAAATAGCAGGAAAAAATGAGGGGATGCCATGGATACCATTAAAGTGGGTGTTGTCACGGCAAGCGACCGTGCAAGTGCTGGAATTTATGAAGATATTTCAGGTGTAGCCATTATGGATACACTCAAAGAGTATCTGCAAAATGAGATTGAGTTTATCTATCGCTGTATTCCCGATGAGCAGAGTGAAATTGAAAAGGCTCTTAAGGAGTTGGCTTATGATGAGGGGTGTGATCTGATTGTCACAACAGGAGGCACTGGTCCAGCACCTCGTGATGTCACACCAGAAGCAACCGAAGCGGTCTGTCAAAAGATGCTCCCAGGGTTTGGCGAGTTGATGCGCCAAGTGAGTCTGCAATATGTACCAACAGCGATCTTAAGCCGACAGACAGCAGGTATCTGCAATAAAAGCCTCATTATCAATCTACCAGGTAAACCAAAATCAATCCGTGAATGTCTTGATGCTGTTTTCCCTGCTGTACCATACTGTATCGACCTCATCGGGGGTCGCTATATGGTGACTGATGAGAGTGTTATCAAAGCATTTCGACCGAAAGGAAAGTAGTGAGATGTCGTAACGACTTCTCATCATAAAGAAGCGATGGCAAAGAAAAAGAAGAAACTGATTAAGTACAATCAGACAATCCGTAAAATTTTTGGTGGTGATGGCTTTGATGAGGGGATTACCCGTGTACCGCTCGATAATTTGATTGAGATGGCGATGATCCTCTCACTCAAAGAGCAGAGCTTAACCAAAGCCGATCTGGTGCGTGCTTTTCGTCGCATCTGGTCCAATGGGGATACCGCTGACCGTGCATTGATTACCGAGTATCTCAAATCGCTCGATACAACATTTAAGTCGGATCAAGTGATTACTAATCAAGAAGCACGGCTTGAAAAGATTGATGAGATTTTGTCGCAAATCGAGCATACACCTGCTGAAGCGGTGGCGATTCGCGAGCAGTTTGAAGATGTCAAGCTCAAAAAGATTACCCAAAAACGCATTGAGAAGGCGTTAGTCAAACTGCGCAATGCACAAAAGCGTAACCAGTTAGAAGAAAAATATGATGGTGCTTTTGATGATGATGGTCGATTTTTCTTCTTCCACTCCTTTGGGTTTGAAATCTTTGAAGAACGCTTTCATAAGATTCTTCAGTTAAGCTGTCGCCCATTTGATGAAGAGGAGATTCGTGCACTTGATGAAACAGAGCTGGGTCAACGGCTTGAAGCGTGTAAAGCCGAACAGATTCATAAACGCAAAGAGGAGATTGCACGCTTTTTAGAGATTGCCTCCAAGCCAAACCGCTATCTGAGCAGAGAGCAGACTATTCAAGCCATTAAGCGGATCCCAGAGCAGTGTGACTTTAGTTTTGTACCCATTCCCGATAGCTATCTTCGCGATATTCTCTTTCAACACTTTGAGATGACCGATCTGGAGTTTCGTGCCGATACGCTACGCCTCTTTAAACGGTTTGAAAAAGAAATTTTTGGTCGTTCAGAGTGGCAAGTGACCTATCGACTGCTTCTTGAAGTGGAGAAGCGATGGCTCTATCAAGCGATTTGGGAGAGTGAGTCACTACCGATCGATGAAGATTTTGAACAGCGCCGTGTCGAAGTGGAGTCGCAGTTTGATGCTGAATTGATCGCCCTCAAAGATGCTCTATTGCATGAAGCAGAGGGTTTGGAGATGAAAGAGGAGCAGGTTGAAACGATCATTGCCCATGCTGTCATCGATGCGATTGCCCAAAAAGAGGTGCTTGAGATCCCTTACAAAACACTTAAAACAATCAACCGCCACTTTGCACGTCAAATTGAGGGGTTGAAACTCAAAAAGCAGAGAGAAGAGCTCCTTGCTCGTACAATCCGTGACTTTAAAAACCTCTTCCCATTGGCGCGTGAAATGGGTCGTAGGCTCATTTTTCATGTCGGTCCAACCAATAGTGGAAAGACCTATGCTGCGATGGAACAGCTCAAAAGTGCCGATACAGGCTACTACCTTGCACCACTAAGACTTTTGGCACTTGAGGGGTATGAGAACCTAAAAAATTCTGGTATTCCAGCATCACTGGTGACAGGGGAAGAGCAGATCATCGATGAAGAGGCGGCACATATCAGTTCAACAATTGAGATGGCAAACTTCCAAGTCGATGTGGATGTCTGTGTCATCGATGAAGTGCAGATGATTGCTGACCCTGACCGAGGTTGGGCATGGGCGAACGCCATTATCGGTATTCCAGCCCATACTGTGATTATGACAGGTAGCGAAGATGCGCTTGAAGCGGTGCAGGAGTTGGCTGAATGGTTGGATGAGGAGCTTGAAGTGGTCCGTTTTGAACGTAAATCACCACTCATTCTAAACCACCATCCAACCTCTTTGAAAAAGCTGGAGCCTTCGACGGCGATTGTTGCATTTTCACGACGGGATGTCTTGGCACTTAAAGAGCAGTTGAGTGGTCGTTATGATGTTTCAGTGGTCTATGGCAACTTAAGTCCTGAAGTGCGCCGTGAAGAGGCACGACGCTTTAGAGAAGGGGAGTCGCAGATTCTTGTAGCCACCGATGCCATTGCGATGGGGCTTAACTTGCCGATTCGCACCATTCTCTTTGCCCGTGACTCTAAGTTTGATGGTCAGAGCCGTCGCCTCTTGACACCATCAGAGATTCGACAGATTGCAGGACGGGCAGGGCGGTATGGTCTGCATGAAGAGGGGTATGTGGGGGCATTGACAGCACCTGTTCTCAATACAGTCACCGAGCTGATTGATGAGCCGTCACCATCGATTCATGGTCCCTATCGGGTCATGGCAAACTTTGACCATATCGATCTGATTGCCAAAATTATTGAGACCGAAAGTCTTTCAGAGATTCTTGGCTTTTTTGTGAAACATATGCAGTTTGATGGTCCTTTTGTGGCAGCCAATATCGAAAATATGCTTGAGATTGCCAAGATGGTTGACCTTTACAAACTTGATCTTAAAACCAAATACCACCTTGCGTGCGCCCCTTTGAGTTTGGGATCGCCCTATCTTGAGAGTGTCTTTCATCGCTATCTGATTGCACTTGAGAAGCAAGAGCCTATCCCATTTGGTCTGCCCGACAATCTACCACAGGTGGCACAAACCTCCGATATGCTCTTTGAAGCAGAGGAGATGGTTAAAGAGGTTTCACTCTATCTTTGGCTCTCTTATCGCTTCCCCGATGCCTTTGTCGATACCGAAAATGCCCTTCAAGCACGAACGATTCTCAACAACTTTATCGAACGCTCTTTACGACAAGGGGTCTTTGCACGAGCCTGTAAACGGTGTGGTAAACCGCTACCACCAAACTTCAAATTTGGCATCTGCCAAGAGTGTTTTAGAGGTGGACGACAGATACGACGATATAACAAAAAATAGCCTCTTTAGACTCTGACACACCCATAGGTGTGTCATCTTCTCCTCTTTTTTTATCTCATCCTATCAATGAACCTATATGAGTTGCTGTGTTTTATAAATTTCGATAGAATTGTATCGATTTGGTGAGAAATGGTCAATTTGTACGGTTTCAAAAGATGGAAGAGGTGAAGATGGAAGTGACAATATTTTTATCGCATACTAAAGAGGTTGAAGAAGATATTAAAGAGATAGAGATTGCAATACATCGTGCCTATCAAAAGAGTGATATTAATCCTATTATTGAGCATTATTGTGAATCTGATAAGAGTTTTCATACAGAAGGGTATCAGAGTCGTTTAAATGATATATTAGTCTCATGTGATATTCTCTATGTTTTTTTAGAGAGACGTGTTGGACAATATACTGAAGAGGAATTTCGGACAGGCTATAAGAGCTTTAAAGAGCGTCGGTTACCATATCTTTCGGTTTTCTTTAAAAAGTTTTCTATAGATAGTGGTGATGTTAATATTGAACATTTGACAAAGTGGCATGAGTTTAAAAATGAACTTTCTTCCTTAGATGGGAATCAATATATTATAGAGTATGAAACTGTTGAAAGATTGAAAAGTGAGGTATTAAAACAGTTAAAACATGATATTGAGAAGTTAAAGCGCGATAAAGAGGCATCTCAAAACCATGCTCCAATATCTCCTCTTTTTGAAGAAAAACCGACCATCAAACTGCAAACCAATAGCCAACTCCCACCACGAGATCCTAAATTTGTAGGACGTAAGAATGAAATGGAGTTTATCTTAGCAAGTTTAAAGGATCGGAAATATTGTGCCATTGTAGGTAATGGTGGGATTGGAAAATCGGCAATTACCACAGAGTTGCTCCATATTATTCAAGAGCGATCCCTCTATCGGGATGGTATTTTATGGATTAAGTTGGAGAAAGAGCAGACTTTGGATCAGGTTGTTGAGGAGCAGATGATTGAGCAGATCGGTGTGGAGTTGAATCGACAAAAGCTGGATCGTGAGCTTAAAAAGCTCCTTTTTAATAAAAATATCTTGGTGATTTTTGATAGTGCAGAACAGAATGAAGCGATTACCAACCAACTCTTTAGACTCTTTAAAGAGCATACCATCTTAATAACCTCTCGACAACAGTTTGATGATGTTTATACAATTCAGCTCAATAGACTCAATGCAGAGGAGTCACTAAAACTCTTTGAAAAACAGTTGGGTGAGGAGCTCGATGCA
>QNYO01000086.1 GCA_003978765.1 Hydrogenimonas sp. | reverse complement strand
CTAAAATCCAATTAGTCATAAATTTTGCAATAGGTAGAGGCGTAAAAAATTGTGCATATTTTTTTCTATGTTGTAAGCTAGTTTTTTTGATATATTCTTTTTCTAAAACCATAATTAAAAGTCATCAATTTTTAGTAAAGATTTTAAATTTTCTATATCAAGATAAGCTGTTCCACCATCAAAGGTAACATAAAATAGAAGTCTGCCTCTATTCATTTCTTTTCTTATACTTCTATGCTCAGGCTCATCAATTTTATAAGCTATTTGAGTGGTTTTTTTGGTATTTATTTTTATAGTTGTTTTATTTTGATTTTTTACATCTTTGCTTATTTCATAGTATTCATTTTCTTTATCTGGATCACCTAACAAAGTCAAAATCTCTTCAAAAGATATCGCATAAGATTGATCAAAAAATACTTGAACATAAAAATGAGGCACATTAAAAGTTTCTATCCATTTATACACAACTTTTAAATCCTCAACTTTTGGAGTAATACTCAAATAATCCCTTTTTTGGATAATATTAATAGCTTCTTTTAGCTCTTTAAATAAGTTTGTTAAATTAGATAACTCTTCAGTTGCATTCCAACTTGGTCTTCGAAAATTTATTATTTGGATACTATCTTCATTAATACTATTTAAAATCTCAATATATTTTTTATTTTTTGTTTCTAATAACTCTTTATATTCAGTTAATATTTTATCTTTTAATTCAAAGACAATCTCTAAATATTTATCTGTTCTTTCACTCATCTCTTTTTCATATTTTTGTATTAAAAATGCACTTGAACGAATCTCTAATCCTGCTATAGCTTTTTTTACATAACTATTTATCTCTTTATGATCTCTTTTACTTATATCAGTTCCCAACTTCTTATCGAAATCTTTTTTATGAAATATTAATAAATCAGGTCTTTTACCTATTGTATCTAGTTCATTTTGAAACTCATTGTAAAATTTATCAAATCCTTTATCCCCTGCTATTAAATCATCAGATTTTCCGTATTTAACTGCAATATAATTCTTTGAAGTTTCATTAATTGCTCTAAATATTAAATCTTCTGCCCAATCACCTTGTTCTTTATTTGTTATAAAGTTTGAAGATGCTTGAGTTGGAGGATTCGTTCTGTCTCGAGGAATACTAAAATCAACAATCGAAGCTGGTATTAATTTAGTAAGTTCTCTTATTTTTTCAAAGTATTTCATATCATTCCCTTGTTTCTTTTTATAAAACTCAAACATACTCAAACAATCTTTTTTTAGTCGTTTAGCAAAACTATAGTTTACCCTATATTTATTCATAAACTCATAAATTGATGTATTAAATAAGTCATAAAATTCATGAATGGTTAATTGACAACACTTAAATTTCATATTTAGCCGAATAACCAAGCTCACTGATAACGCAATAGAGTATTAATATTTCTATCTGAATATAAGGATAATATGAGTACACTCTTTCCTCTTCTCTCGACACTTTTATTATAAGCATTTAGTTATACACTTATGATCATTTTCTTTGACTGATAAGAATTTATCACTTTTTCTAATTGAGATTTTATCCAACCAAATATCAAGTTTCCAGTGTTCACCCTCATTTGTATTCTTATGAATAGAGTCTTGAGTTAACAAGGGCAATAAGACTTTCATATCGACATAGTATATCGAGGAGCTAGACAAACGAAAGACTATAAATCCATGCATATATGATTTGAATAAATCTACTTGTACTTTTGTAAGATCAACCCAACCATTACCTCTTGGATATACTTTTGAAAAAGGCATTGCAACAACAATTGATCTACTTTCATCTTCAAAAATTATCTTTTTCCCTGCTAGCTTAGAAAGAATTATTCCATACTCATTTTTAAATACTGAAAGAATTTTATCGATACTAATGTGATCCATTTAAAACCTCTTCTTTACTTATAACTATTTGGTTCATAGTATAACAAAAATATTATTTATTTTTATTTATATAGAAAACATTATTTTTAAAGTCATTAAAAAACACTAATAAATACTTCTAAAGAATATAAAAGCCCCCATCACCTCCTCTTCAAAAGCTCACGACACTGCTCAAGGGGGTTGGTTTCAATACGAATGTTTCGGATATAGACAAAATCGATTTCAATACCGTACTGTTTATTTGCCAAATCGATCACCATCTTTTTAAACTGCTGTTTTCCCTGTGTTGTCACCAGTGATTCAGCCCAAAAGCCACCGACGACTGTCTGAACAACATCGATCAGCTCCATTTCGCTCTCTTCAATATCACGTCCTTGCAGTGCAATGGAGAGTTTGACATTGACAGGGGTACGATTCTTTAAAAGAATGGTTGTATCAATTTGATCTAATGTAAGAAGACCTGCAAAAAGGGAAAGATTTGTAAGAAGTAGTAGAAAGAGTTTTTTCATTGTAGAGCTCCAGTGGAGTAGGACCGGGCAGATGCCCGGTCTGTAAGGTTTTAGCTAACCATATATTCAAGTGTCTCTTTATCGACAAGGTGGAAGTTGAGATATTTATAAACATCTTCCTCTTTACCTGCAATCGCTTGAGGAACGATATCGAGGTACTCCTCTTTAGTTGGGATGCGTCCAAGAAGCGCACATACCGCTGCAAGCTCAGCACTACCAAGATAGACTTGCGCACCTTTACCAAGGCGGTTGTCGAAGTTACGTGTTGAAGTTGAGAATACAATCGCATTATCAGCAACACGTGCTTGGTTACCCATACAGAGAGAACATCCAGGGATCTCAGTACGCGCACCAGCAGCACCAAAGATTGCGTAGTATCCCTCTTCGATGAGCTGTTTCTCATCCATTTTTGTTGGTGGTACAACCCATAGGCGAGTTGGAACTTGTCCTTTACCTTTAAGAACTTCACCAAGCGCACGGAAGAGACCGATGTTTGTCATACAAGAACCGACAAAGACTTCATCGATGTTTTTCGGTCGTTTTGGATCCGCAAGAACTTCACTAAGAGTTGCAACATCATCTGGGTCATTAGGACATGCAACGATTGGCTCAGTGATTTCGTTCAAGTCGATTTCGATAACTGCTGCATACTCTGCATTCTCATCTGCTTCAAGAAGAACTGGGTTTTCAAGCCACTTCTTCATGTTGTCGATTCGGCGCTGAATAGTTCGTTTATCTTCATATCCGTTATCGATCATCGCTTCAAGAAGCTTGATGTTTGAGTTGATGTACTCGATAACTGGCTCTTTATCAAGTTTTACAGTACATGCTGCCGCACTTCGCTCTGCTGATGCGTCAGAAAGCTCGAATGCCTGCTCACACTTAAGGAATGGAAGACCTTCGATCTCAAGAACGCGACCTGCGAAGATGTTTTTCTTACCTTTCTTCTCAACAGTCAACAATCCTTGCTTAATTGCATAGTAAGGAATTGCGTTAACAAGGTCACGCAATGTAATACCAGGCTGAAGCTCACCTTTAAAGCGAACCAATACAGACTCAGGCATGTTAAGAGGCATTGTACCAGTAACTGCCGCGAATGCAACAAGACCAGAACCTGCAGGGAAGCTGATACCGATTGGGAAGCGAGTATGGCTATCTCCACCTGTACCAACAGTATCTGGAAGAACCATACGGTTGAGCCAGCTGTGGATAACACCGTCACCTGGGCGAAGACTTACACCACCACGGCTTGTAATAAACTCAGGCAATGTATGCTGCAACTTAATATCTGCTGGTTTTGGATACGCTGCTGTATGGCAGAAAGACTGCATAACAAGGTCAGCACCAAAGCTAAGTGCTGCAAGCTCTTTAATCTCATCACGAGTCATTGCACCAGTAGTGTCCTGGCTACCAACTGTGCGAACTTCTGGCTCAACATACATACCAGGGCGTACACCCTCCATACCACATGCACGTCCAACCATCTTTTGAGCGAGTGTATAACCAACACCCTCTTTTCCTTCTGGTTGCTCAGGGCGTGCAAAGATATTCTCTTCACCCATTCCGAGTGCTTCACGTGCTTTGCGTGTCAAGTTACGACCGATGATGAGTGGAATACGTCCACCTGCACGAACTTCATCTGGAAGTGTATTTGGCTTAAGTTTAAATTCACTTACAACTTCGCCATTTTTAAGGATTTTACCTTCATAAGGCTTGATAGTGATAACATCACCAGTCTCAAGGTTTTCAACTGGAGCTTCGATTGGAAGCGCACCAGAGTCTTCTGCAGTGTTGAAGAAGATAGGAGCAATAATACCACCGATGATAACACCACCAGTACGTTTATTTGGAACACCTGGGATATCTTCACCAATGTGCCACTGAACAGAGTTGATACCAGACTTACGAGAAGAACCAGTACCGACAACGTCACCAACAAATGCAACTGGGTGACCTTTCTCTTTCAACTTTTTAATGGTACCGATTGGGTCATCCATCTTCGCAACAAGCATGCTGTTTGCATGGAGAGGAATGTCACTTCGTGTAAACGCTTCACTTGCAGGTGAAAGGTCGTCAGTGTTTGTTTCACCAGGAACTTTGAAAACAGTAACAGTGATCTCTTCTGGAAGTTCAGGACGGTTGAGGAACCACTCTGCATTTGCCCAGCTCTCAAGAACCTCTTTTGCATATTTGTTGCCATTATCAGCAAGCTCTTTTACATCGTTGAATGCATCATAAACAAGCATAGTGTGCTTCAACTGATTAGCAGCTTCTTGTGCTACTTCAGCATCTTTGTGTGAGAGTGCATCAACCAAAGGTTTAACGTTGAAACCACCAAGCATCATACCGAGCATTTTAACGGCACGAACAGGTGAAATCGCCGCAGTTTTTGCTTTTCCTTGAACAATATCATTCAAGAATGCTGCTTTGACATATGCTGCATCATCAACCCCTGGTGGAACACGGTTTTCCAAAAGGTCAAGAAGTTTTTCCTCTTCAACAATCGGGATCTCTTTGAGCAGTTCAATAACCTGTGCTGTCTGCTCTGCAGAGAGAGGAAGCGGAGGAACACCAAGCGCTTCACGCTCTTTAACGTGTTTTTCATATTCGGCCATAAAACCCATTCGTTCTCCTTCATTCATGGTTTGGTTACTTCTAATTTTATCAGAATGGAGATAAGTCTATCGTTCAGTGTAACTTATTGTAACTTAGAATTTTTATGATGTGTAAAATAGAAACAGTTATGGAGTTTCAAGTGTTCCCTACCGATCATCAGATACGCAAAGCGTACCGATGGATCGATCTTTTATGAAAAAGATGATAGTCGTTTAACCACCAATAATTTCGCGATTACCTTTGGCATTAGGAGCTGAGATCACTCCTGCTTGTTCAAGCTGTTCAATAATACGTGCCGCACGGTTATAACCAATCTGTAAGCGTCGCTGAAGATAGCTGATACTTGTCTTTTTATCATTGAGAACAATCTGTTTCGCCTCTTCAAAGAGTGGATCGGTATCCTCTACTTGACCACCACTTCCAGCACTTCCCTCTTCAGCACCACCCTCTTGTAAGAAATGTTCATCATACTCAACCGGTCGTTGTGCTTTGAGATACTCAACAATATTCTCGATCTCCTCTTCACTACTCCATGGTGCATGCAGACGGATCAATCCCCCTCCACTTGGTGGTGTAAAGAGCATATCCCCACGTCCAAGAAGCGATTCTGCACCAATAGCATCAAGAATAACTTTTGAGTCAATCTTTTGTCCCACACGATAACTGATACGTGATGGCAAGTTGGCTTTAATCAACCCTGTAACAACATCGACACTCGGTCGCTGGGTAGCAACAATCAAATGGATACCACTTGCACGTGCCATCTGTGCAAGACGTGCGATGGAAAACTCGACATCTTTTCCACCCGTCATCATCAAATCAGCAAGCTCATCGATAACAACAACGATATAAGGCAACTCTTCACGATTCTCTTTTCTTGCCTTCTCATTGTAGGTTTCAATATTTTTGGTACGGGTCTGGCTCATCATCTGATACCGACGCTCCATCTCTGCTACCATATTAGAGAGTGCTGTAATCGCCTTTTTAGGTTGCGTGATAACAGGAGTAAGTAAGTGAGGAATATCATTATAGATCGAAAACTCAAGCATTTTGGGGTCAATCATCATGAGTCTTAGTTGATCGGGTGAGTTTCGATAGAGCAGACTCAAAATCATTGCATTGATACCAACACTCTTTCCACTTCCTGTCGTTCCTGCAATTAGTAAGTGTGGTAGTTTCTTTAAGTCTGTAACAAATGGTTTACCGACAATATCTTTTCCTAAAGCGATTGTCAGAGGTGACTTGGACTTTTTGAAGATATTATCTTCTAAGATCTCACGAAGATAGATGGTATCGACCTCTTTATTGGGAATTTCGATACCAACCACATCTTTACCAGGGATTGGAGCTTGAATACGAATCGTCTGCGCACGCAGAGCCATCGCAAGGTCATCTTGCAAATTCAAGATTTTTGAAACCTTAATATGGGGTGCCGGCTTAAACTCAAAGGTTGTGACTACAGGACCGGCATAGGTACGAACCACATCCCCTTCAATCTTGAATTTTGCCAGCTTCTCAAGCAGATCACTAATCTTTTCATCAATCTCTGCTTCATTAACCTCATGGCGACGTTTGGGTGGTTTTTGAAGGAAGTCAAGCTTTGGAAGTTTAAAGTTTTTGGGCTTCTCCTGCTCTCCCATATCGATTTGTGCCAAAAGCTTCTTATTCTCTTCAATCTCTTGGACAATCTCAATTGAGTGTTCAGTTTTATTCTCTTGAGAACTCTTCTCTTTAGTCCCCTTCTCTTGAATAATCTCTTCCTCGACTACCGCTTCTTGAACCAAAGGTGGCTCCTCTGCGACACTCTCCTCTTTTGTCACACTTTTCTCTTCTATGATACTCTTCTCTTCTGGAACAACATCTACACTCTTCTGCTCATGAACTGGCAACTCTAAAGAGGTTTCAACCTTCTCCTCTTTTGGTTGCTTTTCTCTCTTTCTTTCAGAGAAGAGAGGTGTTGTTGTTTGAGGTAGCTCAGACTCTTGAGACGGTTCAGGTTTTTGAGGTGGTTCATAACTCTTCATCACAGAAGATTGTTTACGTACCGGCTTAATCACCTCAATCGGACGAGAGAAAGGATTCTCCATCAACCCTTTTAAATCTGATAACTGATCCTGTAGCTTCTCACCCCATAAGATAAGAGCTGAAAGTGTAAAGGTCATCAACCAAAAGAGCCAGACACCTGCTTCTCCAATAAATGGATGTAAGAAGCTGACGATACTTCCACCGATCCATCCATCCATAGGTGTATCCACAACCAATGCTTGTAAAATAAGCAGAGAGAAGAGAAAGAGTAGTGATGCTGACACCACTTCAAAATCTATCTCTTTAACTGTTCGAAGTTTATAAAGGCGATATAGAGGATAGAGGAGATAGAAAAAATCGATGTAGCTAAAGAGACCAAAAAGCCAACGATTGTGTGTTCCAATATAGGTTCCAAGCGAACCGACCATATCACTTTGTGGTATGGCGGTCGCAATCGCACCATAGATGAAAAAAATTGCAACTGTTAGTAAAAAAGCTGTTTTAAAAATAGTCCATTCCTTTAATATATGATGGCTGAAATTATATCGTATCCTCTAAAATAGAGGCAAGCCATTACATATATTTAACCAAAGAGAGGTTCTGAATTTTTGCCACAGATGCCAACATGGCTTGAAAATTCAAACTCAACTGGTTAAGCTTCATGGTCGCTTCAGCAATATCGGTATCTAAAATATCAGAACGAAGAATTTGCACATTAGATTTAAGCATCTCATTTCGCTCTATTGAATAGTTCAAACTTTGAGAAATCGCTCCCACTTTAGTATGTTCTTTAGCAACATGATCAAAAACATGGTTAATACGTTCAATAGCATTTTCAATACCAGGGTTTCGTGGATTGACCAAATTCGTACCATCTGGATAGATCATACCATTCTCAACTGCCTCAATCGCTTCATCGAGTGCAGAAAAAAGGTCATGTTTAGGGTCATCAATGGTTAGTGTACCATTCGTATTAAAGAGAAAATCTGGTGGCGTTGAGTTTGAGTAAAGTGCTACCTCTGTAATAACATCACTACCATTAAGGTTCTCAAAAATAATATGGCCTCGATCATCCAAAAAAGCTCTGGCATCTTGACTATTGATGGTTGTATTAATCGTATCAAGCAAATTTTGGACAGTCATCGTATCATCAAGATTAATTGTGTTCGTATTACCATTAAGTTCAAGTGTTAATGACTTTCCATCAATCGAAGATGTCGTTGTAAGATCTGTTAAAAGTGTATTGGTTTGTGCAAAGTCACCACGTACCAAGTTTGTACCATTGGTTGTATCTTTCATCACTGTTAAAGGAATATTACCACTAAAGATTGAACCTTTCGCTGAGAATGGTACTTTATGGTAAACATCTGCTCCCACATTAGCACTTTTGACAAATTCTATGGTATCGCTATTACTTTCTGCATAGAGATGAAGGTCTAACAGACTGCTTCCTTGAAACTTATCTGTTACTTGAATATAACCATTACTTAGTGAGACATCGACAAGATCTCTTCCAAACTGATCAGCAACAGTATTTAAAATATCTTGAACTGTTTTGTCAGATGTTAAAACAACTGAGTTATTAAAGGTACTCCCATCACTCTTACGTCCTTGAATGGTAAATGTATAATCTTCATTGGTACCTCGCAACTCACTAATCGTTGTATTTAGTGTAACAGCTTCATCAGAGTTCAATCGAGTGAGAGGAATATTGGTTGTCACCTTTCGATTCATATTAGCATCTTCTCCAAAGAAGAGCTCTTCACCTGGAATGTTGTAAGGAATCTCAACATCCTCACTAATAACTGCTTTAATCGTATCATTATTACCGTAATAGTTACCATGTTCATCAAGTGGCTTGACATCTAACGCACTGCCAGAGAATAGGAATCGACCATTAATTGAGCTGTTTCCAAGATTGATCATATGCTCTTTCAGAGATTTTAGTTCATTGGCAAGTGCAAAATAGTTATTCTCAGAATTAGTACCATTTGCAGATTGAATTAGCAAAGTTTTAAAACGTGTTAATGTATCAGTCATTTGAAACATAACACTATCGGTATTATTGATAAAGTTTTCGGCATCTTTGGAGATATTAATTGATTGATCGAGTGCATTCTCTTCATAATCCAATCGTAGTGTATCGGCAAAGACAGAGACATCTTCATACCCATACTTGATCTTCATTCCTGAAGAGATTTGTCGATTGACGGTATCAAGTTGCTCTTTGATCTTACTCTGATCCGTAATAAAGGTATTATAAAAACGATTTTGTGTGACTCGCATAGGTGTCCTTTCTTGAATAGCTAAAAGTCTCTATCAATTTGCAAGCAAATTAAGTTCCTACTCAAACCTTAACTGTGTGTAGTATCGGTAATATCGCGATTTGGTTAAGTATTTTTATAATATTTCTTGCATTTTGAAATAAAACATAGTACAATGAGCGCGTAAATCTCTTATAAGGATAGCCCTATGAAAAAAGCTGAATTTGTGCAGGCAGTCGCCGAAAAAGCGGGATTGTCCAAAAAAGATACTGAAGCAGTCATCAATGCAACCCTCGAAACTATTACTGAAGCATTGGCTGCAGGGAAGAGTGTAAGCTTCATCGGATTTGGTACTTTTACAACAACTGAACGTGCCGCTCGTAAAGCGAAAGTTCCAGGTACAGATCGCATTGTTGATGTTCCAGCAGCTCGTGCTGTTAAGTTTAAAGTCGGCAAGCAACTCAAAGAGGCTGTCGCAAAATAAGTAAAAAGCTTTCACGCCGATTATTTTTAATCGGCTTTTAAGGTAATAGGTATTATAATTCCGCCAGCAATACGAAAAGGTACCAGTTGCCGGGGTGGTGAAACTGGTAGACACGCCAGACTCAAAATCTGGTGGGCATTAGCCCGTGCCGGTTCGAGTCCGGCCCTCGGTACCACAACAACTATCTTTTCGTTGCATAAATCCTCGATGCGGGAGTAGCTCAGTGGTAGAGCACAACCTTGCCAAGGTTGGGGTCGCGGGTTCGACCCCCGTCTCCCGCTCCATCTTTTTTATCCTTCTTTTTTCAATCCAAATCTTAGCACAAACCATTCAGATCAAACCAAGTTATACGATTCAGAAACCATGTATTTCACCATCAACTTTTGATATTAACAGCAGTCAAACATGTATCATTCCACTCTCAGAACATCGCTCTAAATGGCAAATTCCCATTTTTAAGATCAAAGAGCATCTATCAGCATTAGGTATCACACATATTCAATCACAAGCAAAGCTGATTCAATTCAAACTTCAAACCAAAAAAGAGTACCCAAACCTTCAAAAGCTTCTTAAACAACGCTACCTCCAGTACTACCCTACCCTTCAAATTGCCAATATTGAGATTAAACCAACCAGTACCCATGCCAATAGTTTTCATTACACCTCCTCATGTCAACTCTCACTACCGCAACGCGCACTTCGTAAACATCAAGGCTCATTTGCAGTGAAGTGTGGCAAAAAACGCCACTTTTTCCAATATAGAATCGATGGAGCCATAGGAGTTTATAAAGCCAATCATCAAATAAAAAAAGATAGAATAATTACTTTAAAAGATGTCACACCAGCCGTTGTTCCTTTTGAGACATTCTATGCACTTCCCATCGCACAAACAAGAATCGGTGAAGTGATTGCACGACAGCATATTCCCAAAGGAAAAGTGATTACAGAAATGATGGTAACAGCCATTCCAGCTGTCTTTAAACACCATCCTGTACGCTGTTTTTACGATGATGGTGCCGTGCATATCGAGTTTGAGGGGAGAGCCTTACAAAACGGCTTTATTGGAGAGACTATTTTGATCAAAAAAGCAGATGGCAAAGCACTTCGCGGTAGAGTTGTCGATAAAAATATGGTGGAGATTCAATGAGAGTAGTCACGGCTATTACCGGTGCCAGTGGAGTACAACTTGGTATGCGTATGATCGAGAAGTTTCCACCTGAAATCTCCCCCTATATCATTCTCTCCGATCATGCCAAAGAGGTGATTCGCCATGAGTCGGCACGTATCTATAAAAATAGCGATATTGCCGCACCTATCGCCTCTGGATCATTTCCAAGTGATGCGATGATTATTGCACCATGTAGTATGAATACACTTGCCAAAATTGCCTGTGGGATTGCCGATAATCTTGTCACACGCACCGCTGCTGTGATGATTAAAGAGAAGCGCCCTCTTCTCCTTGCTCCCCGTGAAATCCCTTTGAGCCCTATTGCACTCGAAAATATGCTCAAACTTTCACGCCTTGGTGTGATCATCGCACCACCGATTATCGGTTACTACAGCGATCATGAAACGATTGAAGAGATGGAGAACTTCATTATTGGTAAGTGGTTCGATCTTCTTGGCATTCAACACAATCTCTATAAACGTTGGAAAATCGAGGAAGCATGAGTAAATCTTTTAAACGGGTTATCTATCCAGGAACATTTGATCCTATTACGAATGGTCATATGGATATTATCAAGCGTGCATCACATCTCTTTGATGAAGTCATCGTGGCTGTTGCCAAATCGAGTGAAAAGGGACCGATGTTTTCGCATGATCAGCGTATTGAGATGGCTAAAGCAGCATGTAGTGATCTCAAGAATGTAAAGGTTAAGGGCTTTTCAAACCTACTGGTCAAATTTTGCCATCAGATGGATAGTAAAATTATTATTCGTGGTTTACGTACAGGAAGTGACTTTGAGTATGAGTTACAAATGGGCTATGCCAATGCCTCACTTGACCCTGAAATAGAGACGATCTATCTGATGCCAACACTTGAGTGTGCCTTTATTAGCTCATCGATTGTGCGTGCCATACTCAAACATGATACCTCATGTGCCCATCTCGTACCACCACAAGTTTATCAAATCATTAAAGAGTTACGCTAATGTATATCGCCTTTGAAGGAATCGACACCGTCGGTAAAAGTACACAAATTACGCGTCTTGCCCAAAAGTTTCCTGATGCCATTGTCACCAAAGAGCCAGGGGGAACACCACTTGGTAAGAAGATTCGCTCTATCCTTTTAGAAGAGGGAGCGATTGAAGCGAAAGCAGAGATCCTACTCTTTCTTGCCGATAGAGCCGAACACACCGAGCGCATTATTCGTCCAAACTTAGGACGATTGATTTTAAGTGATCGTTCATTTATCTCTGGTATCGCCTATGCCCATGTTCATGAGGGTATTGATATCGACACCCTCTTGCAACTCAACCGATTTGCAACATCAAACCTTTTACCCGATCGTATCGTACTCTTTACCATCGATGAAACGACACTTCAATCTCGTTTAGGAGCCAAAAGTCATGATGCTATCGAAATGCGAGGAACCAGCTATATGATGCAGGTACAAGAGAGTATGAAAAAGATTGTCGATACTCTTAAAATCGACCATATTATCATTGATGCAACGGCACCTATCGATGCCATTACAGACCAACTTATAAACTACATCATGCAAGGATAGCCAACTATGATTCAAGCACTTCGTGGAATGAAAGATATCTTGAACCCGGATAACGAGCGGTTTATCCATATTATCAATACAGCAAGCCGTATTGCAGAGCGGTATGGATACCAATATATCGAAACCCCACTTTTAGAAGAAACCGCACTCTTTAAACGCAGTGTCGGTGAGAGTAGTGATATTGTCGGTAAGGAGATGTATCAGTTTATCGACAAAGGTGGTCATGATGTCTGCTTGCGCCCAGAGGGAACAGCAGGTGTTGTACGTGCCTTTATTCAGAATAAACTAGATAAAAAAGGGGGAATCCACCGCTTCTACTACCATGGCCCAATGTTTCGCTATGAACGCCCTCAAAAAGGGAGATTGCGAGAGTTCCATCAGTTTGGTTGTGAGAGCTTTGGTGAAGGTAGTGTCTATGAAGATTTTACGATCATTTTGATGATTAAAGATATTTTTGATGCACTTGGTATCGGTTATACCATCAAAATCAACTCTCTTGGATGTCCTGAGTGTATGCCAGGATACCGCGAAAATCTCGTTCAGCACCTGCATGGTATTCAAGAGGAGTTGTGTGAAGATTGTCAACGCCGTATCGAAACCAACCCGATTCGTGTCCTTGATTGTAAAGTTGAGAGTTGCCAAAACCTCTTAAAAAGCTCTCCAGTCATTGTCGAAAACCTCTGTGAAGCGTGTGATAGCGATTTTAACACACTGGTCAAACTCCTTGAAGCACACAGCCTACCTTTTGAGCGTGATCCAAAACTTGTTCGTGGGCTTGACTACTACACACGCACGGCATTTGAGTTTGTAAGCAGTGAGATTGGAGCGCAAAGTGCCATTGCTGGGGGTGGACGCTACAATCGCCTTGTTGAGTTTTTGGATGGCAAATCGACACCAGCGGTTGGTTTTGCATTGGGTATTGAACGTATTATGGAACTGGTTAAGATGCCAGAAGTCTCACGAGAGGGTCTCTATCTTGGTCTGATGGAGCCTGAAGCGATTGAAACTATTTTACAATTGGCACATCAGCAACGTCAACACGAAACAGTCTATACAGAGTACAATAAAAAGTCTCTCAAAGCCCACCTTAAAGCTGCTGACCGTCTTGGTGCAAAACGGTGCGCCATTATTGGAGAGGATGAGCTAAAAGCGGGTGAAATTTGGGTCAAAGATCTTGAAACTAAAGAGGAGAAGCGTATTGCCATCGACCAGTTTAACTGATCCAAAAAAAAGCTATGGTATCCATGTTTGGGGAGAAGGCAACTATATTGTCGAAGATGGTGTGGTTAAAGTTAACTACGGTTCAAAACCCTCTTTGATTGAGCTCACAAAAACGATGCGTGAACAGGGGTATAAGGGTCCCCTGCTCTTCCGTTTTCCCCATCTTGCTGCCCAAAATGTTCGTACCCTTTTTAACCACTTTGAACGAGCAAAAAAGGAGTTTAACTACCAAGGCAAATTCAAAGCGGTTTTTCCTCTGAAGGTCAACCAATTTCCAGGGTTTGTCATTCCACTTGTAGAAGCGACCAAAGACCTTGAGTATGGACTTGAAGCAGGAAGTAAAGCCGAATTGATTCTTGCCATGAGTTACACCAACTTAGGCAAACCTATCACCGTCAATGGCTTTAAAGATCAAGAGCTTATTAGTATGGGCTTTTTAGCAGCCAAGATGGGGCACAATATCACCCTTACCATTGAGGGGATTAATGAACTTGAAGTCATTATCAAAGAGGCCAAACGGTTAGGCTCTCCTACGCCAAAAATCGGTTTGCGTATCCGTCTGCATACAGGGGGTATCGGTATCTGGGCAAAGAGTGGTGGATATAGCTCAAAGTTTGGACTCACCTCAACCGAACTTCTTGAAGCGATGGATCTTCTTAAAAAGCATAACCTTACCGATCGCCTCTCTATGATCCACTTCCATATTGGCTCACAGATGAACCACATCTCTCCGCTGAAAAAAGCGATTCGAGAGGCGGGTAACATCTATGCAGAGCTTAGAAAGATGGGGGCAAACAATCTTCGAGCAATCAATATTGGTGGAGGACTTGCCGTTGAGTATAGCCAGCAAGAGGGACAATCGAGCCGAAACTATACAATCGAAGAATTCACTAACGATGTTGTCTTTCTTCTGAAAGAGATTGCCAATGCCAAAGGGGTGCAAGAGCCAACCATCTTTACCGAGTCGGGACGCTATGTCGCCGCTAACCATGCTGTTTTGGTCGCACCTGTCTTAGAACTCTTTAGCCAAGAGTATAGTGAAGAGATTCTACGCCTTAAAGAGGAGAATCCTCCACTTGTTCAAGAGCTCTATGACCTCTACTGCTCAATCTCGACCAAAAATGCACGAGAGTATCTCCATGATGCCCTCGACCATATGGAATCCCTTCTGACACTCTTTGATTTGGGCTACATCGATCTAACCGACCGTGCCAACACTGAAACACTGGTTCACCTCATCATTAAAAAGGCACTGGAGCTACTACGCAATAAACCATCCAAAGAGATTAAAGCAATTCTTGATCGTGTACAAGAGCGCTATCTGGTGAACTTTTCGCTCTTTCAGTCACTTCCTGACTACTGGGGGCTTGCACAAAACTTCCCTGTGATGCCCCTTGATCGACTCGACCAAGCACCAACACGCTCTGCAAGCCTTTGGGATATTACCTGTGACAGTGATGGAGAGATCGCCTTTAATATCGAGAGCCCCCTCTATCTTCATGATGTTGATGTCGAAAAAGAGGAGTACTTCTTAGGCTTTTTCAAAGTGGGAGCCTATCAAGAGATTTTAGGGATGCGCCACAACCTCTTTACCCATCCAACTGAAGCGATTGTCCGTTTCGATGAGAATGGCGACTACTTTATCGAAGAGATTATCGAGGCACAAAATATCCTTGATGTCCTCGATGACATTGACTATGATACCAAAGAGATTGAACGACGTATCCGACAACTCCTTGAAGAGTCTGAAATCATTCAAGAAGATGAGCGAAAAGAGATACTTGGAGAGCTTTACCTATACTTAAGTGAAAATGGTTATCTTAGAACCATCAACTTTTCAGAAGGAGGCTAAAGGTGTCCTCTCTCTTTCGACTCATCATCGAAGATATTAATAGTGTCTATCGCAATGACCCTGCCATACACTCACGTATAGAGATCTTCTTCAACTATCCAGGGGTTTGGGCCATTGTAAACTATCGTATTGCCAATAAACTCTATAAAATGGGATTCCGTCTTCTTGCAAGAATGTGGATGGGAATCTCTCAACTCTTTACCAATATCGATATCCATCCAGCCGCCACGATTGGTCGTCGGGTCTTTATTGACCATGGAATTGGGGTTGTGATTGGTGAGACAGCGATTATCGGTAATGATGTCACCATCTATCAGGGGGTGACACTTGGAGGTGTTTCACTCGATCCAGGCAAGCGTCACCCAACGATTGAAGATGGTGTCGTCATCGGTGCTGGTGCAAAAGTTCTTGGAAATATCACCATTGGTCACCATAGTAAAATTGGTGCCAACTCTGTTGTTGTCAAATCGGTTCCGCCCGAATCGACAGCTGTCGGTATCCCTGCCCGTGTTGTCAAAAAAGGTCGCGACAAAAGCCCACTGAGCCATAACAAACTCCCCGATATTAATAAAGAGCTCTTTGAATACCTTCTAAAGCGTGTGGCTGTGATTGAACATATTCTTGCACCAGAGCATAAGGAACTTCTTGAAGAGGATCAAAAGCTTGATGAGATCTATCAAGCCTTCTTAAAGTCGATGAAGAGTTAATAGAGAACTTTGTGCGGGTCTTTATACCACCTTTTAAAAAGTTCTTGACACGCTTTTGAGGGTTGGTGATAAAAAGGGATAGAATCCTCTCTCTTTTCTATCATGATCTCTGTAATCAAATTATCATCAAACCCTATTGCCGCTGCCTCCACTTTGGTATTACAATAAAAGACCTTCTCAATATGTGCCCAGTGAATCGCTGCAAAACACATGGGACACGGTTCTGCTGTCACATAAAGCCAACACCCTGTCAGATGAAATGATTGCAGTTTTTGTGATGCCCGTCGAATCGCTACAATTTCAGCATGTGCTGTTGGGTCATTGGTCTTAACCACTTCATTATGTCCAACAGCAATCACCTTCTCATCTTTAACAATCACTGCTCCAAACGGACCACCATCACCCGCTTCGATCCCTTTTTTTGCCTCTTGTAAGGCACGTTTTATAAATTTATCCATTAATGATTATACACTAAATTGATAGTTCAAGGATTTGCTTAAGCGATTATTCCCCTAAAATTGGATAAAATCATAAGAAAAAAGGTTACGTATGCTCTCTGATAGAATACAACTCCTCTCTGAATCTTTGACCATAGCGATCACAACATTGGCGCAACAACTTCGACGTGAAGGTAAAGATGTTCTTGGCTTTTCGGCGGGTGAACCAGACTTTGACACTCCTCAAGTGATCAAAGATGCTGCGATCCAAGCGATTCAAGAAGGTTTTACCAAATATACTGCTGTTGATGGCATTCCTGAACTCAAAGAGGCGATTGTAGAGAAGCTTAAACGTGACAATGGTCTAAACTATGAAACAGATCAAGTCATTGTGAGCAACGGTGCAAAGCAGTCACTCTTTAACCTCTTTCAAGCAACCATCAATCCAGGTGATGAAGTGATCATTCCATCTCCATACTGGGTCACTTACCCTGAATTGATCAAATATAGCGGCGGTGTTCCTGTTATCATCGAAACCAGTGATGAAACTGCCTTTAAGATCACTCCAGAACAGCTCAAAGAGGCAATCACTGACAAAACAAAGATGCTCATCATCACCTCACCTTCTAACCCAACAGGTGCGGTCTATACCAAAGAGGAGCTTGAAGCGATTGCAGAGGTTCTAAAAGGAACCGATATTCTTGTTGCAAGTGATGAGATGTATGAGAAGCTGGTCTTTGGTGATACAAAGTTTGTCGCTTCAGCATCGATCAGTGAAGATATGTTTAACCGCACTATTACCATTAACGGATTGAGCAAGTCGGTAGCAATGACAGGATGGCGATTTGGCTACTGCGCTTCTGCTAACAAAGATTTGGTTAAAGCGATGAAAAAGCTTCAGAGCCAAAGCACATCCAACATTAACTCCATTACCCAAGTCGCTGCAATTAAAGGTCTTGATGGTAGTGCTGATGCCGATATTGAGATGATGCGAAAAGCCTTTGAAGCACGATGCCAAGAGGCAACCCAACTCTTTAATGCAATCGATGGACTCTCTGTCGTTCAACCACAAGGGGCATTCTACCTCTTTGTTAACCACAAAGCTATTGAACCAGACTCTATGAAATTTGCTAAAGCGATGCTAGAGAGTGTTGGTGTTGCTGTTGTTCCTGGAGCTGGCTTTGGAAGCGATGGATACTTCCGCTTTAGCTTTGCAACCGATATCGAAACAATTCGCACAGGTATTGAGCGTATTAAGAGCTTCGTCGAATCTTACAAATAACCCTCACTATCACCAGCACTCTTTGCTGGTGATCTTTTTATAGTTCTACTCTCCATATACCATTGGCAATCCCCGCCATGTGCTTTTGTCTTGATACAATCTTATCTTCATTCCATATATTATAATGTTCTGCAACTTTTTGAGTCATTCTAAATTGACTTCTCTTATAAACCTCTCTCTTTTCTCTATATCCACTATTTCCCAATTCTCTATTAAATGATGTTTCCAAGAGGGTCATATTTCCCAATCGATAAACAAAGCGTTCATGCGTTTGGTCATCGATTTCATCCCACTCATCAGATGGATTCTCTGGTAATATATGCTCTAAACTATACGTATCGCTTTCAAAATCAAAATCTTGACCCGACTGTTGCTTTTCAATAGCAAGTAAAATAAACCTAACAACTTTTTTATTTCTATTATTTGTTGTTCTAAACTCTTTATCGGAAAATGAAGCCTTAAATCTTGCATCATCAGGATAGACTCTTTTTAAAATCTCATAAATCTCCTCTTTTGTCGATATTTCGTTATGAGATAATTTATAGGCTATTTCATTATAGACTCTCTCTTGTTCATTCGTTTGTAGATTACAGATAACATTATATCGGAAAGAGATTGTGACAATCGAACGCAATATTTGCGTAAAAGTCTCTCTATCTTCTTCACCAAACTTTTCATAACACGACATCAGCATAGCCAATGGTTGCCTGACATTGAACATTTGCAATTGCTTAAGGTAACTTCTCTCATCCTGATTCCATAATGAATCATTTGGATTCCTTAATGCAGCATAGATTGATGATGAGCTATCTAAACTTCGAATAAGAGAAAATGCATCCTCTTTCGTAGTAATCTTTTTTCGGATGGTTTTAAAGAGATCTGATTTTCTAACAAGCCTATTTTTACTATTCCAGTAGATACGCAAAAATTCAGGAAAACTCTCACTCCCAAGCTCACCAACGATTCTCTCCCACCTATCTTCAAACACTTTTAACTGTGTATCATGTGGTGTACCACTACTAATAATGGCAAATAGATAGTTTTTTAATAAGTCGGTTGCAGATAGCCTGACCCCCCTTGCATTAAGTGTCTCAAAAACTTTAAAGGCATTAAGCTCATCTGTTACTGTAATGACAGTAAAAAAAAGCTTATCGACAATGGAGTCAATCAACCTTGCTATCTGAATACCATCCCTATTTCCATAAGAAGCAATTCTATCTTTAAACCAAAAAAAAGCCTTTCTTAAGAGACGCTCTGAAGAGTTTAAACCTCTTTGAGGGGGTGTTTCAAGAGAGACAAGATAGTTTTGATAGAAGGAGTTATTATGTCTATTAAGTTCAAGTTTTGGTTGAGGGACGAGAGTTACAGGATCAACATAGCCAATATAGCTATTTCTTAGGTTCTCTACCCTTTTTCTATTATTTTCGCTATCAACTCCTTCATCAGCAATATCATTAAGTACAGCTAAACTTGCAAGAATTAATATGCTTATTGTTGTAATTCTTTGTTGTCCATCGATAATATCAAAGGTTTTACTATTATTGGATTGTAAAACTAAATAGCCCATATAGTGTGCTTCTTCACCATCTTCCTCAAAAAGCCCCATAATATCTTGCCACAGATCATCCCATTCATCTATACCCCACGAATAGTCTCTCTGAAAAGGGGGGATCTTATACCTTAATCCATTACCCAATAGTTTTCTAAAAGTATCATTGGATGTATTAAAATTCAAATTTGCCATTTTAACTCCTTAGAAGCTCTAACATCAAATAAAAATAGATTTAACAAACTATTCTCCTCTACTTCATCTACTCACTAAAACACTATTCTATCATAGTTTGCTTCAATTCTTAAAGAGTAACTTTTTAATATAATTAGTTAAAATTGAAAGACATAATTTAACAAAAATTTTATTTAACCTTATATATTTTCACACAAAAACCTAAAATAAACTATTTGAAAGAGATACAAAGTTCTCAAAAAAATAGGGAGAAAACGATGGTAAGAGCAATTAAAAATTACATTAAAATGTCGTTATGGAGATTAGTCTTTAGTTACATCGGACTGGTAGTTATCTCACTTTTTATCCTATTGGACACATACTTTGAAAGTCCAAAAGAAGCTACCACTTTGATGGTAAATATTTTAACAAGACACAACTACTTTCTTTTATGGTTGCCTTTGATTTTTTTGTTAGTTACCATTAAAAATTAATAGTGAGAAATCGTCCTACTATGATAGAATGCTCTATCATGAAATGACAGGTGATTGGAGATTTTAAAAACTCACTATGCTTATTCAATAAAATCTAAATTGGTAAGGTGTAGTGAGAACACCACACCCTACCTCATCGCATCAATTAAAGTGTTTCACGAACCTTTTTCGTTGCGATAACCATATTTTCAAGGCTTGGTTTCACTTCTTCCCAACGTCGAGTTTTAAGACCGCAGTCAGGGTTGATCCAGAGCTGGCGTGCCGGAAGAACTTCAAGCAGTGAGTGAATCTGCTTTTCAATCTCTTCAACACTTGGAACACGTGGAGAGTGGATGTCATAAACACCAGGTCCAACCTCTTTTTTGTAGCCATGCTCTTTAAAGACTTTCAACAGGATGTTACCACTTCGTGCAGTTTCAATTGAGATAACATCGGCATCCATCGCTTCAATCGTATCGATAATATCGTTGAAGTCACTGTAACACATGTGTGTGTGGATCTGTGTATCGATCTCTGCAACGTTTGTACTGATCCAGAAGCTCTCAAGTGCAAACTTCTCATAAGCTGGGCGGTTGACACGTCG
>QNYO01000023.1 GCA_003978765.1 Hydrogenimonas sp. | reverse complement strand
AGTTATATAACTATCCTATAGGGTTTAGCACTTATTTATTGAAATTATGGGACAATATAATCACTTTTCAAGGGAGCCACTCGTATGATCGATTTTAAACAGTTTATTAAATACTCTAAACCTGGTCCACGTTATACCAGTTATCCAACAGCTGTCGAGTTTTCTGAAGATTTTGCGTATAATCGCTATATTGAGAAGCTTAAAACGCGGGATCCTAAAAAGCCGATTTCGATCTACATCCATCTACCATTCTGTCGCAGTGCTTGCTACTTTTGTGGCTGTAATGTCATCTTTACCTCAAAAGAGGAGAAGAAGGTTCGCTATATTGACTACTTGTGCCGTGAACTGGAGATCTTATCGCAGGTGATGGACAGATCGAGCGATGTGGTGCAGTTCCACTTTGGTGGGGGAACACCGACATTTTTTAGTGCCGAACAGCTCGATGAGATTATGACGCATGTGAAAAAGCACTTTCCAAACTTTACGGAAGATGCTGAAATCAGTTGTGAGATCGATCCAAGATTTTTTAATGAAGCACAGATGAAAGTGCTTCAAAAGCATGGCTTTAAGCGTATCAGCTTTGGTGTACAAGATTTTGAGCCGATTGTTCAAGAGGCGGTGCATCGTATTCAGCCCTATGATTTAACCAAAGAGGCGGTTGAACTGGCACGAAGATATGGTGTAGAGAGTATTAACATTGACCTCATTTATGGATTACCGTATCAGACACTGGAGAGTTTTAAAAAGACATTAGAGTTGGCTCACTCACTCGATCCTGATCGTCTGGCAGTCTTTAACTATGCCCATGTACCGTGGCTGAAAAAGACGATGCGAAAATTGGATGAGACAACCATCCCAACGCCAGATGTAAAATTGGCAATTTTGCAACACACTATTGACTATTTTACAAATAATGGCTATAAGATGATTGGAATGGATCACTTTGCCAAACCTGATGATGAACTCTTTAAGGCGATTGAGAAGGGTGAGTTGCACCGAAACTTCCAAGGATATACAACCCGCGGTGGGGTTGATCTCATTGGTGTTGGTGTAACCAGTATCGGTGAAGGGGTTGACTACTACGCCCAAAACTTTAAAGAGTTGCCGGCCTATGAGGCGGCGATCGATGCTGGAAAACTACCATTTTGGCGCGGTGTAGAGTTGAATGAGGATGATCTGATTCGCAAATCGGTCATTATGGAGTTGATGAGTAACTTTAAGCTCGATATACAAAGAGTGGAAAAAGAGTTTGGGATCGATTTCAAAGCCTACTTTGCCGATGCCCTTCAAGCCTTGCAACCGATGGTTGATGAAGGGTTGGTACAGATCTCTGATAAGGAGATCTCTGTATCACAAACAGGAACATTGGTGATCCGAAATATTGCAATGCCGTTTGATGCCTATATGCAAAAGCATGCAGAGAGCAAGAAGACTTTTAGTAAAACGGTATAAAAGCTAGTAAGAGGATAGATGAAAGCATTGGACTCTGAAGAGAAGTTTGCAAAATATTTTACGATTGAGAGATACTTTACACCCATTGAAATGGAGTATCGAAAATCTCGTGTACAAAATGTTGGGTGTGATTTCGATAAAGTTCTTGCTAAAGTATCTGATTATCGTAAACGAAATATGCGACATCTTTTCAGTAGTCAAGGTGAATCATTTTCTTTTTGTCTGACCAAAGAGTTAAATCGTCGCGTTGAAAAAATTAATAGTTTTTGGAAGACGATAGAGTATCTTTTAAAAAGTAGATATGAAAAAAATTTAGTAGTTGATACTCTTATTTCAGAAGCGTATAGCTCCTCAACAATTGAGGGAGCCTATACGACACATAAACGTACTAAAGAGCTTATTAAAGAGAAACTTTCTCCTCAAAATAAATCAGAAAAGATGGTTGTAAATAACTATTATGCTTTAAAGTATAGTGATGAGCATATTCGAAAACCAATTGATAAAGAGTTTATTTTAAAACTCCATCAAATTGTAACAGAAGGAACGCTTGATGAGCAAAAAGATGAAGGAAAGTTTAGAGATGACCGTGTGGATATACTAAATTCTAAACAGAAAGTTGTTTTTTCTCCAACAGGAAATATTAAAAAAATGCATCAAATGATTGATGATCTTTTAAATTATGTCAATGATAAGGATGATTGGAGTGAAGTTATTGACTGTATCTATAAAGCGATGATGTTTCACTTTGTTTATGCCTATATTCATCCCCACTTTGATGGTAATGGAAGAACTGTACGGATTCTATTTACACATCTTTTGGTAAAGTGTGGTTATGATATGTTTCGATATATCTCTCTATCTGAAGTAATTATGGAGAGAAAAACAGATTATGAAAAGGCTTTTGTAACAGTAGAGAGAAATAGGTTATCGGATGGAAGTTATGATTTGACATACTTTTTTTACTATCTTACAGATATTATGCTTGAAGGATTGGATAGGCTTGCTTTAAGAATAAAAGGATATACAGCTGAATCAAGAATGCTTGATGTTGCTAAGAAGAGAGGGATTATGTTGTCGGCAACACAAAAGCGTATTATTAAGTCCGTTTCAAGAAGTGATTTACCATTAGATACAAAAGAGTTATCTAAGCGGTTAAAGCTATCAGCTCAAACGATTCGAAAACATGCAAATCGTTTAGCTGAATTTGGTATCGTAAAGAGGATTAAGAGTGGAAATAGAATCTATTTCCAACCTAATGAAAGTATATGGAGTTAACCTTGGCTGAACTAAAAAATCTTTTCGACTATACAAAAGTGAGTGATGATTGTATCAAGTGCGGTAAGTGTATTCCAGTCTGTACAATTCATCAGGTCAACCCCGATGAGGTCACGAGTCCGCGTGGATTTATCGATCTTCTTGGGGCGCATAAGCGTGGTGAGTTGGAGCTTGACCGTACAGCCAAAGATATCTTTGAGAGCTGTTTTTTGTGTACCAACTGTGTTGATGTCTGTCCCAACTCACTTCCGACCGATATGGTGATTGAAGAGGTGCGTAAAGAGATTGCCGATAAATATGGGATTGCTTGGTTTAAGCGTCTCTTCTTTTTCCTCTTACGCCATCGTACGATCATGGATATTGCCAGTAAGCTGGGATATGTCTTTAAGTCATGTGCTGTCAAGACCGATGAGAAGCGTGGTGGGTTGATTCCACGCTTTAATCTTCCGATTATCAAAAAAGATCGGCTCTTACCGAGTATGGCAAGTACCAGCGTCCTTAACTCTTACCCTGAAAATATCGATCATGGCGGTAAGGGGCGTGTGGCAATCTTTATCGGATGTTTGGCCAACTACAACTATACCGGTATCGGGCATGGGCTTGTAAGAATTCTTAAAGAGCTTGAGATTGATATCTTTTTTGCGAAGAAGCAGAAGTGTTGTGCGGCACCTGCTTACTTTACCGGAGACTTTAGAACCGTTGAAGTGTTAGCCAAACAGAATATCGAATATTTCGAGAGTTTCATCGATGATGTCGATGCGATTATCATCCCAGAGGCGACCTGTTCGGCAATGATCAAGCATGACTGGGCAATCTTCTTTAGAAACCGCGGTGAAGAGGAGTGGGCACAGCGTGCTGAAAAGTTGAATAAAAAGATTTTCATGGCGACTGAATGGCTTGCGAATCACACCAATTTGGCTGAAGTTCTCAAAGAAAAAGGTGTGAAGAGTGATCTGTTGGTGACCTATCATGACCCATGCCATGCTCGAAAAGTCCAAGGAGTTTACAAAGAGCCACGCAATCTTTTACAGCAGACCTATCAGCTCAAAGAGATGAGTGATCCGAACCGATGTTGTGGGTTTGGTGGTGTAACAATTCAGACTGAAAAGTTCCATCTTGCCGAAGCGGCAGGTAAACCCAAAGCTGCGATGATTGATCAAACTGGAGCCGATGTGGTTGCAGCAGAGTGTAGTGCATGCCGTATGCAGCTTGGTAATGCCCTCTATCAAGCAGATAGCAAGGCAATCTTCAAAAACCCTATTGAGTTGATTGCTGAGGCACTCGATCAGCATGATGCTTAAAAGGCTCCTTCTTCTCCTTTCTCTTCTTCTCTTTGGTGGCTGTAGTGTCAGCCACCATGCTATACATCCATCATGTCATAAGACGCTCTATGGGAGTGTGTGGCATCTTAAAATGATTGACAATGAGAAGGTGACGTTAAAGCAGAGTCCCTATCTACAATTTACAGATGATGGAAACGTGCATGGATTTAGCGGTTGTAACCACTTTTTTAAAAAAGTGACGATTGATGAGACGACAATGCACTTTGACAGCCAACTGGGAGGGACACGTAGATATTGCATGGCAGAAGCAGGGCGTATTGAACGACGCATCTTCTCCATGTTGCAAGAGAGCAAATGGTGGCAGTTGGATACGATGGGCGATTTGGTAATTTTTGATGATGAACATCGTCTGATTCTCTCAAGAAGGAAATAGTTTATGGAGTTTTGGCAACATATTTATGAACACTTTGATCCGATTGCCTTTCCATTGGGGCCCATCAATGTCCACTGGTACGGTATTATGTATGTTTTGGCACTTATCGCAGCCCTTTATACTGCCAAATGGTATGTTAAGCATGATCACTATCCCATTACAGAGAATCAGCTTGACAGCTACTTTCTCTATGCCGAAATTGGTGTGATTCTTGGAGCAAGAGTAGGGTATATTCTCTTTTATGATCCTCATACAAGCTACTATCTTACCCATCCGTGGCAGATCTTTAACCCCTTTCATGGCGGAACCTTTACAGGGATTAGTGGAATGAGTTTTCATGGGGCTGTGATCGGTTTTGTTATTGGTACATGGCTTTTTGTGCGTAAAAGCAAGCTATCTTTTTGGAAGTTGATGGATCTTGTGGCACTAAGTGTGCCTGTCGGATATATCTTTGGACGGATTGGAAACTTTTTAAATCAGGAGCTTGTTGGACGTGTTACGGATGTGCCGTGGGGAATCTATGTGAATATGACCCTACGTCACCCTTCACAACTCTATGAAGCCTTTTTAGAGGGGGGGTTGATTGCACTGATTCTCTTCTTCTACCGTAAGCGACAGCGATTTGAAGGGGAGTTGATTGCTCTTTATACAATCCTTTACGGTGTGGCACGCTTTATTGCAGAGTTTTGGAGAGAGCCGGATATTCAGCTTGGATTTATCTGTTGTGGTTGGGTCACGATGGGACAGCTACTCTCATCACTGATGATTGTAGCTGGGGGTGTTATCTATGCTCTTCTTGCAAAGCGGGGAAGCATCACTTCTGCTTAATTAAGAAGTCGATAATCTTCTCTAACTCCTCTTTGGGAGTATATCCATTGATGATTTGTGCTGCATTACCATGTTTATCAAAGATAATTGAAAAGGGGAGTCCACCTTTCCAGTTGGCACGTGCTGCCATATAGCGTGTGAAGTCGAGATTATTGACATACTCATAGATCGGGTAGTTGAAGTGGAATCTTTGCTCAAGGGCAGATCGCTCTTTGAGTGTCATGGCATCTTGGGCATGGAGGGCAATCACTTGGAGTTGATCTTTATACTCCTTTTGGAGTTCTATAAGGTGTGGAATTTCACGCATACACCAGACACACCGTTTACCAAAGAAGTTTAAGAGGATGATTTTCCCCTGATACTCTTTGACAAGAATACCATTGCCAGTCTCTTTAATATGGAGGGTTGGTGCCCCATTCTCTTTGAGTGTAAATGAGGGCAGACTCTCTTTGGCAATAAGTGGTTGTACCATGAGAAGAGAGAAGAGAAACACAAACTGTGTGAATCGTTTCATGACTATTCCTTTAAATTAGATTGAAGTTGATGATAGAGCTTTAAAATCGCAATAAAGATGGTTGTGACTGCCGGTCCAATAATCATGCCCCAAAAACCGATCGTTGTCAAACCTGCAATGATCGAGAAAAAGACCAAAACTTCACTCACCGCTTGGGTCTGTTTGAGCAGTTTGTAGTCGATATGTTTAATGATAATTGGCTTAATAAATGTATCGGCAATAATGGAGATGACAATAATCGAATAGGCTGCAACAATGAGTGCAGCGGAGTTTCCTTGTGTCACCCAAAGATAGAGAGAGACAGGTACCCACATCAGTGCACCACCAATGACAGGGACAAGGGATGCAAAACCATAAAGAATCCCCATTAAGATCATATCGAGTCCATAGAATCCAACGATAATCGCAAAGAGAGCCCCTTCAAAGATAGCGGTGGCTAAAATGGAGAAGAAGACGACCCCCATGGAGTTGCAGAGTTCATTGAATAGGAGTTGGGTCTGTGCGGTATCGAGTGGAAGGACACGTTTGACAAAGTGTCCCACCTCTTCACCATAGTAGAATGTGAAGAAGTAGAAGATCAAGATCAAAACCATATCTTTAAAAAAGACAGCACTCTGTGTCGCAAGGGTTCCTAAGTAGGTAATACTAAGTTTGAGATAGTTATTAATATGCTCTTCACTGAAAAAGTCGGAGAGTGCTGTATGGATATTTTCAGCATTGATATTAAATTTGGCAAGAAGTTCAGTGGGTAGTGCGATGGATCGTAGATAGTGGGAGAACTTTTCGACATGCTCTTGAATCAGAAGAGGGTCGATATGGGTGACCATCATTGCAATAGCATTGAACATATAGACGAGCGGTGCAAAAAACATGACCCCCAACAGAAGTGTCATCATCGCACTGATTTGCCACCGCTTTTTGAAATGTTTGCTTAAATATTTTGAGATACCAAGTGTCGCAAACATCAGCAAGATAGCAATAGCAATATCGTGCATAAAGGGTTTATAGATCAGATAGACAAACCACCCCGAAATGATCAACAGAAGAATAATAAAGTGGTGTGGTTTCAAAGAAGTCCACCTTGGATATGGGGTGAAAGTTTGAAGTGTTCATAAGTTTTTGGGGTGGCAATGCGTCCACGGGCCGTTCGTTCAATATAGCCATTGGCAAGAAGATAGGGTTCAATCACATCTTCAATCGTTCCTTCATCTTCACTAAGTGCTGCCCCAATGGTACTTAGACCCAGTGGCTTTCCACGTGCTTCGATCAGAAGTTGCAGGAGCTTAAGGTCGAGTTCATCGAATCCCTCTTCATTGACACCGAGTTGATCCAAAGCAAACTGTGTCCGTTCAAGATGGATATGTGATTCATTCTCAACCTCTGCAAAGTCACGAACACGACGCAAAAGTCTTAGAGCAATCCGTGGTGTTCCTCGGCTCCGTCTGGCAATTTCGAGTGCGGCATCTTCATCACATGGCTTACCAAGCTTTTCAGCCGCTTGTTGGATAATCTTTGCCAACTCTTGATGCTCATAAAATTGCATACGAAAGTGCATACCAAACCGCTCTCTTAGTGGGTTGGAGATCATCCCTGCCCGTGTTGTGGCACCAATGAGTGTAAAGCGTGGAAGGTCGATTTTAATCGTTTGTGCCGCTGGACCACTCCCGATAATAATATCGAGTCGATAATCCTCCATTGCAGGATAGAGTACCTCTTCGATGGCGGGTGAGAGCCGATGAATCTCATCAATAAAGAGAATATCCCCCTCTTCAAGGTTGGTTAAAATTGCTGCCAAATCGCCACTCTTTTCAATCATAGGTGCGGCAGTGATTTTGATGTTGCTCTCCATCTCTGAAGCGATGAGGTAGGCAAGGGTTGTCTTTCCTAAGCCCGGAGGACCGAAAAAGAGGACATGGTCGAGAGCCTCTTGACGCTTTTTACTCGCTTCAATAAAGACACGAAGATTCTTTTTAATCTTCTCTTGACCAATATACTCATCCCATCGGCTTGGGCGTAGGCTTGCTTCATAACTGTTGTCATAGTCGAACTTCTCAATCTCAACCATACGTTCCATTTAGTTTGCTCCGCAAACAGTGATGGATGATGGATCTGTTATCACGTACATCGGCGACTCACTTATAGGTATGCTCTTCAGCTGGGAATGCACCGTTTTGCACCTCTTGAGCATAATTTTTAACCGCCTCTTTAACCAGTTTTGCCCCTTCAAGATAGCGTTTGACAAACTTAGGTTTAAAGGCTTCAAAGAAGCCGAGCATATCTGACCAGACCAAAACTTGACCATCGGTGGCATTACCTGCACCGATGCCGATAACTGGGATATTGACCACTTCAGTGACCATCGCACCAAGATTGGGGGTCACCCCTTCAATCACCAGTGCAAAAGCACCAGCCTCTTCAACCGCTTTGGCATCTTCAAGTACCTGTTCAAAGCTCTCTTCGTCACGTCCTTTGACTTTATAGCCCCCTTCGGAACGTACCGATTGGGGTAAGAGCCCGATATGTCCCATAACAGCGATGGCGTTATCGGTGAGGTGCTTAATCAGTTCGGCACGATTGCATCCCCCCTCAATCTTGATGGCATCGGCATTGGTCTCTTGAAAGACCTTTACCGCATTGGCAAGAGCCTCCTCTTTGGTGTTGATTGAACCAAAAGGCATATCACAGATGACAAAGGTATCAGGAGCTCCATTACAGACAGCTTGGGTGTGGTAGATCATTTGATCGAGTGTGACAGAGAGCGTATCGGGTGCTCCTTTGAAACTCATATTGAGGCTATCGCCAACCAAAATCATATCGGCTGATTCAGCAAAGAGTGACGCAAAGAGTGCGTCATAGGCTGTAATCATCGTCAATTTGCGTTGACCTTTTGCTTGTTGTAGGGAAGTAATTGTCTCTTTTTTTGGCATAGTTATTTTCCTAATTGAAACCATTCATGTGATGTATGCATGATACACGCTTAAAGAGTGCATCACCTATAATTTGCATACTCAAAGCTTTTAAAATGCTAAAATATTAGAGGCAGTTTGCTCTTTTTAACATAAGTTACTTTTCTTTATTTAAAAGTCAATTGATTCTATCTAAAAAATGGTATAATTGCAATCAAATGGGGGCTTGAAAAGTCCGGAGAAGAGGCTAAAATGGGTATTCGAACGCGACTTGAAGAAGCGTTCGACTATGAGATAGTCGATGAGTTCCTCGATCATTTTGAAACGATTATCAATACGATGGAGCCAGCCATTATTGCCCTTGAAAAGGAGCAGGGAAATCTGGATCGGATCCATGAACTTTTTCGTATGTTCCATAATATCAAGTCGGCATCCACCTTTTTGAATATTGAACAGCTCTGCTTTTTGATGGAGTTTGTGGAGGATCGATTGGAGCCTTTGCGTCAAAACCCTCATCGATTAAGTGAAAGGGTGATTGACTGGCTATTACTGATCAGTGATCAGTTGCGTTTATGGTATGTACAGATTCAAAATGATAGTGAATTGGGAAAAATCAACCCAAAAATTTTAGATGTAGCGGAGAGAGAAGAGCTTTGAAAAAATTGGTCGCATATATTACAACGGGATATCCGGATAAGAGTTTTACTGTTGATTTAGCCCTTGCTCTAAAAGAGGCAGGTGTCGATTCATTGGAGTTAGGTATCCCATTTTCTGATCCTGTGGCAGATGGTCCTGTCATTGAAGCTGCTAACCTTTTGGCACTCCAAAAAGGTTTTAAAATTGCCGACTTGCTTGAAGTAAGTGAAACAATTGCCCCGCATATCGATACATTATGGATGGGATATTTTAACCCTTTCTATCATAAGGGGATTGACTTTTTCTTGGACAAAGCCAAAGCGTATGGTGTGAGTGGGTTTATTATCCCCGATCTTCCTCATGAAGAGGGTGCACGCTACCGTCCGATGTTTGATGAAAAAGGGGTAGCACTGATAGAGTTTGTTGCACCAACAGACTCCAAAGAGCGAATTGCTACAATTGTCAAAGATGCCAAAAAGTTTATCTATATGGTTGCCTATGCCGGTATTACGGGAGCCGATAAGCGTGAGTCACTTGAACCGATCATTGAAGCAGTCCGTGAACATACCGATACACCACTCTATATCGGTTTTGGTGTCAATAAAAAGACAGCCAAAGAGAAGGCACAAGGGGTCGATGGTGTGATTGTTGGAAGTGCCTTTGTTAAGATTTTGCTTCAAGAGGACTTGACAAGCCGACAAAAGATTGATAAGATATCTGCACTTGCACGTTCGATTAAAGAGATGATCAACGAGTAATGTATTGTTTGCATCAGATTTCAGACGGGGTTGACTTGGCTTCGACAGGAGCAGGTGATTCCTGGCTGCATGCCGGTTTGGGCATATCGTTAAGCTGCCCACAAGCAATAAACGCAAACAATACAAATTACCGCCCAGCTTACGCACACGCAGCGTAAGTTTAACCGAATATATTTTGGGCTGCTCTCACCGCTGACGCCATATAGGCGGATTTTGAGAGTATCATAACCTTTATGGCTATACTTACAGGTTGCCTCACCTGTAAGCGAACCTTTGAGGCTCGCACGGTGTAGCTTTGGACATTGCGCGAAACCGTGTTAAATTTAGCAATGTCGTCTAAGCATGTAGACGCCAGGAGTTGCTTGTTTCTGGACAGGGGTTCGATTCCCCTCAACTCCACCATTAGTTACTCTTCTGTAATTCTTCATAAGAAATCATTATCCTCTATAAATACTGCTGAAATTATGTTTTTCAAGTCACCCACCCACTCAACTAGAAAACGAATTTAGTAAGCTTGATAAAAGTTATCAAATATGATAACATACCCTATGAGTTGGGTGATAGAGTTTTTTGATGAAAGTGTAGAAGAAGAGACCTATTCTCTACCTCCAAAGATCTTAGCAAAGCTGTTGCATATTTTCGAATTGATCGAAATGGTAGGAGCACAGTTAGGTGAACCTTATACGAAACCTCTTAATAACGGCTTGTTTGAAGTACGAGCTAAGGCTAAAGAGGGGATAGGTAGAAGTATCTATTGTTATCAAAAAGGGCAAAAGATTATTATTTTGCACTCTTTTGTAAAGAAAGATCAAAGAACACCAAAGAGAGATCTTGAAATTGCTCTAAGACGCAAAAAGGAGATAGACAATGCAAACAACTAAAAGACCTACATTTGCTGACTTTAAGAAAAAAGCATTGCAAAATGAAGAGGTACGTAAAGAGTACGATGCACTCAAGCCTCTTTTTTCTATTAAAAAACAGTTGGTATCAGCACGTATTGCCAAAGGGCTTACTCAAGATGAAATTGCTAAAAAGATTGGAACTTCTAAGTCAAATATTTCAAGACTTGAGAGCTTAAATAATAACTATATGCCCAATCTTGCTACACTTATGAAATATGCTGAAGCACTTGGAATGAGGCTTGATATAGGGTTGAGATAACTATTATGGATACCTCTATCGCAAGACGACTTGATGGTAAACTAATCCAAGCCGCCCAGGGTATTGACAAAAGCCTCCCGTTTTTCTGTCCTGGATGCAAACAAGAAGTCTATGCAGCCACAGAGGGTAAAATACAAAGACCTCATTTTAGACATAAATCCCTTGATGGGACACAGGGTTGTACTGAACCCGAAAGTTATATACATTGGATCACAAAAGAACTTTTTGCTGAATATTTTCAAAAGATCAAAAGCTTTTTGATAGAGATTCCATATCACCTGACATGCAATGCTACCGGATTATGTAGAAAAAAAGAAGTACATAGTTTTGACTTAAAAAAGAGATTCCCTTATATCAAAGTAGAAGAGTATGACCAAGGATATAAACCTGATTGTATTCTCTATAATGATGCTGGTGAAAAACTATATTTTGAAGTCTATTACACGCATAAGACAAGTGATGACAAAATAGCTTTGGGATTACCTATTATTGAAATTGAGGTTCATTCCGAAAAAGACATCAATAAGATTATCGATAATCAAAAAATAGATCCAAAAACTGTTCAGTATAAGATCTATAACGACTCTTCTCTGCTTCCAGCATCCACAACTTTTGATTGCGAAGGTAGATGCCAAAGAAAGCCTACGATGAGTCATACTAGACTGCAATACCAAAAGAAAAAGTCATACGATGGACTCAACTCAAAAGAAAAAATCTACTGGGTTCAAATCATCTCTGAGTTCGCCAGCTGGTCTAATAGCATTAAAAACAAACAAAATCATAGCTCAATAAGTGACTTAATTTTCAAGATAAACCAAAAGATTAAAGGGAAACAAACTAATGTTGAAAAACATGAAAAGGCACAAGCTTCCGAAAAAAAGTCACTCAAGCAAATGACATTTGACTTTGGAGAATAATAGTTTGCTCATTGAACCTATAAGTGCAATTTCAAGCAATTGAAATCCTATTTAATTCTTTGAGAAACTTCTCTTGTAACGAGGATATCTGTAGAGTATTTCATCATTCATAAGGATAATTGAACTTCAGTTAACCCTCTCTTGCGACCGTTTATGAAACATTGCATTGATTTTTTAAATTGGCACACTTATTCTTTGAATTTGTATGAGTTAGTGTAATTTGAATAAAGTGAATATAAATGATATAATGAAATCCAGTTTGATGAAATTGAAATAACAAAATAGTATATAACTTGAACAGGCTATAGTCTATAGTAAAGTAGTGTTGTGACTTTGAACTCTACCAAATCAAATTTTTTTAAAGCTATCTTATGAACCTTCAATCGATTATCGAACATCCAATATTTATCAGATCGAGTAAGTGGCTCTTTTGGGTGACACTTTTTACCATTTTCTTTCTTGCATTTTCTCCGAGTGCTGATATTGGCCCTGATTTTGAACATGTCGATAAAATAAAGCATGCCATCGCCTTTTTAACTTTGACACTGCTCTTTATGATGGCGTATCGTGTGGGGATGCTAAGGGCATGGTTTTGGATGCTTTTGCTTGGAAGTTTGATTGAAGTGATTCAATACTTTTTGCCATATAGTGATGCTTCACTCTTGGATCTTATGGCCGATATGGTGGGAATTTTAGTGGCGATGGGGTTGAAGATAGGACCAATCGATCGATTTTTATTAGGGAGAAAACCATGAATATTTCAACGATGATCATCATTGCACTCTTTGTAGGAGCAGGGATGTATCTACTCTACAAAAAAGGTTTAATCTTTGCCAATTTTCAAAGTATTGCACCTAAGAGTGCTTATACGATGATCAAAGAAGACCCAGATAGTGTGGTGCTTGATGTGCGTACACCCCAAGAGTACCAAGAAGATGGTCACCTTAAAGATGCCATTTTAATACCGGTTCAAGAGCTTGAAAAAGAACTTGATAGATTGGAAAAGTTTAAAGATAAAAAGCTTTTGGTGTACTGTAATCGAGGATTCCGTAGTGCCAGTGCTTCACGTATCCTTGCAGATAGAGGGTATCAACCTTTTAATATCATAGGTGGAATTACCGCATGGAAAGATGAAGCACTACCACTTTCAAATGAACCCCTTTGATTTTTTTATAAATTTTTATTATTATATGCTTTAAAAAAGAGAAGAGACGAGTGCAAGAGTGGATTACTAAAAAGTTTGTCATCATTATTGCGCTTTTTTTGATTGTGACCATGAGTGGTGCGGTTTGGTATCTTTCTAAAAATGTTGAAGAGAACCGCTATATCCAATTTAGTGATACACTTCGGAACTACTTTAGAAATAATCTCAACTCCCAAAAGTCTCAAGCCCTCTCCCTTGCCATCGCTTTGGCAGAGAATAAAGCACTTAAAGAGGCGCTTTGGGATGATGATGAGGATTTGGGGTATGAGATTCTTTCAAAGTCGTTAGCACGTTTGCGTGAATATACATTGATGACAGATGTGCGTGCGCAGGTGATTACCACCGACTTAACGATCTTTGCACGCAGTTGGGACAATACCTATGCAGGGATGCCACTCGATATTTTCCGTGAAGATTTAAAAGCGATTACCACCCTTAAAAAACCCAAAGTAGCGATTGAACCGGGTCGGCTTCTCTCGATTAAGGCGACAACCCCCATTATGCAGGGTGCTAAGGCGATTGGCTATCTTGAGATTTTGCAATTCTTTGACAAGATGACAGATAATTTGCGTCAAAACCATATCGAACTGCTGGTTTTGATGGATGAAAAGCTTCTCAATATTGCAACCTTAATGCGTGAAAACCCTACCGTACAAAACTATGTGGTAAGTAATAAAAACTATAATGCCAATCTTCTTCCCATTATTGAGTCGATCAATATGTCAAAGCTTCTTCATCAACGCTATCTCTATACCGATGGCTACTTCTTTATTGTTGAAGAGATGTTGGATGGGCGTGGGGATCAGATTGGACTCTTTTTAATGGTGCTCAGTAAAGATGATCTTGATCAGTTGATGCATGGCAGTCGATCACTCTCTTTCTTTCTTAACTTTACCAACAAAGATCTCTATCAGGTAGTCAACCGTTGGGAAGATCCGACAGGTGGCTATCGAAGTATCTATGATCGCAATCTTTTTAAACTGCTGAATACCTTTCAAGGAGAAGATAGGATGTTGGTCGAGCAGGAGATTTATGAAGTGTTGCAGGAGTATAGCAAAAAGGAGTTGATCGACATTATTCTCTATCAGAATCGACGACGAAAGATCACTGGAGAGATTGAATGAGAATTTTACTGCTTGAAGATGAATATACACTCCGTATCAGTATGGTGGAGTTTTTAGAAGAACTTGGCTTTACGGTCGATGATTTTGCATCAGGAGATGATGCACTTGATGCCCTGTTTGAGCGATCGTACGATCTGATTTTATTGGATGTGAAAGTTCCAGGTATTAATGGCTTTGAGTTATTACAGACGGCACGTGAACATGGCAAAAATCTACCCGCCATCTTTATCACTTCTCTTACCGATGTTGATGCACTGGCGAAAGGGTATCGAAGTGGTTGTTGTGACTATATTAAAAAGCCGTTTGATCTGATTGAACTGCAGTTACGTGTGGAGCAGGCACTCAAATCGGAGTGTTTAAAAACCCAAGAGAGTGCGATTCAACTACCCAATGGCTATACCTACGATACAAAAAAGTTTGTGTTGCGTTATGAGGGTGAAGAGGTTGCCTTGACCAAAACCGAGAAACGGATGCTTGAACTTTTGATTCAAAACCGAGGTAATGTGGTGACCCCTGAACAGTTTCAAGAGTTTGTTTGGGGAGAGGCAGTTGACCCTGCCAATATTCGGGTACAGATTAATAAACTGCGTAAAAAACTCTCTGCCGAACTGATCTGTAATGTTCGAGGCTTAGGATACCGCATTGATCTTTGATCGAAAAAAGTTTGCCCTAAAGTATGCGCTCCTTTATGCGCTATTGATTGCGATGATTATGCTGGTACCTCTCTTTGTCTATACCCAGCTGATGCTTGGCATTAATGAAGCAAAGACACAGAATGATCTGATCCGAGAGGCACGAAGTATTATTTTACAGATGGAGAGTTACAACCCTTCAGGGGGTGAAGCCTTCCGTTTTCCCCGTTACTCAAGCTATCAGGCGGGACTCTATGATGACAATATGCGATCGATCTTTACCTTGCTTAACTATACCCCGCCGAGTTTTACACCAGGCTACCACCTCTTTGAGGATTACCGCTACTATGTGATGCGATTGCCTGAAGGGCGCTATTTTGGTGCCAACTATCTGGTGGTCTCTAAAGAGCAGAATAGTGCAGAGATCTATATGATTGTCTTGGTGATTATTGTCGGTATTGTTGTGATGCTCTTTTTCTTGACATGGACAGTCTTTAGAAACTTTGCACGCCCCTTTGAGATGATTAACCAACAACTTGACAACTTTATCAAAGATTCGATGCATGAGATCAATACGCCACTCAGTATTATTCAGCTCAATGTCGATCTCTTTGCACGCAAGTTTGGATCCAATAAGTATCTGCCACGCATCAAAGCGGCGGCTAAGACACTGGCAACCATCTATAACGATATGGACTATCTGATTAAAAAAGAGACTCTCAGTTATAAAAAAGAGCGGATCGATTTTTCAAAGTTTCTGCATGAGCGTGTGGACTACTTTAAAGAGGTGGCATCTTTGCGAGAGATTGAGATCGAAACAGAGATTGAAGAGGGGATTGAGATTGACTTTAATCCAACCAAGCTTCAGCGTATTGTCGATAACACTCTTTCTAATGCTATCAAATATAGCCATGAGCGAGGGCGTGTGCGTGTAGAGCTAAAGCAGAGCGATGAAGGGGTAGTTTTTAGCGTTCACGATGAGGGGGTCGGTATGAAAGAGCCTGATAAAGTCTTTGAACGCTACTATCGTGAAGATAGCTTTAAAGGGGGCTTTGGTATTGGTCTGAATATTGTTAAAAATATTGTGGATCAAGAGGGGATTACGATTCGGGTCGATTCAGAGTTTGGCAAAGGGAGTACCTTTACCTATATTTTTTAAAGCCATAATCCAACATTAAAGCAAATGTGATATACTTCTAAATCATTGCGATTTAGGATTTTTTGTTGAAGATTATTCATTTTTCCGACACCCATTTAGGTTTTAATGATTTAGAGATGGTTAATGAGGCGGGCATTAATCAGCGTGAAGCCGACTTTTATGATGCATTTACGCAGGTGATTGATGCCATTTTGGATGAGAAGCCCGATTATGTGATTCATACGGGCGATCTTTTTCACCGTCCACACCCCTCTAATCGTGCGATTAGCTTCTGTCTCCATCAGCTCAAACGTTTGAGTCGTGCCAAGATACCGATGGTGATTATTGCAGGCAACCACTCCACCCCACGCACAAAAACGACATCACCGATTCTTTCAGCTTTGCAGACAATTGATGGTATCTATCCTGTCTTTCAAGAGGCTTATGAGAAGGTGATTTTTGAAGATGTTGTCTTTCACTGTATCCCCCATATCCATGATGAAGATGCCAATCTTTCAGCAATTGAAGTATGTGAAACCTCTTTAGAAGTGGGCAAACGCAATATCTTACTCCTTCACTGTTCGGTCGGGGCACACTATCTGATGGAGGAGTATGGCGAACGGGTCTATCCCAAAGAAAAAGAGGGGCTCTTTGCACAGATGGATTATGTGGCACTGGGGCATTGGCACGGCTTTGGTCGTGTTGGCAAACACCCCAATGTCTATTATGCAGGCTCTACGGAACGTACCAGCAGTAGCGATGTGTGCAATGAGAAGGGGTATGCGGTGGTGACATTGTATGAGAGCCTGAATGTAGCGTTTCGTCCGATACGCCTTCGCCCAGCCTACCGCTTAGAGGTCGATGTGCAGAGTACCATCGATATATTTAGTCAACTTAAGCAGTTTGCAGAGGCGAATCAGACCGATGGAGCATTGATTTATGTCACGTTGAAAAACTTGAGTGCAACCCAGTCGATTGATATCTCCAATGCCGATATTGAAGCCTCATTTCCAGAGGCGTTGAGTGTACAGGTTCAGCGCACTTTTCGCCAAAGTGAGGGGATGAAAGAGAGTATATCGGTGAGTGCAACATCCCTGCAAGACTATTTTGAAGCCTTTTTGGAAGAGCAGAGTTCCGATACCAAAGAGTTTGAACGGCTTAAACAGAAGGTTTCGGCACTCTTTGCTAAGTATGATGAGGTTCATGATGACGCTTGAATCGCTGAAACTAAAAAACTTCAAACGTTACCGAGAGTTTGAGATTGCCTTTGAAGAGGGGCTTTATGGCATTTTAGGGCGTAATGGTAGCGGTAAATCGACAATCTTTGAGGCGATTTTCTTTGCACTCTATGGTGAGTATAAAGGGAGCAAGGATCTGGTTAAAACTGCCAATGCCGAAGGGAATGTGAGTGTTGAACTAACCTTTTTGATTGAGGATAGACGCTATCGTGTGATACGTGAATTCAGAGGCAAGGCACTCACAGCCTATGCAACGCTCAAAGAGGGTGATGAGACGATTGCAACCAGTGCTAAAGAGGTTACAGCAACCATCACAAAGCTTTTGGGCATGGGCAAAGAGGCGTTTTTACATACTGTGTTTGCTTCACAAAAAGAGCTGACCGCTTTAAGTACAATGAAAAATGATGCACGCAAAACGATGATGCGCCGTCTTTTGGGTTTAGAGAAGATCGATGCGATTGAAGAGATGATTCGTGAATCTCTGCGTGATCTGAACCGTGATATAAAAAGTGCCGCTACCTATCTGTTGAGTGATGAAGCGGTGCAAGCCTACCGTGATGAGTTGAAGCAAAAGTGTGAAAATCTTGAGAAGCTTGCGCGTGAGATTGAACGTCTGAAGGGTGATGAAAAAGAGCGAAAACGTGCCTATGAGGATGCCAAAAGAGAGGTGGAGGCACAGCAGAAGGCAAAAGAGGCACGCCAAAAGAAGGTTGCCGAGTATGAGCAGGTTTTACAGAGATTGAAACTGCGTGAAAAACAGCTTGAAACACTCAATTCAGAGTTGGCTGAACTGCAAAAAAGAGAGACACACTACCGTGAGCAGAGATCTTTGATTGAGAAATTCAAGCAGATGGAAAAGACACTGGCACAACAGGAGGAATTAAAAGCTAAGTTTCTTAAAAAAGAGGGGTTGGAGCGGGAGCAGGAGCAGTTAAGGAGTGAATATAAAAGCAGAAAAGGGGAGTTGAAAGGGTTACAGCAAGAGATTGCACCACTGAAGGGTTTGCAAGAGAGACTTAAAGCAGAGCAGAGTACCCTCGAACAGCTCAAAGTCCAATTCCAACAGCTTGACCAACAGATCAATACTCTCAATGCCACCATTGTTACCAATCACTCAAAGATTGAGGATGTGAAAAAGCGTCTAAAGACCCTTAAAGAGCTTGGCAGTGAGTCGCCTTGCCCTGTCTGTACCCGTCCACTACTTGATCAGTATGAGGCGGTGTTGGCATCGCTAAATCATGAAATCAATGCCATCTATCAAAAAGAGATTGATACAGCACAGACAGCACTTAATGGTTGTATGATGCAAAAGGAAGTGTTAGAAAAGAGAATCAGTGAAACAGAAGCACAGGTGAGTGAAACCGACCGGCAGATTGCACGACTCCAAAGTAAAGTAGAAGAGATTAAAAAGGTGACAGAACGCTTAGATGAGGTGGCACAAAAAGGGCAGGCAAACAATGAAGAGATTGCCAAACTGGGCAATGTTACGTATGATGAAGCCAAACACAACGCTCTCAAAGAGGAGCGTGAAGCTCTGAAACCAGAGGTTGATGCACTGCTGAAACTTGAAGCGCTTATTGCCACGATTCCTGCCAAAATTGAAGAGCAAAAGTCTCTGCAAGCACAGATGACCACCGATAAAGCAAGCCTTACAGAGCATCAAAAGCGTATTGATGAGGATGGTTACAGTGAAGAGGTGCATGCCAAAGCTGTGGAGACGCTCAAAGCGTGTGAAAAAGAAAAAGATGAGATTGTGGTAAGACTCAATGGTGTGACACTGGAACATGCCAATGTACAACGTGATATCGAAGCGATCGAAAAAGAGTTGAAGCGTGATGAAGCCAACCGAGAGGCACTCAAAGCCAAAGAGCATGAGCGTGACGACTATGAAAAACTTAAAGCTGTCATGCGTGAATTCAAAACCCACATCAATGCCCGCATTGCCCCACGTATCGGTGAGGTAGCGAGTGAAATGTACAGCCGTATCACACGGGGCAAATACCAACATATCGAAGTGAGTCCAGAGTTTGACTTCTTTATCTATGAAAATGGTGAAAAGTACCCTATCGAACGCTTTAGTGGAGGTGAGATTGACCTTGCCAACCTTGTACTGCGTATTGCGATCTCAAAGACGCTTAGCGAACTTAGTGGAGCAGGGAATATCGGCTTTTTGGCATTTGATGAGGTATTTGGCAGTCAAGACGAGGAGCGACGCATCCGAATCATGGAAGCGTTTCACACGATTAGCGAATCCTACCGTCAGATTTTTTTAATCTCCCATGAAACAGAGATTAAGGAGATGTTTGAGAGGGTGGTGGAACTATAAAAAAGGTTATTAATGTTTTCAAAATCTAAAATTGACAAAGCTGGTAAATATTTATCACAAAAAGTTTTTGATTCTGAAAGTGATGAACTTGAAGCAGAAATAATATTTGATGAGTATAGGCAAGCACATTTACAACCACTAACAGAAACAACAATACAGATTCAAAATTGGCTATCTTCTTATCAAGGACAATATTATATTGCTCAGCGTCTTAAAAGAAAGCCTCAAATTCTAAGAAAACTTAGGCGATTTAGTGTACGTTTAACTCAGCTTCAAGATATTGCAGGAAATAGGATTATTGTAGATACTAATCGTGATATAGACAAAATAAGACTATTTATTAAGGAAAAATTATCTAGCTCTAATGATTTAAAAATATATAAAGAAAGGGACTATAGAGAATTAGGAAGAGATGATACAGGATATAGAGCATTACATATTATTTTAGAAAAAAATGGTTTGAAAATTGAACTACAAATAAGAAGTAGTGCACAACATTACTGGTCTGAAAGTATTGAAAGAACATCAGTTATATATGGTTATAGATTAAAAGAAAATATTGGAAACAAAAAAGTTTTAGAATATTTTAAACTATTGTCAAATGTGTTTTATGAAATTGAATCTGGAAGGGAACCAAATCCAGAGATTAAAATTAAACTAGATAAAAAAAGAGAAGAAGCTGAAAAAATAATAAATAGTACGAGTAAGGAAAAAGCTAAAACATTGTTTAGTTCTGTTCATGATGGTGTATTGAAAACACTTACATCTGTGGAATCTAAATGTAGAAATAATCTAAATAATTGGATTCTAGTTTTTGATTGGAATAGTGGAAGTTTCATTAATTGGGAAGCAATACCAAGAGATCCTAAAGAAGCATATAGAGCCTATAGTAAAAATGAATCGATTTATAGTGAAGAAGAAGGTTATGAGGTTGTTCTTATAGGTTCTTCTAGTGTTTCAATGATTAGAAAGACACATAGTCATTATTTTGGAATTGATGGTTATGATAATATATTAGAGAATTTGGACAAATCAATCATAGGCTTTTCTTCTAGAAAAAGAATAGATTCTGGGTCACGAAGAATATTAAATGTCTTAAAAAGAAGATCCTATTGGGGAAAGAGAGGAGTTAGTTATAATACATTAAAAAATCATTATTGTAATTCTTTTGTAGGATTTGATGATTCACTTGAATACTTAATAGAACTAGGTTTAATTTTAAGAAATGGGAGAAAAGGTGCATTAAGTTTGAGAATAGAAAAACAAAAAGAAATAGGTCTATACTTATAA
>QNYO01000018.1 GCA_003978765.1 Hydrogenimonas sp. | reverse complement strand
AATGAGAGTTATATGGATGAACTTTTAAAAGAGTATGAAGGAACGCTTTTTAAAAATAGAGAGGATTTACAACGCTTAATCGTTGGTGGATATATTAGTGATGAAGAGATTGGAAAACGACCACTCTCAAAACTTATTAAAGATATTTCTGAAGCACTGGAATTGATATAAGTGAAGGGGTGATGAATGTATAAACTTTTGAAAAAGGATGAGTGTGAGGCTTGATGCCCTTTTGGTGGAACGTGGGCTTGTGGATAGTCGTACGAAAGCACAGGCGTTGATTAAAGAGGGGAGTGTGGTAGTTGATGGCAAAGTGATCGACAAACCCTCATTTAAACCCAAAGAGAATGCTAAGATTGAAATCTTTGGTGAGACACGCTTTGTGAGTCGTGCCGCACGTAAGCTCAAAGGCTTTTTGGATATTCATCCCGTTGCAATTGCAGGGAAGCGGTGCCTTGATGTCGGAGCAAGCACGGGAGGTTTTACGCAAATTCTGCTTGAACGGGGTGCCAAAAGTGTGACAGCACTCGATGTTGGTACCTCTCAACTCCACGAAACACTACGCAATGATGCACGGGTGCAGAGTGTTGAATCGACCGATATTCGGGAGTTTCAGAGCGATCAACCCTTTGATGTGGTGACATGCGATGTCTCGTTTATTAGCTTGCACCATATCTTGAATGATCTTGACCGTTTGGCAGATGGGGTGTTGATTCTTCTCTTTAAACCGCAGTTTGAGGTGGGGCGTGATGCAAAACGGGATCGACACGGTGTTGTGACTGATGAGAAAGCGATACGTGAAGCACAGCGTCGGTTTGAGCGTGCCACAGCTGAGTTGGGGTGGCGTTTGATGGTCAAGGAGGTCTCATCACTGCCGGGCAAGGAGGGGAACCATGAGTGGTTTTACTGTTTCATCAACCGTTGACGCTGTTGCTATCGGCAACTTTGATGGGATGCATCGGGGGCATCAGACACTCTTTGACCAGCTTGGTGACAATGGGGGGATTGTGGTGATTGAACACTACCGTTCCACACTCACCCCACATATCTATCGGAGCTACTTTACAGAGTTACCCATCTTCTTTTACGATTTTGACCTTATCCGAGAGATGAGACCTGAAAAGTTTGTTGAAAAGTTACAACGAAACTTTCCCAACCTTCGTCGCATTGTTGTGGGAGAGGATTTTCTCTTTGGATTGAATCGTAGTGGCAATGTGGAGCGTTTGAAAGAGCTCTTTAGAGGTGAGGTTATTGCCATTAAAGAGGTGACATTAAATGACCAACCCATCCACTCACGCTTTATTCGTAAGATGATTGAAGCAGGTGATATGGAACAAGCCAATGAGATGCTTGGACGACCTTATGAGATTTGGGGTGATGTGATACGAGGGCAGGGGATTGGTAAAGAGAAACTGGTACCCACAATTAATCTTAAAAGTGAGCGATTTTTATTTCCCAAAGCAGGTGTTTACGCCACAGAGACAGCGATTGATGGGTGCTATTTTCCTTCGGTCTCCTTTGTTGGACATCGCCAAACAACCGATGGGGCTTTTGCTATCGAGACACATCTGATTGACCAAACAGTTTCAAAAGTTCAAGGAAAGGTCTCGATTCGGTGGCATCGCTATCTGCGCGAAAATAGAAAGTTTGATTCACTCGATGCCCTCAAAGCACAGATTGCTAAAGATATTGAGGTGGCACATGAAAAAAGATAATCTCTTTGAACAACCGATTGAGAAACAGTTTGAGTTTGATGAGCAGGTGGCAGCTGTCTTTGATGATATGATTGAACGCTCTGTTCCATTCTATCGACAAAATCTGGAGTTGATTGTCAATCTGCTCTTACGACGTATCAAAGCAGGGATGCGTATTGTCGATTTGGGCTCTTCAACAGGAGCCATGTTGGTTGAGTTGGCAAGACGATGCAGTGTGGAAGCCACATTTATTGGTATCGATAATGCCCCTGCTATGGTTGAGTTGGCACGTAAAAAGGCGCAAGCGTTTGATGTATCGGTCGATTTTGTCTGTGAAGATTTGATGGAGTATGACTTTAGTGGTGCAGATATTATCTTAGCCAACTATACACTGCAATTTATTCGACCGATGGTGCGAACCAAAGCAGTACAAAAGATCTATGATGCCCTTCAACCCGGTGGTCTTTTTATATGTAGTGAAAAGATTTTGATGCAAGATAGTTGGCTTAATAAACAGATTATCGATATCTATTACGACTATAAACAGCGTCAAGGGTATAGCAAAAGCGAAATTATGCGAAAGCGTGAAGCTTTGGAGAATGTTTTAATCCCCTATACTATTGAAGAGAATCGTGTTATGTTTGAGACATGTGGGTTTAAGACGATTGATACACTCTTTCAGTGGGGTAACTTTGCCACAATGGCAGCATTTAAAGGATAAAGAGCCAAGCCACTTAAGGCATTTGGCTCTTTGAGTTATGCACCTGTCTTCTCTTCAATGAGTGATTCAATAAAGCATTTGACATCGGCGTAACTGTAACTATCTTTGAAGTTGTTGATACGCCCACCACTTGCATTCGGGTGTCCACCACCATCGGCAAGGGTTGCGGCAATTTCACTTACATCTGCTTTGTTATTACTTCGCAGACTGATTGATCCATTAGGTGATATATTTAAAATAAAGTCAATATCGGGATTGGCAACCAAAAAGGCGTTACCGATAACAGAGATGTTGGGCAGACCGTAGGTGAGGACACCAACCTTCTCTTTATAGTAGATTTTGAGATCCTCTTTTTTGGTTGTAAGCAGGTCAGTCAGATAGTCAGCAACAAGGTTATCGAGGGTATTATCTTCGCGATCTTGACCAAAAAATGCCTTCTTAATCGTATGCATCTCATTGTCAAGTTTAATGTGAGCATTCTCTTCATCAATCATCTGATAGGCTGATCGGATCAGATGGAATTTCTGTTCGCGATCTTTATCATCAAAGAGGGAACGACCCACTTCACGTGATGAGGCGATTGCACCCATCAAAACTTTACCAAACTCAAACCCTTTCTCATCAGTTAGCCAAATATCGATGGCATTGATGGCATCGACAAGCTCTTTGTAGGGTTGAATCGCTTCACATCCCATACTACTGATGAGCCAATCGTAGGTGATTTTTGTAGCACTTCGACTGGTATCAAGGTAGTACCATTTATAAGCTTCTGCAGCATCTCTACCACTACCGTGATGGTCGAGCAGTTGAACTTGGAGTGATATACCGCTTTTAAAGTTTTGCAGTTTTTCAATTTGTGTCTCAATAAACTCACACTGCTGTATCGTTAAATTTAAGTCAGTAATGAGCAGAAGAATCGTTTTTGAAGAGTCAAGGAGCATCTGATCAAAAAAGATTTTGAGACGTTTGGTAATCTCATCTCCATAGTTACTGTTTTGGTAGTGGATATTCTCAAAACAGTGTGATGTCAGAAATTGACAGGCATAACCGTCAAGATCGGTATGGGAGAGATGGTAAACAGTATCTGGTTTTTTCAAGTTAAATCCCCTATTAGCATAGTTTTAAAGTGCAATATCGATATTTCCAAGAACTTCAAATTTTGCATTTTGATCAATTTCTGCATGGCTAAGGACAACAATATCAAGTCCAAAGCGCTCAAAAATTTCGGCAAGTGGTTTTCTAATCATTGGATCAACAATCAGAATCACCGGTGCAACGCCTTGTTGAAGAACCTTTTGTGCCTCTTGACTGATCGTCTCAACCACTTTATTGATTTGTCCGACATTAAGGAGCAGTTGACGACCACTCTCATTCTGTTTTAGATGGTCAAGAAGGGTCTGCTCAGTCGGTGCATTGAGTGTTAAGAGTTTGATGACACCATCTTGATCTTTGTAGAGGCTTGTAATGACACGTGAAAGGCGAGCGCGAACCTGTTCAACAATCAGATCAACACTCTTCATATATTCAGCCACATCTGCAATGGTTTCAAGAATGGTGACCATATCTTTAATCGGTACCTGTTCATGGAGAAGCTGTTTGAGAACATGCTGAATCAGACCGAGTGATGCGACCTTCATTGCATCTTCAACCACAACTGGATAATCTTTCTTCACTTTATCAAGAAGTGACTGAACCTCTTGACGTGTTAAGAGCTCTTCAGCATTCTTCTTCACAAGTTCACTCATGTGGGTGGAGATGACTGTGGCTGGGTCAATAACGGTATAACCTTTTAAGATCGCATCCTCTTTATCATCGGCATTGATCCAGATGGCATCCAGTCCAAAGGCAGGCTCTTTGGTACGAATTCCTTGAATCTCTTCTGTTGCCATACCGCTATTCATCGCAAGGAATTTGTCGGCATAGACTTCACCGCTACCAATCTCAACCCCTTTGAGAAGAATACGGTAGGCATTGGGTGGGAGCTGAAGGTTGTCACGAATCCGTACCTGTGGCATAAGAAAACCGTAATCGGCAGCAATCTTTCGGCGCATACTTCGAATACGCTCTAAAAGGTCGCCACCACGGCTTGTATCTGCCAAGACAATCAACTGATACCCAAGATCAAGTTCAAGCATCTCCACTTTGAGAATATCCTCAAGTGCCGCTTCCTCCTCTTCACGGGTTGGCTGTTTCTTCTCTGTTGAGGAGCTTTCAGAAGCCTCACCACCTTCAGCTGGTACGGTCTGTCCAATCGGTAGTAGAGACTCTTCATTTTGCTTACGTATCAGATACCCCATACCAAGGAAAAGGAGTCCTACAAAGGTAAGAGGGAGTGTTGGAAGTCCTGGAACAAGGGCAAACAACAGAAGGATAAAGCCCACAATAAAGAGTGTCTTATATTCACGAATCAGCTGATTAACAGCACCCTCTGCAAAGTTTTTCTCATCATCTTTACTGGCACGTGTAATAAGAATACCTGTCGCTGTTGAGAGGATGAGAGCAGGGATTTGTGATACCAATCCATCACCGATGGTGAGAAGGGTAAAGGTTTGTGCCGCTTCACCCATCGGCATATTGTGTTGGAACATACCGATTAAGAAACCACCAATAATATTGATGATCGTAATGATGATACCTGCAACAGCATCCCCTTTGACAAACTTACTGGCACCATCCATAGCACCATAGAAGCTTGCCTCTTGCAATACCTCTTGGCGACGCTTTTTTGCCTCTTTTTCATCGATAAGACCAGCATTCAGATCGGCATCGATTGCCATCTGTTTTCCTGGCATAGCATCGAGTGTAAAGCGTGCGGCAACCTCTGCAACCCGTGTCGCACCTTTGGTGACAACAATAAAGTTGATAATGACAATAATTGAAAAGACAATGATCCCGATGACATAATTTCCACTAACGACGAAATCGCCAAAACTGGTAATAATATCGCTGACCGCTTCAGGTCCTTCATGACCTTTACTCAAAATCATCCGCGTGGTTGCGATATTGAGTGAGAGACGATAGAGTGTAATGAGTAGAATCATTGTCGGGAAGGTTGTAAAGTCGGTTGGTCTTTCAATAAAAACTGAAATCAGAATCATTAAGACTGCAAAAGCGATGGAGATGGTAAGAAAGAGATCAAGAACCGAACTTGGCAGTGGAACGATGATGATCGCCATAATCGCGACGATCAACATCACAATCGTTAAATCTTTGGCACTGGCAATGGTTTCAAGAAACGGTACTGCACGTTTAAGTAGTTGTGAACGGGTTGCTTTTGCCAATTTGATAAAGCCCCTTATGTGTCTAAAATATCTTTTAGTGTCAGCTCTTTTAAAAAGCCATCAATCTTATTTTGAAGGCGATTTAAAAAGGGCCATATGACACATGAGCTTGCTTGGTCACTTGGACAGCAAGATTGTGCCGGTGAACACTCAAAGACAGATGGAGTTTTGCCTTCGGCGGCTTCAACCACTTCTAAAATCGAAATTTCATCAAAGCGTCTATTTAATGCAAAACCGCCTTTAGCACCTTTGTATGATACCAATATACCCTTTTTTGCAAGGTTTTGTAAAATCTTTGCAAGAAAACTTTTTGAGATATCGAGTTGCCGTGAAAGCGTTTCGACATCTTTTGGTTCACCCCTCTCCCCAATGAGTGCGAGTGATAACAGTGCGTATTCGCTCGCTCGCGTTAATAACATAGTTCTCCCCTATGCAAAACAAAACTAAATCGACCAACATGATAAAAAACGGATGCATTTTATCGAATTTATGTTGAAACTTTCCATTTGTTTTGGCAGAATTCTATAATATAGCACCTATAAATCTCCTTTTTTCTTAAATAAAAGGTTTAAAAAGAGTTCAACACCTTTCATTGCCTATGAAAAAGGCTTTACTTTTTCTTGTAATGTTGTGTATAATTTTGGTCTTCTTTTATGCGCTCTGAATGGCGTGTCATAAAAGTAGAGAAAAAATCAACCAATCAGGAGGTCAGTAATGGCTTTGGATTCGGCTAAAAAGCTTGAAATCATTAAACAGTTCGGACGTGGTGAGAACGATACAGGTTCTCCAGAGGTACAGATTGCACTTTTGACAGAGCGCATCAAATATTTGACAGAGCATCTTAAAGAGAATAAAAAAGATCACTCTTCACGCCTTGGACTTTTGAAACTTGTTGGACAGCGTAAACGACTTCTTCGCTATCTGAAAAAGAAAAACTACGAAGGTTACATGAAGCTTATTACCGCTCTTGGTATTCGAGACAAGTAATTTTTGTATTTTATGTATCAAGGAGGCATCGCCTCTTTGGTGCATGAATCTTCTATCCTCTTCTTACAATCCTCATTTTTAGATATTCTCTACCCATTTGATTACTGATATATAATATTTACCTATCATTCATGTTATAATCCCTGCGTTAAGGAGTGATTGTGAAGCGTTGGATACTATGGTTTATAGCTCTTTTTTTCTCTCTTGGAAGTTGGGCTGAAGAGGGGTATCGGCTTGGAGAGGGGTGGCAACCTACCCATCTTCCTATCTATCTTGGTGGTTATCTATCGGTATGGAGTAATCTGCAAGAGGATCGTCAAAGTATCGAGGTTGATGAATTAGCACTTATGCTCTATGGAGAGTTTGATCGATGGGGTTTTATAAGTGAGTTGGAGATGGATGAACCCTATTTAAAAAGTTTTGGTCAAGTACGTGATGAGACAGTGCATACCCATCTACATATTGAACGTATTAACTTCACCTATTATATCGATGACTCCTCTGAAATTATGGTGGGAAAATTCTTTTCAGAGGTGGGATTTTGGAATCCGTCAGCCATTAATGTTTTACGCGATACAACCTCAGACCCTCACTTTATTGAGATGATTTTCCCTGAGATGACAACGGGAGTGTTGTATCAGATCTTTGGAGAGCGATACACACTTTATATGACGCTTCAACACAATCATGGAATCGATGCAGTCTATAACAACTTTATTATAGATCGCCACTATGCTATGGCACTCTCTTTAGAGGATGGTTTGGGAGAGTGGCGTGTGGGTGGTGGATGGTTTCGTGAAGTGAATCGGACACAATCACGCTATATGACGCTGGGATATCGTAGTGACCGATCTGCATGGACATGGATGGTTGAGTCTGCTGTGCGTAAATCGAGTCAGGTGAAGAGTATGCTTTATGACATTTATGGACAGGGTGTATGGCATATATTACCACGTCGTGATCTGATTGTTCGTCTTGAACACTATCACGATCAGAGTGTTGTATCCAATGATCAGAGTGCGGTTTTGGGATATACCTATCGCCCCTCTCCCTATATGGCACTCAAAGGGGAGGTTGCACTCTATGCCCATCAAGCCAACCGTTGGCTCTTCTCATTTTCAATGATGTTTTAGGGATAGAGATGGGTATGGTACGCTATCTATGGCTTCTACTGTTAAGCACAACACTCTGGGCAGAAGCCATTGTTGTGGCTGTAAATCCTCTATGTCCTATCGATCGTCTGTCACAACAGACCATCTTAGCACTCTATTTGGATAAACGGCGTACTCTAGAAGGTCATCGGGTTGTTTTGCTTAATTTAGCACTTGATCATCCACTACGAAGACTCTTTGAAGAGAAGGTGCTGCGTAAGAGTCGTGAGGAGTTGGAGCGCTATTGGCTACGTGCTCATTTTAAGGGGCATCAACCACCCAAAGTGGTCAAATCACAAGAGGCAGCAGCACGTTTTCTAGAAAAGATTCCCTATGCCATAGGCTATATGGAGGCTTCTGTTGCGAAGAAGCATCAACTAAAGATTCTCTATCGATGGGTGCCATAAGATGTATCTCTCTATTCGTATTAAATTGATTTTGGCCTTTTTTTCGATTATCGCCACAGGGTATATCATTATTGTCTATCTCTTTTCCAACTATGAGACCAAAGTTTTGAAAAAACGTGCCATTGAACATCTTAAAACAGAGGCACAATATTCGGCAGAACATCTCCAGCACCACCTGAATGATCTTGCCAAAGAGGTGGTCTTTTTAAGCCGTTTGGAGCTTATGGATGATCTGATTGCTGATGATATTGATAAGCGTATGGCACAAATTTTGCAAAAGAAGCATGATGATATGGGGCAAAATATTGGATTTTTTGCACTCGATGTTGAGGGACATATTGTGGCTGAAGCATCTCAACTCGCTTTTAGACCCAATCTATCTATATTGATGAGCAAGCTCGATAAGGAGTCTGGAGAGGAGCCTTATGTTTTAACCGATCAAGAGACTCTTCTGTTTATCTCACCGATTGATGCCTCGTTTGATCCATCCCATCGTATTGGATGGTTGGTACTTGCACAACCCCTCTCTGAGCTTTCGGCACAGTTGCGTCGTACCAAAGATGTTATGGCATGGATGATCCCTCCAGAAGATCTTGCAGAGTCGTTTAAAGAGATTTTCAATCCACCTGATGATAGAACATTACGACAAGATTACCTCTATGTTACTCAATCGATCGGTGAACCATTGAATGGGTGGCAGTTGGGATATGCTTTAAAAAAAGAGATCGCTTTTGAGACGATAGAAGAGGTACAGGAGGTACTTCTGTTTGCCTTTATTGTGATGTTGCTTTTAACATCGGCTTTGACTGTGATGATCGATCAGCGCATTATTGAACCGGTTCGAAGACTTGCTGAAACAGCCTCAAAGATTATTATGACCAATGATTATGGTATGCGGGTGAAGGCACGATCTAAAGATGAGATAGGGGAGTTGGCAATTAGTTTTAACCGTTTGATGGAGAAGACAGAGGAGGCATTTCGTGCGATTGAGGATCAGAACCGCAACCATGCCCAGACACTTGTTGGATTGATGCACTTTTTTGGTCAGATGATTCAGAGTGAGACCAAAGAGGAGACAATCGAGAGGGCGTGTCGAGAGTTGGGACGTTTGACATCGGCTGATGCTGTCACTTTTGTTTCGGATATGGATAAGAAGCGGACAGGGTGTATTCAACTTGAGTGCTCATTGCAAAAAGATCATAAACCCAAACGGTATGGTGTGATCTGTATCGAAGGGGCCAAAGAGACGATGGCGATGGAGAGTCGCTTTTTTGAAGCAGCTGGGCGGATGATCTCTTTGCAGATTGAGAGGATTGAGCTGTTGCAGACAACACGAGAGGCTTTGAAGAGTAAGACCTCATTCTTTTCAGCACTCTCTCATGAGCTTCGTACCCCACTTGGCTCGATTTTGAGCTTAACTCAATATTTGATGACATCATCACACTGCGATGGATCAGCCAAAGAGACATTGGGACGGATTGAGAGTTCAGCCAGTCATCTTTTGCAAATTATTAATGATATTTTGATGATTGCCAAAGCGGAGTCTGGAAAGCTGGAACCGATGTTGCAAATGTGTGATTTGACAACACTTACTGAAGAGAGTGTGGAGATGCTTCAACCACTTGCTGAAGCTAAGGGGATTGCTCTTATATTGGAGTTTGAAGAGAATCCTTTAATGGTTAAGACTGATCCCAAACTCTTTCGACAGATTTTGATTAACCTTTTGGCTAATGCGATTAAATATACTTCTGAAGGGCATGTTAAGATCATATTAAGACGGGTGGATCGTTCCATAGAGTTGATTGTGGAAGATACAGGGATTGGGATAGAGCCTTCAGCACTTAAGGCGATCTTTCAAGAGTTTTATCGAGAGTATCGGGTGCGTGGACACGAAAATGGAAGTGGTCTTGGATTGGCATTGAGTCAAAAGATCGCCGAGGTGCTTCAAGGAGAGTTGGTGATTGAGAGTGAAGGGGTAGGATACGGTACACGTGCCACCTTTAGGTTGTACGTATCACATAACCAACCCCTCGAACCGTCTCAATCAACTCCGGTCGCTTAAGCTTTTTGCGAAGATTTTTGATGTGGGCATCGACGATATTACTTCCTGTCATTGTGTCAAAATCGCGGTTAATATGCTCAAGAAGTTGATAGCGTGTTAAAACAATATTGCTATTGCGTGCCAAAAACTCAAGCAGTTCAAACTCTTTGGCTGAGAGCGTAATAGGCTCTCCATCGACTTGAACAGTACGTTTGGTTGTATCGATTTGTAGAGGACCAATGGTGATGATACTCTGTTTTTGGGGAGCTTCACGACGTAAAAGTGCACGGATACGTGCCAAAAGCTCAATATTGGAGAAGGGCTTTTCAAGATAGTCATCGGCACCACTATCAAGAGCTTCAACCTTATCAAGGACATCATGTTTGGATGAGAAGAGTAGAATAGGTGTTGAAAGCCCATTGTGGCGTATCTCTTTTAAAAAAGCGACACCACTACCATCGGGTAACATCCAGTCCAATAAAATGAGATCATAGATGCGTTCTGATAGAGATGTTTCTGCCTCTTTAATTGATGTTGCAGCATAGACTTTATAACCAGCCTCTTCAAGCAGTTGTTTGAGACCAAACTGCAACGCTTGATTATCCTCTATAATTAATAGGTACATAATGCTTCTCCATTCTTTCTGGTTAACAAACGATTCATCAAAATTTCATTTTGTCGTTTTATTATATCGTTTATGAATCGTATTAAAGGAGAAAAGTATGCGATGGATCTATCCGGCTGGGATAACAGCCATGTTACTGCTTGGAGGATGTGGTTCTAGTGGGACATCAACCACCACAGATACGCAAACCTATACAGGAACCTTTGTTGATGCACCTGTTGATGGGCTTGAGTATGAAGGAACATTAGGAAGTAAAGGTGTGACAGCCAATGGAGGGCATTTCAAATTTAGACGGGGTGAGGTGATGACATTCTATGCTGGAAATGTCATTATTGGTGATGCCAATGTCTCACCAGAAGATCCTATCGTGACTCCTCGAAAGATTATTGAGTTTCAGGAGAGTAAGCCTGTGAGTCTTAGTGACCCACGTGTTGTTGCCATTGCACAATTTCTTGTGAGTGCAGATAGTGATAACAATCTTAATAATGCGATTGAGATTACCCCGACACTTCTTTTAACACTTGAGAAAAAACCTACAATTCGTCTTGATGAGCATGAAGTTAATGAGACAGTTATTGCAACCTATCTTGAGAAGGATGAAGATGAGATTGCAACCCATGATGAGGTGGTTCAACACTTAGAGACATCTGAAAATGAGATCGAAAATGGTGACTATGATCATCCAGAAAATGATCTTGAAGGGGTTGAGACTACAGAGAGTTATGAAGAGAGTACAACAGCAACAGCGACCTCTGCTTCTGGGTATCGACTATTGGCATGGAATGATTTGGGTATGCACTGTATGGATGGGAATGACTACTCTGTCTTCTCGATTCTACCACCATACAATAACTTGGTTGCACAACTGATTCAAAAAGATTATGATCCAAAACATGTGACACAAGGGGTTACGATTACCTATGAGGCACTCCCTTCTTTGGATGGTAAGTTGAATACCACAAGTGTGACCAAAACAAACTTTTGGGACTATGTCTTAAAGCTTTTTGGTGTATCACTTGAGCCAGATCAGGGACTTGCAAATAGCTATGTACAAAGTACGACCCCACAACCACTCCATTATGATGCACAACACCACTGGTGGACAGCAGAAGGGATTCCTGTATCACCACGCAATGATGATGGATCCTATAATATGTATCCAATGGTCAAAGTGGTTGCTAAAGATAGCAATGGAAATGTCTTGGCTGAAACCACAACGGTTTTACCTGTCAGTGATGAGATGGATTGTAAAAAGTGTCATAGTTCAACATCGGGCTATACAGCAGCAAGACCACTTAGTGGTTGGGTCGATATGAACGATAGTGAGAAAGATTACAAATTTAATATTCTCAGACTCCATGACCAAAAGCATCCAACCGCTGTTTTGGAGCATAATGCATCACTCAGTGCTAAAGGGTGGAACTATAATCCTGATGGATTAGAGGCAACAGCACAAGCTGGAACCCCTGTTTTGTGTGCCTCATGCCATAAGAGCAATGCACTTCCTGGAACAGGTGTGGATAATATTAAACCATTGACAGCAGCAATTCATGGTAAACATGCAGGTGTTATCGACCCTGTGACAAATATGACACTTAACAATAGTACGAACCGTAATGCATGTTATACCTGTCACCCAGGTGCGACAACACAGTGTCTACGTGGTGCAATGGGTAAAGCAAAAAATGCTGATGGCACAAACAAAATGCAGTGTCAAAGCTGTCACGGTGTGATGAGTGCGGTTGGAAGCAGTACGCGTGAAGGGTGGTTGGATGAGCCAAACTGCCAAAGCTGTCACCAAAATGGTCAACGCTATACGGAAGCGGTTACAAGTATGAGTCTTGGAACATTACGTGAGGCACTTGATACACGCTTTGCAACCAAACCAGACACGCCAATGGCAGGAAAAAGTCTCTATCGTTATAGTACAGGACATGGGGAACTGCAGTGTTCAGCATGTCATGGATCGACCCATGCAATCTATCCAAGTGCTAAGCCTGAGGATAATATCCAAAGTATTCAAGCACAAGGTCATGCTGGAACCATTGGAGAGTGTACGGCTTGTCATACAACAGTACCAATGACAACCAGTGGTGGACCACATGGTATGCATACGGTAGGGCAAGCATGGGTAAGTGCACATGGTGGTGTGGTTGAACATGGTGGCTCTTCAAGTTGTACAGCATGTCATGGTAGTGATTATCGTGGTGCACCACTTTCTGAGACGATGACAGCACGTACATTCAATACAGAGTGGGGAACCAAAACCTTCCCAGCAGGTCACAAAGTGAGTTGTTACGATTGTCATAATGGTCCAAATATCGACTAATACTTCTATCAAACAATCTTCAAAAGGCTTCAGGGCATGATGCTTTGAAGCCTTTTTTTTTGAACGCTTCTCTCTTTTACTATATTTTATTGATTACTGTTTTTCTAATCGCGAAGTGATCTGCATGATATAATGATGAAAAGATAGATTAATTTGGTAGATAATTATAAATAACCTTGACAACAAAACACTCAACATTGTATAATCTTATTGGCATTTTAAGAAATAAGTGCTAAAATGGGTCACATGAAAAAGAAATATGAAGAGATATTAGAAACGGTGGTCAGAACCTTTCTACAGACACATGAGCCGATTGGATCGGCAATGTTGAAAGAGAAGTTACCGTTTGATATTGCACCTGCAACGATCCGCTACTACTTTAATAAGATGGTAGAGCGTGGAGAGCTTGCACAGTTGCATAAAAGCAGTGGCAGAATCCCAACAGAGCAGACGATGAAGATGTATTGGCGCAAACATCTTCGTGAATTGGAAGTGATCTGCAATGCGATGGATGAGTTGGCACGTATTAGTGAAAGTGAAGATCTCTTTATATTGCTTAAACCCTTAAAAGAGAATCGACTCCGTGCGATTGAACGGGTCGGTGATCGCTATCTGATTCTTGTCTTTGATGCAGATGAGTATGTGATCCGTTATCACAATCAGATGGAGTCATTTTTGAATGATCTTATTGGGTATGATCTTGATGAGGTAAAGCAGATTGCAAGGGATGTTGGAATGATCTCTCTTTATCATAAAATGCGTGCCAAGAATGATGAAGAGATCACTGTGATCAATCCTGAAGCAATTATCCGTGTTGCAGGGCGTGAGAGTGCTTGGGGCAAACGCTATATGCGTCACTTTCTTGATGGGGATGCAGTGGAGCAGATGGCCTCTGGACTCCATTTTGATCCACTACTCCCTAAAGGTTTTATGGCATTGCGAACCGAAGCGGTGATCGATAATCGACCCACCAAAATGCTCTGTATCGGTGCAATTGATCAAGATTTTACCAAGATATTCAAGGAGGCGTGATGGCAGACAAAAAGCAGAGAGCTGAAGAAGAGATGAAGCAAAATGAGGAAAAAGAAGAGGCGATGAAACCAGAAGAGAGAGAAGCACAACCATCTTCAGAAGAGACGACTGAAGCGTGTGAAAACGAAGAGAGTAGTGAGCTTGCAAAGTGTCAAGAGGCACTGAAAGCGTGTGAAGATAAGTATCTTCGCATGCATGCTGAGTTTGAGAATATTAAAAAGCGTATGGAGCGTGAGAAAGAGCAGAGTATTGCCTATGCACAGGAGCAGTTTGCGCGTGATCTACTCCCTGTGATTGACTCACTTGAACTTGCTCTTGCTTCCATTCCAGCATCTGAAGAGAGTGGTGATGAGCATCTAAAGAAGTTGCGTGAAGGTGTACAGTTGACCCTTGAGCAGTTTACCAAAACCTTTGAGAAGCATCAGATTAAAGTGATTGAGGTCTCTGAAGGCTTTGATCCAAACTTCCATGATGCTGTAATGCAGGTTGATAGTGATGCGCATGAGAGTGGAGAGATTGTTCAAGTGTTGCAAAAAGGTTATATCTACCGAGAACGACTCTTACGACCTGCTATGGTAAGTGTTGCAAAGTAGTTTTGCAACTTAAGTAGCAGAAGATTTACTAAAAGTTGAGTATAATACACTCAAGAAAATAAAAAATATATCTAGAAGGAGATGACGATGGGAAAAGTGATAGGAATTGACCTGGGAACCACCAACTCTGCGATGGCAGTCTATGAAGGTGGTGAAGGAAAAATTATTGCAAACAAAGAGGGAAAAAATACAACCCCTTCTGTTGTTGCATTTACTGATAAAGGTGAGGTTCTTGTAGGGGATCCTGCAAAACGACAGATGGTCACCAACCCACAAAAGACAATCTACTCTGTTAAGCGTATTATGGGCTTGATGTGTAATGAAGATAAAGCGGCAGAAGCAAAAAAACGCTTGCCTTATACCATTGTTGATAAGAATGGTGCATGTGCCATTGAAGTTGAGGGTAAAGTCTATACCCCACAAGAGATTTCAGCAAAAATTTTGATGAAGCTCAAAGAGGATGCAGAAGCTTACCTCGGTGAAGAGGTAACTGAAGCGGTTATTACTGTACCAGCATACTTTAATGATGCACAGCGTAAAGCGACCAAAGAGGCGGGTACCATTGCAGGATTGAATGTTCTTCGTATCATCAACGAGCCGACATCTGCAGCATTGGCGTATGGTCTTGATAAAAAAGATGCTGAGAAGATCTGTGTATATGACCTCGGTGGTGGTACATTCGACGTCACTGTTCTTGAGACTGGTGATAATGTTGTTGAAGTTCTTGCAACCGGTGGTGATGCATTCCTTGGTGGTGATGACTTTGACAACCGACTCATTGACTATATTGCAGAAGAGTTCAAAAAAGAGAATGGTATCGACCTTAAATCTGATGTTATGGCACTTCAGCGCTTGAAAGAGGCAGCTGAAAATGCGAAAAAAGAGCTCTCTGCAGCGCAAGAGACAGAGATTAACCTACCATTTATTACAGCCGATGCAAGTGGTCCAAAACACTTGGTGATGAAGATCACTCGTGCGAAATTTGAGAGCCTCATTATGGATTTGGTCGATCAAACCATCACAAAAATCGAAGAGGTTCTTAAAGATGCAGGATTGACCAAAGATGAGATTAAAGAAGTTGTTATGGTCGGTGGTTCAACCCGTGTTCCATTGGTTCAAGAGAAGGTTAAAAACTTCTTTGGTAAAGAGTTGAACAAATCGGTCAACCCTGATGAAGTTGTTGCGATCGGTGCAGCAATTCAAGGTGGTATCCTCAAGGGTGATGTCAAAGATGTTCTCTTGCTTGACGTAACACCACTTAGCCTTGGTATCGAGACACTTGGTGGTGTGACAACTAAGATCATCGAGAAGGGTACAACCATTCCTGTGAAGAAGTCGCAAGTCTTCTCAACAGCAGAAGATAACCAGCCAGCTGTTACGATCCATGTCGTACAGGGTGAGCGTGAAATGGCGAAAGATAACAAGTCGCTTGGACAGTTTGAGTTGGCAGGTATTCCACCAGCTCCACGTGGTGTTCCTCAAATTGAGGTGACATTCGATATTGACGCAAACGGTATCTTAACTGTAAGTGCGAAAGATAAAGCGACTGGTAAGTCTCAAGAGATCAAGATTACAGGATCTTCAGGACTTAGCGAAGAAGAGATCGAAAGAATGGTACGTGATGCGGAAGCACACAAAGAGGAAGACCGCAAACGTAAAGAGTTGATTGAGACTAAGAACCAAGCCGATGCTCTTGTCTATCAAACTGAGAAGAGCTTGAATGAGGTTGGCGATACTCTTGATGCGGCTGAAAAAGAGAAGGTTCAAGCAGCCGTCAATGCACTTAAAGAGACACTTAAAGATGAGAGTGCAACCAAAGAGCAGATTGAAGAGAAAGTGAAAGCATTGACTGAAGTGAGCCATAAGCTTGCTGAAGCGATGTATAAGAAAGAGCAGGGTGGTGCACAAACAGCTGATAGCAGTGCGAAAAAAGGTGGAGATGACGACGTTATCGATGCCGAAGTCGAATAAGACGTCATCCTCTCAAACGGCGGGCATTGTGCCTGCCGTTCATCCATTTCCTCCCATTATTGATAACGATTCAAAAGTTCTGATTCTTGGCTCCTTTCCAAGTCTTAAATCGTTTGAAAATAGCTTCTACTATACCCATCCCCGTAATCAGTTTTGGCCGATTCTCTCTGCAATTTTTGAACAACCAGCTCATACCATCGAAGAGCGTATGGCTCTTTTAAAAGAGGCACGGATTGCATTGTGGGATGTGGTTGGGTATTGTGAGAGAAAAAATTCATCCGATAGTAATCTACAGGCATGTCAGCCCAATGATATTCCAAAACTTTTAGATGAGTATTCCAATATTGAAGCGATTCTCTTTACAGGAAGAAAAGCAGAAGCGCTCTATAACCGTTATTTTGGAAAGCAATTAAAATATTCTACATTTTTGCTTCCTTCTCCCTCACCTGCCTATGCAGCGATGCGATTTGAAAGTAAGTTGAAGGTATGGCGTGATATACTTTTTAAAATTCTTCCTTTAGAAGGAGATAAATGATTAATTATAGTAGTGAAAATAGTAAACTTTTACGTGTAGGTGTGTTTTATGACGGCAACTATTTTGCCCATGTCAGTAACTATTATACATACGAGCATCCAAGAAAGAGTCGTATTAGTGTTTCAGGATTGCATCGATTTATTATCCATGAGATTTCTAGAGCTGAGGGGATTTCAACAGAACATTGCCGCATTGTTGATGCCCACTATTTTAGAGGTCGTTTAAGTGCCCTTGAAGCCCAACAGAGAAATGCTCTCTTTAGAGAACGTCAATTTGATGAAGTGTTGATGCGTGAAGGGATTGTTTCACACTTTTTACCGATGTCATCGGGTGCTGAAAAGGGTATCGATGTCTGGTTGGCACTTGAAGCGATGGAGTTGGCGATCCATAAGCGGTTTGATGTGGTTGTTTTGATTGCAGGTGATGGAGACTATTTACCACTTGTACGCAAACTCAATACCCTTGGGACACGGGTCTGTGTTTTAGGATGGGATTTCCAATATACTGATAACCATGGTAATACCCGACAAACCCGTACAGCACAAACACTTCTTAATGAAGCCAACTATCCCATTTTGATGAACCGTTTAATTGAAGATCGTGCCCGTCGCTCAGATCCACTGATTAATGATCTCTTTATCTCAGCAGCTCCAAATCCTATTCCTGAACGTGTTGCATCTGATCACTCATCTCATACAGGTACGGTACAAGCGATTAAAGCAGGCTATGGCTTTATTCGTCCCGATAGTGGTGGTGAAAATCTCTTCTTCCACTATAGTGATCTTGAAGATGTTGATCTTTTTGATCTGAAAGAGGGGGATCGTGTCTGTTATGAACTGGGTGAAAATGACCGAGGAGCCTGTGCTCTTCGTGTTACACGCTGTTCATAAATTGATGAGATAGCAGAGCCTATAAGGCTTTGCTATCGATTAGAGAAGTGCATTTTGCAATTCTCTAATAATCTCAATCTGTCGATATGCAATAAAGGGTGCAATTGTCTCCTCAATCGCTTTGAAGTGTAGAAGCGAAATAACCACTTTAAATGAGCCATTCGTTTCAATAATTTTATGGACAGTACCAGATAGCTTTAGAGGGACCTCTTTCCCATCCCATCGAAAGATGGTATGAATGGTTGTTGTATCGGAGAGTTGGAGATTAAAGATATAGTCAGTTTTGAGCGATGCGGCATCGATGGAGATTGTCTCAAGAAGTGCAGGGATTTGAATATTTTGATAATGAAGAAGTGTTTCAATTGAAGGGTTAAGCCGTACATGAATATTTTTCCGATCAAGTGGAGACTCTTTTAATGGTACAATCTCTTCAATACGTACCATAAGCTTATCACTATTGACATCGGTTACTTTGGCTTTGATATGTGGTTTTTTATCTCTACGAATATAGAGTTCAGGGTTGAAATTGAGTGCATGCAGTGCCACTTTTCTAATCTGAATCCATACGGTATCACCAATAACTTTGATAACCTTTCCATCAGATTGAATCGGTACCTCTTTATAAAAGTTCATGACATCTAATGAGGTCTCATGTGTAAGAGCATGCTGACACTCATTTAAAAACTTCTCTCGTATCTCACTAAAGAGTTTCTCTTCTTCAATAAGGTTGCTATCATCAAGAAAGAGGGAAATGTCGTGTGTACGGCACTCTTTCATCTGTTTTATCAGAGTATCAGCACGTGACATCATACTTTGTAGATCATCCCCCTCTAAAGGGCGAATAATGGCAATATTGGCTCTAGCATGCTCTGTATGTGTATAAAAAATTGTATGAATCTCTTTGATAACCTCTTGGGCACTCTTTTGTGCCTCTTCAAGCTTAGATTGATAGGTGATGAGAGCAAAACGTTCACCATCAATACGTGCGAAGAAGTATTTGTTGGAGAGATTTTTCATCATCAATTCAGCAAAGCTCTTCAAAATGGCATCACCTACTTCACGTCCCAAATAGGTATTGATCTCATGAAGTTGATGAATATCGATAATCAGTAGAAAAAAAGGTTTCTGATCATGTTGGTAGCTCTTTAGTGCAGCCTGAAACTTTTCTTGAAAGACTCTTCGGTTGGGAGCACCTGTGAGTGTGTCGGAGTATGCAATTTGTGTTAAGGTATGAAGCTCCTTTTTCCGTTGTGTAATATCGGTTAGGGTAATGATATAGCTCTCTTTCTCTTGTTCTTTGAGAGGCTGAATCTCCATCTGAACCAAAATAGTATGGTTTTGGCGATGGTCAAAGAGGGTCGCTTCACACCGACCTTGATGTTTGATAAGGAGTTGTTGGAGCCATTGTGCATACTCTTTGGCTTGAAAGAGTCTATTGAGATGGCTAACTTTTTCAATAAAGCCCCAAACCTTCGGATATCTTTTATGAAATTGCTCGATATCTTTGATATTGACTGCTTTATAAAATGTTTGATTGGCAAAAGAGAGTTGATGATGAGATACTTTAAAGATGAGGCTCTTTTGCATATCGAGAATGGTTTGAAGCTCTTGGATCTGATAAGAGTGTTGATTGGACTCTCTTTGGTAGCTCTGTTGCAAAGAGAGAATTTCAAACGACTCAAGCAGAAGTGATAGATTGGTATCAAAAATTTTAGAGAGAATTTTAATCGACTCTTTATGGGTGCTTGTAAGAATCTTCTCCTTTTCGAGAAGTTGAAAAAGCGTATATCTCAATGCTATACAGAGAAGGAAGATATCTTGTATGGAGACCATCTTATCAAAGAGAAAGTGGATTAACTTTTGACGTATGGATAGATCTTCAATCGATTGTCGTCCTGATAAAATATCTGCAAAGGATTGTACGATAGGAGAGGCAAACTCCTCGATAAACTGTTGGGTATCGATACGATAGTGAGATAGAGTTGTGCGAATGTGACTTTGTAAAATCCATCTTTGTGCAAGAGTGTGATGGTGGTGGTTAAGAAATGTTGTGACACGCTTTTTAATCGACATCGGAACAACTTTGTGTGGTGTTGTAACGTTTTAAGAGTGCAATCGCATCGGCCTCATTAAGAGGCGGTGCATAGTAGTAGCCTTGAATGTAGTGACATCCAACCTCTTTAAGATAGTCAACTTGCTCTGGCTCTTCCACCCCTTCTGCTACAGTTCGCATACCAAGTGATTCTGCCATTTTGATTGTGGCTTCAACAATAGCACGATCTTTGGAGTCATAGGCAAGTCCATTAATAAAGGTTTTATCTATTTTGAGTATATCAATTGGTAAATGTTTGAGATAGGCTAATGAGGAGTAGCCTGTGCCATAATCATCAAGGGCAACCTGTATGCCGAGTTGATGGAGTGCATGAAGTTGCTCTTTGGCTGTTTCTAGATTCTCCATCAAAGCACTCTCTGTTACCTCAAGTTCAAGGTGGTGGTAACCAATGGATGAGTGGTGAATTGTCTTTTCGATAAGATCGATTAAACGGCGTGCTTGAAAGTGTTTGGCTGAAATATTAATGGCAATCGAGATATCAGTATAGCCTTGTTGTCGAAAGCGATCATAGGCTTGCCCCACTTCATGACAGATCCATTCTGTCATTGGGATAATCAACCCACACTTTTCTGCAATGGGGATAAAGTTATTGGGTGGAATCAGTCCAAGTTGTGGATGTTTCCATCGAATGAGGGCTTCAAATCCGATAATCCTTTGGGTCTGAATATCAATCTTTGGTTGATAGTGGAGAATAAAGGATTGATCATGAAGAGCACTCTCAAGATCTTCTCGAATCTGGAACTGTTTTAGTGCTTTCTCTTGCATCTCTGCTTCAAAAAAG
>QNYO01000026.1 GCA_003978765.1 Hydrogenimonas sp. | reverse complement strand
TATCATTATAAAATTTGATTTTATCAACAGAGGCTTCTAATGATTCAGCAACATTAGTGATTTGATCCATTTTTTTTGTGAACTCTTTTTTATCGATATTTGATAAAGAGTCAAAAAAAAGAGATTTAAAAGTACTCAGATATGCTAAATAACCTTTTATTTCAAAAGCAGATATTATTTTTTTTTGAATATAAAAGCAAGAGGTTCTGGTTGTATCTTTTACAATTTTTTCTCTATTTTTTATACTTTTTCCAAAAGAGTTAAGTATTTGGAGAGGGTCAAAAGAGTCTTTATAGACACCAATAAAAGTATCAATTTTTTGTTCATGATGATTGTCGCCATGAATAACTTTTTTTAATATTGTATAGTTTGCCATAGCAATCGTGAGATGAAGAATATCAGAAGGATGAGGTGTTGCGACTTGTTGAGAGTCATAATGTATAGAGATATTATAGATTAATGTTTTTCCATTTTCTTTAACATTAAACTTGCTTCTTATCTCTAATTTATCTTGATAAATAATTTTTATGTTTCCTGTGAACTCTTTACTTTGTTTTGTTATTATGATTTCAGCAGTATCTTTTTGCTCTTCAATCCAATACCTAAGTTTATTAAAAAAGTTTGTGTCTGATAAATTAGTGTTTTTGATATAAATAGTTTTTGTATTGTGAGTATCGTCATAAGTAATTTCATAATTTTTTTTGCCGAAAACCTTCTGTAAATTTGATTCATCAGCCACATATTGAAAGTTTAGTATACCTAAATTTGTTGGAATCCAACTGTACCAGTTACCCTCAATATTAAAGACTTGATTGAATGCCATGATCAAATAGAAAAGAGTAGAAAGTGACTTTAGCTTAGACCAAGGTCACATAGTTTCGATTGTGGAGTTAAAGTATACTTTTTGTCATTTTTTTTCTTAGCTAAAGTTAGCCCTCGTGTATATACAGATGCTTTGATTTCTGGATTTTCATATCGAGCATCGCTCATCTTAGTAAAAAATCGTTGAGCCTCTTTCTTTTTTATATTGCTATGAGATGTAGTAAAGACTTCTTTTGTAATAATCAAACCAATAGTAGCAGAAAGAATGCCTAAAAAAATATTCAAATTCTCCATCTTGTTAATTCCTTAAATTATAGAATTACAGTTAAGAAATTAGCTGTAAAAATATTTTGTGGGACAGGATTATATCAAAAGAAAGTATAAAAAGTCAATAAACTATTTAAAAACTTTGTTATAATATATAAGCTTCCGAAAGTTTGATGAGATTAGAAAGTTATGATTATATGATATGAGTATAAAATGAACTTTAAATCCCCTTTTTTGCACGTTTCATTAGTTCTTCCATCTCCTTTTTTCGTCGCATCTCTTCACGGTGACGAAGGCTTCATTAGAAGGGGTGTTGGGGTTGGCAAAGATGGCTTTGCCATAGAGTGTACACCCCTTCATTCCTGGTTCGCATGGTTGATTGAGTAGGTCACAAATATTTCCGACTTGATGGGAACAACTCCATCCTGCACTTATAGACTACTCCGATTTGCCTTTTTCCGCTTCAGCGACGAGTACCCCTTCGATCAGTTTATCGATATCCCCATCAAGGATTGCATCGACATTGCTAAAGGCTTGACCGCTACGGGTATCTTTAACTTGCTGATATGGTGCGAGGACGTAAGAGCGGATTTGGTGACCCCAGCCGATCTCACTCTTTTCAACACCATCAGCTTCAGCCTTTTTCTTCTCAAGCTCCAGTTCATAGAGGCGTGATTTGAGCATCTTCATCGCTGTTGCTTTGTTTTTGTGCTGACTTCGGTCATTTTGGCACTGCACGACGATACCCGTCGGAATGTGAGTAATACGGATGGCACTTTCGGTTTTGTTGACGTGCTGACCACCTGCACCTGATGCACGGTAGGTGTCGATGCGAATATCTTTATCTTCGATTTCGATGTCAATATCATCATCGATCTCTGGTGATACCATCACCGATGTAAAAGAGGTGTGGCGTCTGGCGTTGGAGTCGAATGGACTGATACGCACCAGACGGTGGATACCATTTTCAACTTTGAGGTAGCCGTAGGCATTCTCTCCTTTAATAATGAAACTCACATCTTTAATGCCTGCCTCTTCACCCTCTTGGTAGTCAAGGACTTCGACCTTAAAGCCACGCCGTTCTGCCCAGCGTAGGTACATACGATAAAGAATACTTGCCCAATCTTGGCTCTCGGTACCACCAGCCCCTGGGTGGATAGAGACGATGGCATTGTTGGCATCGTGTGGACCACTGAGCATTACCTCAATCTCAACTTTGTTGACCCGCTCTTCGATCTCTGGAGCCTCTGAGAAGAGTTGCTCAAGCGTCTCTTCGTCTTTCTCTTCGGTTGCCATCTCGAAAAGATCAAGGGCATCAGTGACGGCACTCTCTGCCTCTTCATAACGCTTTAAAATCCTCTCAAGACGGTTCTTCTCTTTTTGAATTTCGCCTGCCTTCTTTGCGTCACTCCAGAAGTCCTCTTTCATCTCCATTTCAGAGATCTCTTCAAGACGCTTGCGGATCGTATCGGGTTTGATAATGTTTTTGATATTTTCGATTTTGGTCTGAAGTTTTTTCATCAGTTCTGAAAATTCGTAACTGTCCACAGGCTATCCTTGCTATAATTGCGTAAATTTTTATTGCAATTATACACTAAAGGCCGACTGTGCAGATTATTCGAGATATTGAAGGGCTTCAAGCTGTAAGAAAAGGGTTGCAAGGGAGTGTAGGTTTTGTTCCGACAATGGGTGCTTTGCACCATGGACACCTCTCACTGATTCAAAAAGCGAGAGCCGAGAATGATCATGTGATTGTCTCGATCTTTGTCAATCCGACCCAATTTTTGCCGGGTGAGGATTTGGATAAATACCCCCGGCGTGAAGAGGCAGATCGAAAGATTTGTGAGTTGGCAGGGGTTGATATTCTCTTTATGCCCGATGTTTCGACAATGTATCATAAAGATGAGGTGAAACTCAAAGCCCCAGCCTATTTGGGTTATATCTTAGAGGGGCATCGCCGTCCTGGGCACTTTGATGGGGTCGTACAGGTTGTGATGAAACTCTTTAATCTGACCCAGCCAACACGTGCCTATTTTGGAAAAAAAGATGCCCAGCAGTTGAGAATTTTACAAAAGATGGCAGAGGACTTTTTTCTTCCATTGGAGATTGTCCCAGTCGATACCGTGCGTGAGGATGATGGACTGGCACTCAGTAGCCGTAATGTCTATTTGAGCGATGAAGAGCGCCAAAAAGCACTTTCGATCTCAAAATCACTCAAACGTGCCTCACGACTCATTATGGCAGGTGAGCTCAATGTTGAAACGATTAAGCGAGAGATGATGGAGATGATGCAAGCCATTGATGTGGAGTATGTGGCGATTGTCGATCGTGACTTCCATCCACTTGAAAAGGTTCAGATTAAAAACACTATTATTCTTGTAGCGGCACGGGTCGGTGAGACACGCTTGATCGATAACTTATGGATTTGAGTCGGGAGAGAGTTTTCCCTGCTCAATCAGTAAATCAACAATCTCTTTAAAGAGTGGTACCGCTGACATTGATGCAAAGTAGGCATACGGTTTTTTCGCTTCACGGACAAGGACACCGATCGTATAGCGGTGGGATTTATCATTGGCAAATCCGATAAATGAGCTATTGTAGAGCTTTGCATAGCCTCCCTTTTTAGAGGCGATATGCGCCGTTCCTGTCTTTCCTCCAACTTCAAGCCCTGGTGTGATCGCTTTGGTACCGGTTCCTTTAAGAACAACCTTTTCCAAAATCTTTTTCATCTGTGTTGCAGTGGCTGGTGGTAGAACTTGACGAATGGTCTCTGTGGTGTTAACAGGGTAGTGATGCCCCATTTGATCGACAATATCAGCGACAATTTTGGGCTCAACAAGTCGTCCTTGATTATTAAAGACATTATAGGCACGTATCAACTGCATCAAGGTTGCACGCATACCGTAACCGTAACCGACCGTTGCTTTGTAGATTGCACTCTCCATCTGGGTGATATGGGGCATGATACCTGTATGCTCATAGGGTAGGTCAATCCCGCTTTTTTGTGTAAAACCAAAACTTTTAAGCCCTTCAACAAAGTCGATGGCATCGAGGCGTTGTGCAAGTTGGGCAATACCAATATTTGAAGAGTGAATAATGACATTTTCAGCACTCATCCACTCCGCTTTGTGTTCATCGGTAATAACTTTTCTTCCAAGTTTGTAGCGTCCGCCGTAGGTGCGTATAACCTCAAGAGGTTGAACCTGTTTCTGTTTTAGAAGTAGGGCAAAGATAATCGGCTTCATGACCGATCCTGGTTCATAAGTATATTCGATGGCCGATACATTCAAAGCGGGGTAATCTTTAAGACGAATATGGTCTGGGTTATATCGGTTTGAGGTTGCAAGAGCAAGGATTTTTCCTGTTTCTGCCTCCATAATACAGGCAACAGCCTCTTTTGCTTTGAGCTCTTTTTTGGCACGATCAAGCAGAGCTTCTACTCCGATCTGTAAGCCAATAGGAATATTGAGATAGAGTGTCATCCCATTAATGGCAGGTTTAACAAAGCTATCACTGCTAAGAATGATGGTGTTACCGATATCTCTCTCCCCTCTGATGATACCATTTTGAATAGGAGCAAGAGTATTTTCATAAAACTTTTCAAGCCCTTTAACACCCTGTGGACGGGTAAAACCATCCTCTTCATATTTGCGCATATAGCCGATGACAGGTGTCAGCATATCGCGATAGGAGAAGATGCGTGATTCACCACTCTCTGTAAGACTTAATCCATACTTGATGATACGCCCTTTTTTATCTTTGTAGGGGATAAAAACTTTTAAAAGGCGTAATTTTCGGCTGAGTGATTTGAGATATTTGGCACGGTTGGCATCGATGGCATAGGATAGAACCACATTTCCCTTTTTTTTAAGCCGTTCAGAAACAGTTTTGGCTGGAATACCACTATAGATACTAAAGAGTTGAATAAAGAGCTCTTTTTTATCAGGATCAATATTGTGGGTATTGACCATCGCTTTATAGAGCTTTTGGCTAAATGCAAGTTTAAAACCATCTTGGCTAATAATACCACCACGCAGAGCACGATTGGTCTCTGTAATAACCAATTTAGGGATATGTCGAGGGCTCAGTGCTGTATGTAGGATGGAGCTAAAAAAGATGAGCAGACCGATACCAAAGATAATAAGGAGAACAAGCAGTTTGGTCTTTTTACCGATCTGTTCATCTAATCTATTTGATGAGGAAAAAAGTGGCGACACGGCAATCCTGAAAGAAGATTAGATCTGAGTTCTTAAGATCTCTTTATATGCATTGATCGCCTTATTTCGAACTTCAAGCATAAGTTTCATACTGGTTTCAGCTTTATTGATCGCAAGTGCCGCTTGATGGAGATCTTTCACCTGTCCTGTTGCAATATCACTTAGGGCACTTTCACCCGCTTTTTGCAGGTCATTCACCTCGTCAAGTGAGGCTTTTAAGACTTTGCTAAAATCTTGTTCAAAAGGCTTTGTAACGCGCTGTTTGCTCTGAAATAGCTCATTGGTTGATAGGCCACTAAGACCTTGAATATTTTTATCCATGAGAGTATCCTTATGCTCTTAAGAGATCGATCGCACTATTTGCCATCGCTTTGACACTTTGAAAAGCTGCAACATTTGCTTGATAGGCACGCGTCGCCTCAATCAGATCCGCCATTTCGATCACAGGATTGATATTGGGGTAGGCGACATATCCATCGGCATTCGCATCTGGATGTGACGGATCGTACTTCATATTTGGTTCACTGTCGTCACGTACCACCTTATCGACGACAACTCCCATAACAGGTGGTGTAACAGTTTTTCCCTCTACGCCTTCATCCAATGGATCACTATAGGGAAGAAGATCGGAGTTTTCCTCTATTTTACTATTTAAAACTTGATCAAAGTTGAAGGCTTTAAAGACAACTTCACGCCGTCGGTAGGGGCCTCCCTCTTCGGTTCGGGTTGTGTTGGCATTGGCGATATTAGAGCTAATTACATTGACGCGAAAGCGTTGTGCTGAAAGCCCATAACCGTTAATATCGAAACTATTTAAAAAACTCATCAAACAACTCCTTAGACTTTCGCCGAAGCTTCAAGAACACTTCGGAAGATAGAACCATGCTTCTTTAATCCATTGATCAAAGCATTGTACATGACGCTATTTTTTGCCATCTCTGTGGTCTCGACATCAAGATCGACCGTATTACCATCATTACGTGCTGTATGACCATCACGAAAGAAGATGGTTGCTTGAGCAGGTGTGCTGTTATCGGTTGAAGCCTGAATATGGTTGGCATGCGTTGTTGCAAGCTCTAACGTTTTAGCAGGGGGGCCAAAAAGACGCTGACGTTCTTGCACAAGTGCCTCTTCAAATGAGATATCGCGTGCCTGATAGTTTGGGGTATCGACATTGGCGATATTCGAGCTTATGAGATCTTGTCTCAATGATCGGTAATCGAGTGCTTTTCTTGCCAGTATAGCTGCGCGGCTGATCTCCATGGAGACTCCTTTTGATGTACTGTTGAACTATAAGCAAAAATTGTTCCTAAGCGTCAGGATGGATCACAATAGGATGGTTGTCTTGCAACTTTGCATGATCTAACCATGCCAAATTATTGCTTTGTATCAGTTTTATAAGCTCTTTTACATAAGCCTCTTTACGTTCAGAATAGTGTTTGAGGGTATGGACGAGGATCATGCCACTTAATGCCTTCTTCTCTTGTCGAAGTTGTGCACGAAGTTGACGAAATTCGCGATAGGCAGGGTGGGTGTTGAGGTTGAGAAGATAGGCACGGACAGCATCAAGAGGTGTCTTAAAGGTTGCTAGACCATAGTTGCCAAGGTTGTGGCGTTGCTCTTTTGGTTTTAACGCAGTATCACTAAAGCTCCACTGACCAAAGAGGGCATTCCCCTCAACTGCAAAACGGGATGTTCCCCAACCACTCTCAATAGCCCCTTGTGCTAAGATGATTGAAGGGGGGACAATATCGACTCGTTGAATCAGTGCTTCAATCTGTTTGAAGCTTAGGGGGTCTTGAATATCTTTGATGATACGATACTTTTTTGCCAATTGGTGAAGCCACCGATCTTGATGACGTGCAATCGGTCCATTTTGAAGATCATGATAGATCTTTAAAAGTCTATTGCGCTCCTTTTCAATCTCTTCATTGGCGATGAGCGCTTCAGAGGCAAGAAGGCGTAGAAAGATACTCTTTTTGATCGCAACAGGGAAGGTGTTGGCATGTTTTCCCCATCGGCTTGATATATGGGTAATTGTAATGCGAGGAATCGTGGACATCCCCCGTTTAAATGCCTCATCGGTATAACCGAGGTGATCAAGAATTTGCATTGTATGGTGGTGTGATGTCACCGTATAGCGAAGAAATGGTGTTGTTTGGTTGATCTCTTCTTTGCTTACATTGGCAATTGCCTTGGAAGTGATCAAAAATAGTACCAAAAGTGTTGCTCTTCCAACCATAATTTTACGACCCTTTAGAGAGTAAACAGTTATATTGGCTTATAATATCGAACGATATTCAATAAACTTAATGCTTTTATACTAAAGAAAATATATTATGATTGATCGTCCTCTTTTTTTAACTGTTACAGTGCTTATTGTGATAGGCATGGTCTTTAGCTACTCACTCTCAGCCTATACCGTCCTTCTGTTTAACACAACACCGTGGCACTTTTTTATCAGACAATTTGTCGCTGGAATGGTTGGTATTATCTTAATGTGGTTGATTGCACGTCAAGACCCCGATAAGATTGCAACCCCATTGGGATTTTTTTTACTGATTGTTTCTATGATGATTATGGTGATACTTCCCTTCTTGCCTGAAACATTGGCCAAAGAGGTTGGAGGTGCCAAACGGTGGCTCAAACTTGGCCCTCTCTCACTTGCTCCTGTTGAGTTTTTTAAAGTGGGATTTGTCTACTTTTTGGCATGGAGCTTTTCGCGTAGAGTGCTTCCCAAACATATGGAGCGTCGCTCTAAAAAGGATCACTACTCTTTAAAAGAGGAGTTCTTTATTGTTTTACCCTATCTGATTGTCTTTGTTGCGATTATGTTTATTATCGCCATTTTTCAAAACGATCTTGGACAGGTGATTGTCCTGGCAATGACGCTTCTTTTTTTAATGACCTTTGCAGGCAGTAGTATCCGTTTTTTTGGGATGACACTTTTGGCAGCGATTGTGGTAATTGCTGGATTTGTTGTCAGCTCTCAACACCGTATTGAACGGGTTAAAGGGTGGTGGTATATGCTACAAAATGCCATTGCGAAACTCTTTCCACAGTGGGCGGCAGCTGTGCCTAAAGTCAATCTTGCGGAAGAGCCCTATCAGGTGAGTAACTCACTGCATGCGATCCATCATGGTGGTCTTTTTGGAGTAGGGCTTGGAAATGGTGTCTTGAAACTTGGATTTTTGAGTGAAGTGCATACTGACTTTGTTTTAGCCGGTATGGCAGAAGAGATTGGTGTGATTGGTGTCATGGCTGTTGTGGGCTTGCTGATGTTTGTCATCTTTAGACTCTTAAAGATTGCAGGACGCAGTGAGAATGCCAGCTACTATCTCTACTGCTCTGGATTGGCCATGATTATTGGGTTCTCTTTTTTGATGAATGCCCTTGGAATTAGTGGAGTGATTCCATTGAAAGGAATTGCCGTACCATTTCTAAGCTATGGAGGTTCACAAGTTTTAGCCCTCTCCATCGGTGTTGGATTGGCCCTCTCTATGAGTAAAAAAGCGAAATTATCATAAATAAAGGAGAATGATTTGAATAATGAAAAGTACCCAAAAATGGTTGAAATGTTTCGACTGCAAGAGCGTTTGAATGATGATACAAATGGTCCTAAATGGCGTGATGGTGTGACAAAGCAGGGGAAGGTGATCAACTGGAAACGGTGTATTGTGATGGAGACTGCAGAGTTGATTGACAGTTTTAGCTGGAAGCATTGGAAGAGTATTGCAGGTGGTATCGATTTGGAGAATATTAAGATAGAGATGGTCGATATTTGGCACTTTGTGATGAGCTATCTTTTGCGTTTCCACTCCTCTGAAGAGGCTTCTAAGATGGCACTCTCAACCATGAAAACCAGTAGTATTAAGCTTCCAAAGGAGTGGAGTGAAGCCGATAATGCTCGTCTTGAAACTTTGTTGGAGCCGTTTGAAACGTTGATGGCATTGGCACTGGTTAAGAGTGATGATGAGCTCTACCATGAAGAGTTGTTGGAGCAGTTTTGGGAGTGTGTTGATGCGGTTGGTATGAGTTTTGATGAGCTCTATCGCCTCTATATTGGTAAAAATGCACTCAACCAGTTTAGACAGCAACATGGTTACAAAGAGGGGACCTATAAAAAAGTTTGGAATGGTCAAGAGGATAATGTGGTCTTGCAAGAGATTTTAAATAACCACTCCGATATTACGTATGAGAAGCTGTTGGGTATGCTTGAAGATGTTTATGTAACGGTTGAATAGGCGTTATGAAAAAGATCCTTTTGACAGGTGGCGGAACAGGCGGGCATCTGGCGATTGTACGTGCTGTAAAAGATGAGCTGTTCAAGCAAGGGATTCAACCTTTTTATATTGGCTCTGAAACAGGGCAGGATCGGGCATGGTTTGGAGAAGATGATACCTTTGCCGATCGCCTCTTCCTCCCTACACGGGGCGTTGTGAACCAAAAGGGATTGGGTAAAGTGGCTTCCCTTGGGCAGATGCTCAAAGCCACCTACCAAGCACGTTATTTTATGAAAAAGCATCAGATCGAAGCAGTCTTAAGTGTGGGTGGTTTCTCGGCAGCACCTGCATCATTTGCCGCCATTGTAACTCGAATACCTCTCTTTATTCATGAGCAAAATGCAGTTAGTGGTCGTTTGAATCATTTGTTAAAGCCCTTTGCAAAAGCCTTTTTCTCCTCCTATGGTAAGAGTCCTATCGACTATCCTGTGCATGAAGCCTTTTTTCAAACGGCACGACAACGCTCAAGGGTGCAAACCGTCATCTTTTTGGGTGGGAGTCAGGGTGCCAAAGCGATTAATGATTTTGCACTGCAACTTGCCCCTGAACTTTATCAGCGTGGTATCCATCTGATTCACCAGACAGGAGAGCGTGACTATGCACGTGTTGCACGTGCTTATGAAGAGCTTGGTATCGATGTTGAACTCTTTGCATTTGATTCTGCACTCTATCAGCGTATTGCCAAAGCCGATCTTGCTGTGAGTCGTGCAGGTGCGAGTACTCTTTGGGAGCTTGTCGCAGCACAGATTCCAACCCTTTTTATTCCATACCCTTATGCTGCAGGTGATCATCAATACTACAATGCACTCTATATTGCAGATCAACATGCTGGATGGGTCGTGCGACAAGAGGCTTTGAAAGTAGATAGATTTTGGAAGATTCTTGAAAGTGATATAACACCTGTAAGTCAAAGATTGCAAACAATGATCAAACCTTGTGGAGCCCAACAAATTATTGAGAGAATTCTTTCACTGTTATAACAACCTATAATAAAAAAATCACACATTTAATTCTATTAAAACTACAATTTCATCTTATATATTTATTTTACCTAAAATAGATCAAATATAAACTCATTTAATACTCATATATCCTATAAGAATTAAATCACAATAGATAGAAACCCCCTATTTTTGGTGATTTAAAGCCAACTAATGATACTATGAATACAAAAAAGCAGAAGCTTTTTATAGGATTTTTGATAGGTGTATCGTTGCGTGTGATGGATAGAAAACAGAGAATTGAAAATATTTTGAATCATATCTTACGGGATGGATGATCGATGAAGCTTTCAATGCGATTTGTTCTATGGACAATGGTTTTAATGCTGATTTTCTATATATTGGCAGAGGTTGCCAACTACTATAGTGGACTGAAAAAGTATGAAGCCTCTCTTCTCGAAACCGATAAGGATGATTTAGCACTCTTATTACGCCTTAAAAAAGAGCATCTGCGTCTGCTTGCAATTATGTTAGCCAATGATAAAGATGTTCTTGATGCCTATTTGCATGATGATCCAACGATTATTCAAAATTCTTTAAAGAGTTTTTGGGAGCTTGCAACAACCCAAAAGATGCTCTATGAGATACACTTTTTTAAACCACCTGCCCAAAACTTTTTTAACTTTACCCATGCCGATATCGAGCCTTATCGAACCAATAGTGTTCGACGAGATATTGTTTGGGTAACAAGTACCTTTCAGCCAAGTGATCACTTGATGGTGTGTCGCAACTATGCAGGGGTACGATCCACCTATCCGATCTTTAGTGAAAGTGGTGTGCTATTGGGTGGACTCTCGTTGGGGGCAAAGCTGGAGTGGATTCCTGAATTTTTGGGTGAGATGCTCCATGCACCTGTCTTTTTAACCTACCGTCTCGATACACTCCGCTATCTCTCTCCAGAAGCCTATCGTCACTATGTTCGTCTTGGAAAGTCTTGGAAAGATTGGTTGGTTGGAGCTAAGACAGAAGGTATTGAGGATGATATTGTTAAAGAGGTCGATTTTTCTAAGCCATTACAACGGGTCTTCTATCAGGGTAAAGAGTACTTTTTAACCCTTCAGCCACTGGTTGGTTTTCGTGGGGAAGAGATTGGTCGTGTTGGCGTTCTGCATACTTTAGAGAGTTATTACCAAAACTTCTTTTCATCCATATCTTTGCATGCTCTGATTGTATTTGTCAGTTTGAGCCTTTTTGCACTCTTTATGTATAGTATGACACGCCATCTTAAGCGTCGTATTGAATCGGTCTATCAGTTGAGTGAAGCTTTTCGTAACCGACGTTTTGAGGTGGTTGAGCAAGTTAAACTAGATCAGGGTAATGATGAGATTTCAAGGATAAAGAATGATCTGATTGAGTTGGGTAGAACATTAAAAAGATACTATACCCAACTCCAAGATATGGTAGAGCGACGTACCCAAGAGTTAAAGATGGTACGTTCTGAACTTGAGTCGCAAATGTTGATTGACCCTGAATTGAAGATTCCAAACCGCATTGCACTTGAGCAAGATCTCAAGTCGGTTCAAGGGGCAAAACTTGCTCTCATCGATATCTATCGCTTTAAATCGATCAATGATACCTACGGAGTCGATGTGGGCAATCATATTTTGATGGAGCTTGTACGACGCCTTAAGGAGATGATCGATGCTTGTGGTGAAGGGTTAAAACTCTATCGAAGTGGTTCTGATGAGTTTGTTTTGTTAGATGTTTCACAAAAGTCTGATGAGTTCTTTGTTATTTGTGTGAAGAGTATTGTGGCAGATATTGAGGCACAATCTTTTACCTTTGACGATTTAGGGGTCGATTTGAGTGTTGAGATGCATGCAGGGATTAGTCTCTCTGATCAATTTTTGCTTGAAGAGGCAGATATTGCAGTTAATGAGGCAGAAAAGCGGCATGAAGATGTCTATGTCTATGATAAAAAACCGCAACAGCGTGAAGAGCAACGACGCAATATTGAGATGCTTAAAGCGGTACGCATGGCGATTCAAGCAGACCATATTACACCCTACTACCAACCTATTGTGGATCGTGATGGAAAGATTGTCAAATTTGAAGCACTTGTGCGTATGATCGATCGGCATGGAAAGATTGTACCCCCGGGTGCCTTTTTGGAGGTTGTGAAAAACTCAAAGTTCTATCATGCTTTGACCCGTATTGTGATTCAAAAGAGTTTTGAGACATTTGAATCACTCCCTTATACCATTTCAGTCAATCTAAGTATTGTGGATCTTTTGAATAGAGAGACAATGGAGATGATTGCTGAAGCTGTCAAAGCCTTTCCCGATCCAGAACGTATTGTCTTTGAACTGCTTGAGAGTGAGAGTATGGAGGGGTATGAAGAGACCCACCGCTTTGTTGAGATGGTACGAAGTTTGGGGGCTAATATCGCTATTGATGATTTTGGTACAGGCTACTCAAACTTCTCCTATCTCGCTTCGTTGCAACCAGACTGTATTAAGATTGATGGATCACTGATTAAAGAGTTACCAACGAATGAAAAGTCTTATCAAATTGTTAAGTCTATTGTTGAATTCTCCAAAGCATTGGATGTCAATACAGTAGCAGAGTTTGTGAGTGATCAAGCGATCTTTGAGTCTGCACGAGAGCTTGGTATTGATCAGTTTCAAGGTTTCTATTTTGGTAAACCAGAAGCCTCTCCTCATATAGAGAGGGATCTATGAAAAGAGTAATCGCCATGACTATTATGGTGTCTGCTCTATTATCGGGTTACTACTATTTTACGTGGCATCATGATCGATAGAAGTGGATGGTACTCACAAAAGAGTGGGCAATCGATGCCTATCGAAAATTTTATAAGCCTCAAGAGATGTTACAGGTACATTTGAAGGAAACGATGTGAGACCTTTTAAAGAGTGGATCGGTTTTATTGGAACGCGTATCTCTTTGGGATTGATAACCGTTGGATTTTTGGCTTTGATGGTCACATTCTATTGGCTCAACAGTCAAACCCAAAAGCGTTTGAACCAGCTTGTTGAGCATATGATTGACCAAGTCTATGTACAGACAGTCGGTCATTTTGATCTTTTAAAAGAGACGACAGCACGGCTTGGTGAGTTATTGATTCACGATCCTCAACTTCTTGAGATGCTTCAACAGGATGATCGCCACCATTTGAGTGATCAGTTGATGGTGATCGCCTCTAAGTTGAGTGCAGATGAGGTAGTGGTTTTAGATCCGCAAGGGCATATATTGATACAGAGTGGTCGATTCCCTTTTGATACAGAAAAGCTCGATTATCTTTTTATTTTTGAAAGTTTTAAGCAAGGGAAACCGTTACATGCCATCGTGCGTCAAGGAGATCTCTTTCTCCACTACACCGCCTTAGCTATCCACAATGCTGATGGATTGAAAGGCTTTTTGCTTGTTGGTATTGTGATCGATGATCTTATGATGCGGATGATCAAGCATCAAGGCTCTGTCGATTTTGCTTTAATTGGTGATCATGTAGTGACAGCGACTTCGATGCAGATCCATAAAGAGGTGATACGTGAATTACCGATTCCTTATCCCATCTATCAGCATCTATTACATGAAGGGGGGATTTACGAAACAGAGATTGCACACCACCCTTATCTCATTACGGTCAAACCCATTACCCATATTGAGGTCTATCCAGACGCATCATTTATGATGATTTATGATGCATCATTTGTTGAGTCACTTCAATCTACTATGTGGAATGAGCAGTTAACAGCTATGTTAGTTATCTTAGCTCTCTTAGCACTCACACTATTATGGCTCTTTATGCGCTACTACAAAAGGAATCTTGAGGCTCTTTTTTGTGTGATTGACTGTTATCGAAGAGGAGAGTCTAAATGTAAGAGTGCTCGAAAACTTGATGGGGAGTATGCACATCTTGATGGCGCTCTTGAAGAGATGGCTTTGGCACTCTCCGATGCACGTCAAGAGCTTGCACAATATGCGAATGAATTGGAAGAGAAGGTGGTTGTACGTACGGAAGCACTCAATCGGCGTAACCAGTTTTTAAAGCATGTTTTAGCACAAATTCATGATATGGTGGTACTGGTTGAAGAGGGTGAGGTAACCTTTGTCAATCAAACTTTGTTGAGTTTTTTCAATTTAAAAAGTTTTGAATCATTTATTCAAAACCATCTGCTTGAAACGATACTTAAGATTGATCAAAAAGATCTGTGTCACTATCTTAATGAGAATTTTCAACATGATAGAACGATACCTCTACAGCTACGTACAGTTACAGGAGAGGCGCGCTTTTTTGCTCTCAATATTGGAATGATTGATGCCTCAACATGTAGCTTTCTACTCATTTTTCATGATATAACCGATAATGAGCGTCAAACACGTCAATTAGAGAAGTTGGCGATGGAGGATCTCTTAAGTGGTCTTCCCAATCGTCGTATGTTTGAGACAGTCTTTCACCAAACATTGGGATTGGTTGAGCGTACGGATCTCAAAGCAGTTTTAATGATTATCGATATTGATGACTTTAAACGTGTGAATGATACCTATGGGCACGATGAGGGTGATCGTGTGATTCGTGCCATTGGGAAGATGTTAAAAAGGATGTTACGCAAAAGTGACTTTTCAGCACGCTGGGGTGGTGAGGAGTTTGCACTCATTATCCAAGCCGATCTTGAGCATGCTCAAGAGGTTGCACAAAAGATTTTAAAAGCGGTTCGAGAACTGAAAAATATTCAGTCTCCAGTGACTGTGAGTATCGGTATGACAGCATTTACTCCCAATCTTTCAGAAGAGGAGATCTTCTCTAAAGCGGATCAAGCTCTCTATACAGCCAAACGAGAAGGTAAAGATAGGGTTGAAGTTGCATAGTGTGTCTGTGATGTCCTTAGGGAACATCACAGACAGATCATTTTAGAAGGGATTAACGGACAATCTCACCATTATAGGAGATGATTCCGTAAATGAGGTTACCGACATGTTGGAAACCTTTTGATTTAAGGATGCTTTGAAGCTGATAGCTTCGGCTTCCACTGTGGCAGTAGAGAATCAAATGGTCCTCTTTCTTATTTTGAATCTTCTCAAACCAGTCATAAAATTGTGAGGTTGGCCAGAGTTCATCGGTTCCCTTAATGTGTCCCATCTGGAACTCCATCGGCTCACGAACATCGATCAATTCAAAATCGACCATACCAAGCTCTCGTGCTTCAATCAAGGCTTCAAGTTGGTCAGCATCGAGTTGATCTTTCTCAAGAAGTGCTTGTGCTTCCTCTTTGGTTAAACCACGTGAATGGGCATGTACAGCCTCCTCCATCTGCTCCTCTTTGGCATGTGCCGCAGCATATTCAGGTGTACAGAAGATACCACAGTGGCAGTACCCTTGCTCTGGGATCTCTTTTTCAAGAGCTGGTTTACATGGGCAGATACGGTTATCTGCTTTTTTACGCTCTTCAGGTGTCTCACCAATCACCATAAAACATGGACAGTAGCGTGTACCATAGATGAGCTTGTTGCGTGCCAATCCCATGGCAACACTCTCATTCACCTCTGGATCAGGGTTTTGGACAAATCCAAACTGCTTATTTACCTTCTCAACAAATTTCCAAGTCTTCTCAAGCTCTTTTTGAAACTCTTCAGAGTTGATATCGATCTGTTCCATACTTTCTCCTACTCTACTGAATAAATTTGGGCTAATTGTATCAAAACTGGTAACATTATCTCTTTTTTAGAAAAATATAGTAGAAATTTATCAATTAAATCTTCTCATCAAGATTCACTTGAATGGATAGGAGATTTTCTCCTAAAATCATCAATCTTTCATTAGAATTTAGATAAAATCAGAGCAATATTTCTTTCAAGGTAACGACACAATGGATATTCGACAAGCTTTTTTAGATTTTTTCGCTTCTAAAGGGCATAAGGTTTATGAGAGTGCACCGCTGGTTCCCGATGATGCGACGCTTCTCTTTACCAATGCCGGTATGGTGCCATTTAAAACCATTTTTACAGGTGAAGTGCCTGTTCCCAATCCACCACGGGCGACCAGCTGTCAAACATGTATCCGTGCAGGTGGTAAGCATAACGACCTTGAAAATGTTGGTCATACAGCACGTCACCACACCTTCTTTGAGATGCTTGGAAACTTCAGTTTCGGTGACTATTTCAAAGAGGATGCCATCGCCTATGCATGGGAGTTTGTGACCGAAGTGCTTGAACTTCCTATTGAAAAGCTTTGGGTTACAGTCCATGAGAGCGATGATGAGGCGGCAGAGATTTGGGCCAAGTATGTCGCACGTGACCGCATTTTGCGTATGGGTGATAAAGATAACTTCTGGCAAATGGGCGATACTGGCCCATGTGGACCATGTAGTGAAATCTTTTATGATCAGGGTGAAGAGCACTTTAATGGTCCAGAAGATTATATGGGCGGTGACGGGGATCGCTTCTTGGAGATCTGGAACCTCGTCTTTATGCAGTATGAGCGTGATAAAGATGGCAATCTAACGCCTCTACCAAAGCCTTCAATCGATACAGGTATGGGGCTTGAGCGTGTCATGGCGGTCAAAGAGGGCAAACTGAGCAACTATGACACTGAACTCTTTATGCCAATTATCCGTGCTGTTGAGAAGATGGTTGGCAAACCCTATGTTTATGAGAGCGGTGCAAGCTACCGTGTCATTGCCGACCATTTGCGATCCACAACATTCTTGTTGGCACAGGGTGTGAATTTCTCGAATGAGGGACGTGGTTATGTCCTTCGCCGTATCCTTCGCCGTGCGGTACGTCACGGCTATATGCTGGGTCTTCGTGAGCCGTTTATGTGCAAACTGGTCGATGTACTGGTAGAGATTATGGGTGGACACTACACCTATTTAGCAGAGAAAAAAGAGACGGTCAAGCAGTTGATGCAGTTAGAAGAGGAGCGTTTCTTTGCGACAATCTCTGCAGGGATTGAGCTCTTTGAAAAAGAGTTGGCAAACACCAAAAAGCTCTTTAGTGGTGCGGTTGCTTTCAAACTCTACGACACTTACGGATTCCCACTCGATTTGACCCAAGATATGCTCAAAGATAAAGGGATAGATGTTGATATTGCCGAGTTTGAGCGATTGATGCAAGAGCAACGAAGTCGTGCCAAAGCGGCTTGGAAGGGGAGTGGTGATGCAAAGGTTGAGGGTGACTTTAAAGCCCTTCTTGAAGCCTTTGGTAAAAACAACTTTGTGGGTTATGAGAGCTTAACAGCAGAAAGCAAGGTATTGGCACTGCTGAATGAGCGTTTTGAGCGTGTCCCATGCCTTGATGCTGGTGAGAAGGGTTGGGTGATGCTTGATACCACCCCATTCTATGCTGAAAGCGGTGGACAAACAGGCGATGTTGGTCTGTTGCGTGCGATGGAGCGTGAAGAGACGATTGCCGAAGTGCTCGATACCAAAAAGTTCTTTGATCTCAACCTCTCTGAAATCAAAGCGGTAACAAAGATTTGTGAAAATGACGCTGTGCAATCGATTGTCGATACAACACGCCATGAAATCGCCAAGCATCACAGTGCAACACACCTGCTCCATAGTGCATTGCGAGAGATTTTGGGAGATCATGTATCACAAGCCGGTTCACTGGTTGAAGCGAACCGTTTACGCTTTGACTTTAGTCACCCTAAAGCATTGAGTGCCGATGAGATTGCTGCCATTGAACAGTGGGTTAATGACAAGGTTGAACGTGGGATTGATGGTGAAACTGAAGAGATGGATATTGAGTCAGCCAAAGCAAAAGGGGCAATGGCACTCTTTGGTGAAAAGTATGGTGAGCGTGTGCGTGTCGTAAGCTTTGGGGAGAGCAGTATTGAGCTGTGTGGTGGAACGCATGTTCATAACACCGCAGAAATTGGGATGTTCCTCATTACCAAAGAGAGCGGTGTGAGTGCTGGTGTACGCCGTATTGAAGCGGTATGTGGTCATGCAGCGTATGAAGTTGTTAAAAATATGCGTGGCACACTGGCAAAAGTGGAGAGTGAACTCAAAGCAAAAGATCCGATTCTTGGTATTGAGAAGCTGAAATCACAGATCAAACAACTCAAACAGGAGTTGGTGGAAGTGCAAAAGAGTAAAAAGAGTGATGTCAAAGCTGAAACGATCAATGGTGTGACCGTCGTTGTCGATGAGGTTGATGGTGGCGATATCAAAGCGATGATCGATGATTTGAAAAATGCACACGACAAAGTGGCAGTGATGCTCTTCCAGAAAAAAGGTGAAAAGGTTCTGATTGCCGCAGGACAGAAGAATACATCGGTTAAAGCGGGTGCTTGGGTGAAGCAGATTGCCCCTATCCTTGGTGGTGGCGGCGGTGGTCGTGATGACTTTGCCCAAGCAGGCGGAAAAGATGCCTCAAAGATTGATGAGGCCAAAGCAGAGGCAATGGCTTACTTAAAAGAGAATCTTTAAAAGATAGAAAGTAGGGGGAAGTGATGAAAGAAGCCATTATTACATTCTTTGCCGATAACGCCTTTTTTGTAGTCTTTTTTCATGTATTGAGTGCCTTTGTTTGGGTTGGAGGGATGATTGCTATTCGTGGGGCAGTCCATCCAAGCTTGCAACATATTGATGACCCAAAGGTGCGATTGGCAAGAACCTTAGAGATTATGCATCGTCTCTTTATGATTGTGATGCCATTTATCATTGTACTGCTTGTGACAGGCGGTATGATGGCAATCGGTATGGGGTTTAAAGGGACACCACTCTATGGGATGGTGCATGTCAAAGAGGCGATTTGGACGATTATGACCATCAACTACACATGGATGTTTATTAAACGAAACAAAGCCGAACGTCTCTTTGTGGCAGGTGACTTAGCAGGTGCAAAAGCGGTGTTGGCACCAATTCCAAACGTTATGCTTCCACTCAATATTGCTCTTGGTGTTGTGGCATTGGCAGTGGGTGTAACATTGCGAGGATTTTAAGACGTGATACTGCTTGGATCTTCTTCTGAAACACGTGCGAAAATTCTTCAGAGTCGCGGTATCGCCTTTAAGCAGGCGGGATGCGACTTTGATGAGGATGCGTTAAAGCAGACAATCCCTAAAGATTTTGTCTATCATGCGGCGATGGGCAAGATGCAAGCGTGTGAAAACCGTTGGGGACTTGATCTGCCGATACTGTGTGCCGATACCGTTGTGACAGCCCATGGAGAGATTTTACGTAAAGCCAAAGATGAGGCGGATGCACGGCGTATTTTGAACCTGCAGAGTGGTAGTGATGTTGCCATTATCACCTGTATGGTCTATAAATCGGTGCAGAAGATGTTGATTGATCTTTCACAAACAGTCTATACCTTTGCCCCATTTGATGAAGCCGATCTTGAACGCTATCTTGCAAGTGGTGAGTGGCGTGGTAAAGCAGGGGCATGTATGGTTGAGGGGTTTTGTAAACCCTATATCCAACATGTCAAAGGTTATGAGTCGTGTGCGATGGGATTGACTGTTGAGAAACTGGAGCCGTGGCTCGATGTATGAGAAGGAGCTAACGGCACTTCAGCGTGCTGGTCGTTTTCGTGAGCCTATCTCATCCGATCCCAAAGTGCACGATATGGCCAGCAATGACTACCTTGGACTTGCCCACAAATCGAAACTTCTCAAACGTGCTTATCAGATTCTTTTAAACTACCCCTATCATGCTCCTAAATCTTCTCTCTTTGTGGGTGGCTACCATCCGATTCATGCAATGTTTGAAGAGACGCTCTGTAAGGCCAATGGTTTTGAAGCGGGTGTTGTGGCAGGAAGTGGTTTCTTGGCCAATCTGGGCTTGATTGAAGCTTTGGTGCGTCGTCATGATGTTCTCTTTATCGATGAAAGTTATCATGCCAGTGGAATGGTGGCAACCAAACTGGTACAAGGGCGTGTGATTACATTTGCCCATAATGACCCCACTGATCTAAAAGAGAAGCTTAAAAGTACCGATGTTAAAGGGCGACGTATCATTGCCGTCGAGGGGATCTACTCGATGGAAGGGGATATGGTCAAACGGGAGTTTTTTGACCTTGCCGAAGATTTTGATGCTTTGATGATTGTTGATGAGGCACATAGCAGTGGAACCGTAGGGGATAATTTGCTTGGTGTTTTTGATTATTATGGGATTCAGCCTACATCGCGCCATATTAAGATGGGAACACTTGGTAAAGCTTACGGGAGTTATGGTGCCTATATTTTGGGCTCTAAAGAGGTGATCTCTTTTTTGCATAATCGTGCCAAGTCGCTCATTTATGCCACAGCACCGTCGCTTTTTGACATTGCATTGGCTTATGTCGGTTTTCACTATATTATGGAGAAAAAAGAGAAGTTACAGCAAAAGATTGAACGCCTGAAATCAGAAGTTGAAGCGAAGTTTGGTAGCCGTCCAGAGGGGATGATCCTTCCCATTCCAATGCCTGACAATGAGACCGCAGTACGCATTCGTGATATTTTAAGAGCCGAAGGGTATGAGGTAGGAGCGATCCGTCCACCGACAGTCAAGCATCCGATTTTACGGATTATTTTGCGCACTGCAGTCAAACCAAAACATTACCGAAAACTCTTTAAGCGGATTGACGGATTGGTTAATGGGTGAATTGCATTGCCATTCGCTGACCATCACTGCACAGGGACGTACCTATGTTGATATTGCCTTTTCTATTCATCATTCATTGGCACTGGTGGGTGAAAGTGGAAGTGGTAAGAGCTTAACCCTTAAAGCACTGCTTGGAATGCTTCCTAAGGGGTTTGAGGCAAAGATGGTGTGTGAGAGTGATTTTCC
>QNYO01000010.1 GCA_003978765.1 Hydrogenimonas sp. | reverse complement strand
ATGTAATTCCATCTTTTATGTTTCAGCCTCCTAAAAATGTTTGTGAAGTTGATCATAACTTTCAATATATGGCAAATATTAAATTACAAATGTTCAAGGAGTTTGCAGAAGAAGTGCTAGGTAAAAAGGCATTTGAACGTATACAAAATGCACAAGAATTAAAAATAGCTATAGAAAAAGAATCTATCTTAAAAAAATTAGATTCTTTATTAAATAATGGAGGTGCTCATTTTCAAACACTAGGCTTATCTTTAGATATTTTTAGATTAAGACCAGAAATTTTATCTATTTTAATCATAAATGATGAAGAATTTTATTATAAACTAAATGAAAATTTTATAAAACAAGCTGAAGATTCCAATCGAGAGGGTCCATTTAATAGCTTTGAAGTTGACTCAATACACTATTATGACTTAATGAATGATCAATTATATTTTGATATATTATCAAATACTGAACTTCCTATTGTGCCACCAGGTGCCGCATGTTTAAAATTAGGTCGGGATTTTATGTTAAAACATTATATCAATCAAGCTACTTAATAATAAAATCAAATCAGAAGTATTGAGAACTTTCTATTCATTCTATATAATAATATGTGATTTCAAGGAAGTACCAGAAGTAAAAACGAAAATCGATAGATTGGAACCAAGGTAAAGAAGAGAATAAGCTATGTTTACCCCCTTTTATTTTCTCTCTATATCTAAAACTTAATGCAAATTGATGTGGGATTCTTCTATACTGCACTTTTCATCGAAAGTTCCGGTTGTATGGTTTGGAATGGGTTCAGGCTTTGTATCTCGGTTCAGTCCGAATTTGAATTGAAAAGGAGTCGTGATGTACTATTTTCAAACCATCATTACAAAAAAGAGTAAATTGTTAGTGATTTTTATTGCTATGATGCTATTTTCGGTACTCTATGCGAGTGAAGAGAAATTGGTGGTTCATTCGATAGATAACTCATTGAAGAGTCATGATATAATTGAAAAAAGTTAGAAATCATATCTCTCATGATTATCCTGAAGAGGATATAGACAAGATAGAGAAGTTACAGTTTGTATGGTATCTTTATAAAAAGAGGCATTACAAGGAGTGGAGTTATAGGTTTTGAGGTAAAGAAGATTGTTTGATACAGAAGGTGGCAACACTCCCTTGACCTTCTCCTTCACTCTCCAACTGAACATCACCCCATAAAATCTCTGCCATCTTTCTACTCAAAGAGAGTCCAAGCCCTGTGCCTTTATGCTTTTTTTGCATCACATTCTCAACTTGTGTAAAGTCACTAAAGAGCTTGTTGAGATTCTCTTGAGAGATACCGATACCATTATCAATCACTTTCAAACAGAGTCGATTATCTTTGCGATAGAGCATCACTCTAATCTCTCCACCTTCAGGGGTAAACTTAATGGCATTGGAGATGAGATTGACAAGAATCTGTTTATACATTTTCATATCGGTTTGAATCATAGTATCACGATCAATTTGATTGATAAATTCAAGTGTAATCTTTTTCTTTTCTGCCAAAGGTCTTAACATATCGATACTATTTTGAATCAGGGGGAGAATGGCAACACGCTCAAAGTTGGGGTCCATCTTGCCTGCCTCAATTTTGGCAATATCCAAAATATCATTAATCATACTCAATAGATATTGGGCAGATGATTCGATATTTTCAACAATCTCCTGTTGTTCCTCATTCAACTCCTCATAGGCAAGTAGATATTGGGTAAAGCCGATAATGGCATTGAGAGGGGTGCGTAGTTCATGAGACATATTGGAGATAAAAGCAGATTTGGCACGTGATGCGGCACTCATTTTATTGATCAGACGAATACGCTCAATCTGTAAAGAGATCATCTTAGCAATCGACTCATAAAAGGTCCGTTCATTGGGGTCTTCAAGATGTTTGGTATCAAGTAAGATAGCACCAAAATAGCTCTTTTGCTCATGCTCAAAGTCGTTGACATAGAGACAAATTGCAGAGCTCTCTTGAACTGGTTCAAATGTAAACTGGAGGTTGTAATCTTGCGTAAGCTCCTTAATATTTGTTAAAGAGACTTCAATACACTCTTTCTCATTTTGGGTTTGGATAATGTTATTAAAGATATTGATCAACTGGATGAACCGCTTTAACCTACGTCGATTCTCCTCTTCAAGACTCTTGAGGGCTTGATCGGTTGTTTTTAGCATCAAATTAAATGATTGGCTCAACTTTGCAATCTCATCTTCACTATCAATCGTAATATGTGCTGAGAAGTCTTGGGTTTGGGTAATCATTTCGGTCAATCTTGTTAGCTTCTCAATCGGTTGAACCGTCTTTTTGGCAAATTTGAGTGCAATAAGGATAATAATCACAATAATAAAAGGAATCATATAGAGCATAAAGCGTAAAAAGTCATATAAGAAAGCGAGGGCAACACTCTTTTTGGCAGCATAGACAAGATACCAACCTTTTAAGTAGTGATCCAGAGCTTTATAGACAATGAGGTGATCACTTTTAATCAGATCACCTTGTGCCCCTTGATACTCGAATGCAATATTTAATGAAGAACCAACAATATAGTTCTCTTTAGGATGGATGAGGTAGGAGTGCATTTCATGAGTTTGTGTCAAAAAGAGTTTAAGGTTTTTGATTGGATAGATAAGAATGAGTGTACCGAGCCGTTTGGATGGATCAAAACTTGCAGTAATATTTGAGAAGAAGTAGATCGATTGATGCTTTTGAAAAAAGCCATAGTCTGGCTTGGATGAGATGGGGTGAATAGGTTTTCCTAAATTATACTGTTTTGAAGAGGCGATAATACGACCTGTTGGATCGACAACATAAAGGGTAACATCTAAAGCCAAATCCTTCTCTTTCTTCTCCAAAAGGCGCGTAATACGCTTATCAATATCTTCAGTGACAATATCATCCATCACATCAAGCTGACTTAAAAAGATCACCTCTTTATCAAGTTGAGAGAGGTGTAGGTTGATAAGACGTGTCATCTCTTTAATACGTTGATGCTGTTCATTGATACTTTTTGAAAGAATCTTATTTTCACTCAAAAAGATCATATAGATAAAAAAGAGAGAATAGGGGATGATACCGACTAAAATGAATGTAACAATCAGTCGATATCGCAATGATTGACGTAAAAAGTTAAGAATCTTGATAGTCATGTTGAATCGCTATAACCTCGTTAAGATGCTCAAAAAAGAGATCTAAAAGCTCTGGATGAAAATGTTGTTCTCGTCCATCTTTTAAAATTTCAAGTGTTTTTTCCATACTAAAAGGCTCTTTGTAGGGGCGTTTGCTTGTTAAGGCATCAAAAACATCGACAATAGCAACAATCGCTCCACTAATGGGTATCTCATCTCCTTTCAAACCTCGTGGATAGCCACTTCCATCAAACTTTTCATGGTGGGTATAGGCAATTTCGGCAGCCAGTTGTAAGAGAGGGGTCTGTTTGTGTGATAGAAGATGGTAACCGATTGTGACATGCTTTTTCATCTTTTCAAACTCTTCATCGCTCAATTTTCCAGGTTTGAGCAAAATGGCATCAGGAATTCCAATCTTACCAATATCATGCATCGGTGCAGCAAGACGGATCAACTCCACCTCTTCATCTGACCATCCATAATGTTTGGCTAAGAGAGCAGAGAACTCACCCACACGTAGGGTATGTTGCGAGGTTTCATTGTCACGAAACTCTGCCATTTGTGCCATAATATGTAGAATCTCCTTCTCACTCTTCTGATCTTGGAGATGATTCATCTTTAAAGCATTTTTGACACGTAGTTTAAACTCGATAAGATCAAAGGGTTTGGTAAGATACTCATCAGCCCCTAATGCTAATCCTTGATGAATCGCTTCACGGTCAGAGAGTGCTGAGATGATGATGAGGGGAATCGTAGCAAGTTTTTCATCATTTTTAATGATCTCTGTAGCTGTATAGCCATCCATGACAGGCATCATTAAATCCATTAAAATGAGATCGAATGGCTCATTTTTGAGGTAGTTGAGAGCAATTTCACCATTTTCAGCCTCAACTACCTCATACCCCTCTTTGGTTAAGATTTTTTTAGCCACTTTTCGGTTCATCACCTCATCATCACATAGAAGCACTCTTTGCATTAATCACTCCATTGGTATAGTATTTTAATCTTTTTGGTTGGATGAAACTTGTTAGCTTCAAGATAGCCAATAGCCCCATCTATCTTTTTGATAAAAAGTATAACACTCTTTTCAGAAGCCATCTTAAGCGGCGGACGGTGTCCTAAGTAGTGCTGTTTGGTCCAGTAGGCTTTGAGTCGTCTTTGACTCATTTGTAGAATCTTTTTCTCAAAGGCTTGACGAATGGAGGAGTCTGCTGGAAGATTAATAGGAATGGCTTGCTGATCATTGATAAGTGTTAACTTTTTAAGATAGATGGCACGAATCTGTTGTAGAGAGAAATTTGGTACCGTCTCATGTGCAATCACAATATAGTCGGATGCCTCTAAGCATGAGATAAGTCCAATGGTATAGAGAATCTTTTTCATTAGAAAAGCACCGACAGGGATAATAAAACTTGATTATTTTGATGATCTGAGTGGAGTTGATATTCTGCTTTGAGTGCGATTGGGTAGTAGGGACGGTAGGTATAACCTATAACAGCAATCTGCTCTTTTTGGTTGTGAATCTTATCGCGATAGCTTTCAAAACGTACAATGGAGATGTGGCTTTCACTCCAGCGATAGAGTCCTTGAAGATAGAGGGCATAGGGGGTTGTTGTTCCCTTGTTATCAGTTTGGGTACCAATTTCACTAAGGATTTGATACCTCTCCTTATCGATTTGCGTACTGATAAGTCCATAGTAGCGTTGGTTATGCTCTATCGTATGGTTGAGATGAAAGTAGCCGGTATTGAGTTTGAGTGCAATATCACCATACTCATAACCGATTGAGAGCCCATAGTGTCGATCTACCTGATAGTTGTTATACTCATCATCAAGATCAGCATTGTGTTGTATGAGAAGTTCAGCGTGCATAGTATGAGAACGAAATGATTGATAGTTGAGTGCAATACCTGTGGTAAATTTTGGGAAGATAATTGATGATGTGATAGGGTTGGATGTTGTCTCACGCAAAACATTGATCGGGGTCAGATTCCAAAAGCCAATAGGAGAGTTATACTTTCCAATGCGTATGTAGAGGTTATCATTGAGTGAATAATCACCATAAAGACGCTCAATATGGAGTGTAGGGTTCCACTCTGTTGTAGAGTTATGGTTATCATCAGTATGAACATATAGAGCTTTATACTCTAACTCGACCATATAGGAGAGCTTTTGATAGTTTCCATAGCCTAAGAGTGCTAGATCATCGATTCGGTAGCGGTTAAAATCCTCTTTGTGTTGATAATCAATCGAAAAGTATCCTCCCAAATAGAAAGGGAGTGAAGCAACATGCACCCCTTCACCCAATTGGTAGTTTTCATCACTATAAAGATGTATGGATCCTAAAAGGATCAGAAGGTAGGTAGTGACTTGGCGCATGCCAAAAATTCCTTATTTATAAAATTTTTCTATATATTTATAGTAGATACTAATTGAAAAAAATTATAGCATGTTTGCTTGTAAAAAGAAAATTTTTTTATCTTTATTACTCATCGATTAAGTGTTTGATTGCCTTAATATCTTTGACATAGAGAAGGTTAAACCCTTGTCCTGTATCGCGTACATCAACATCGATACGGAGTGTTTTTGAGGCTTTGTACTGGATAATAAAGCTTGAAACAGTATCGTTACGGTAGATAATACGGATACGCGGATTGATACGCTTACCTACCTCAATTCCAAAACCACCCGTCGGTTTATTTAAGATATTAAGGGTATCAAATCGGATACCTGTGGCTGAACCAAGCAGACGCTTAAGACCTGCTCCAACAAGCATTGTTCCTAAGCTACTCTCTGAGCGATCACCTGTTTGGAAAGCTCCATTGGCTGGTTCACCAAAGAGGATATAGCTCATAATATCGTTTTGGCTCATAGGTGGTTCAGAGGAGAAGAGAAAGACAGGGTTCGAGAGGGTGTGGCTTACATAGATATGAAACTTATTAAGATCAATTGTGTGGAGAATATGGAGATCAAGATAGGGGTTGATGGGGTGGGTACCAGCAAAGTAGATCTCTGATGGTAGGATAGAAAAGTGCTTTTCAGCCACATCAATTGCCCCATCAACAACACGCACCATACCCAGCAAAACGGTCGATGCATTGCTCTCCTTCCAGATGGTAATATCGGGAATAAAAGAGGCTTGAACCATTGGAATAGTGTAGTGGAGAGGTTTTGTAGAGAAGATATGGATATTGAGACGCTTTTGGGTATGACTTGGTGGTTTAATATCTTGGATAATGATGATATCTTCATCATTTACGGTATAGACTTTAGGCGGTTCAAAGCGAATCGTGGCATCAACAATCTGAATCTCTCCCTCTGCACTCATCGACTTAGGTGAGAGATCGACTGCAAGGTCGAGATTGGTTGTGATATTCCCCTCAACACCATGATAGTGAACATTGTCTCCTTCAAGTTTCAGAGAGCCTTTGGATGTTTTAAGGTCAAAAAAGCCATGAAGGACACCGTGATCTAAGATGGCGAGCTGATCGATCCAGAGCGTGAGGTTCTCATCAAAATGGAGAATAGAGTCTCGTGATTGCTCAAAGCGATGCTTTTGAATATCGATGGCATAGTGGTGAATATGGATTTTACGGTCATGAATCACCCCTTTCAATTGGGAGTCCAAACCGTAATAGATGGTTTGTGTATCGAGCTGAACAAAGTACCATGGTACTGTGATAGTATAGTTAAGTTTGAATCTCTTATCAAGCTCTAAAGAGAGGTTACCTGTGACCTCTGCATCGACAATCAAATCGGATGTAGAGAGATTAAAGTCGTTAAGAAGTTGTCGCAGAGAGTGGATTTGGGTGGTAAAGTAGAGATGGGCATCTCCATTCTTAAAGATTCTACCGTGGGTGTTGAGGTTTAAGTGACCAATATTTGCCCATCCTGTAATCTTACCTCGATGTTCAAAGAGAGTGAGATAGTTTTTAGAGGTTGAGAGGTTAAAGATCTTCTGCTCTTTAGAGATAAAGAGAAAACTCTCTGTCTTTTCCACCATCGTGGGTGGAAGCATTTTCCAAAGACCCTGATGAGGATGTTTGGGAGAGATGACCGATTGGACAAGAATGCGGTCGGGAGTCGCTTCAAAGGTGCTTTGCAGGGTTGAGCCATTGCTATCAAGCGCCAATTTTCCATCGATTTTTGGTTGTGGTTCTAAGATGGCTGTTGCATTGGCTTCCAACCCAATCGTTTGATGGATAAAGATCGATGGAAGGTTCTTGATATAGTCATGGACATAGGGTTGTGCAGTGGCATGGATGCTGATTGTACGATAGTCATCGGTTTTGGCATAGATTTTGAAAGGGTGCATAGAGAAGATGGCGTTAAGCGCTTCTTTCTCTCCTGTAATATTGGCTTCAAAAGAGGGTGATGGCAGTGGATAACGGCTTTGGGTAATCTCTCCTTGGATATGGCTGGTGTAGCCCATTGTTTTTGGGTTGAAGTGGAGGGTTTGATGGATATGGGTGGCAAGGTATGGGTGTTTAAGATGGTAGTCTGCTTGAAGATTGCCAGATTCCTTTTCAAAGTGGTAGGTGAATTCTGTATGCACATTTTGAATCGATAGGTTTGCCTCTTTTACCTCAATTGCCTCTTTTAGATAGGTAGAGGCGTGTAGCCTTTTGGGATTGATGGTTAAGTGAATGGGTAGATGGTTGGGTAGATTGGTAAGATAGTCGTTTGCCATAGAGCGATAGCGTGCTTTGGGATAGAGGGTACCTTCTGCTGTAATGGTTTGATGGTCAAATGTGCCTTGAAAACTTCCCGAAGCGTATGATGTACGAATCTTTGTCTGAAACGCTTCAATGGTCACATTCTCATCTTTAAAGAGAAGATTTTTGGTTTCTAAATCTATGCCAATCTTCTCTTGGTTGGGTAGTTGAATGGTTGTATCGTTGATACGAATCTTTTGAATCAAAATAGGGGGAATCGAAAGGTTTTGGTCATTTGTATGGTTACTCTCTTGTGGGAAGGCTTCAGGGTCGATGGTGGCTTGAGAGAGGATAATCTCCTCAATGGTTGGTTGTGCAGAGATCAGCGAAAAGAGGGAGTAGCGAACCGTAAGGTGTTTGGCATAGAAGGCCTTTTGGTAGGTGAGGTCATCGAGTTGAAACCCATAAAGAAGGGAGCCTTTAAGGTGACGATACTCAACTCCATTGGCTTTAAGAACTTTTTGGGCAATCAGATCGGTTGTTTGGGGGTGAAGTGCGAGATAGAAAAAGAGTCCAATGATGATAATAAAGGCTTGCAGTGTCAGAGCAAACTTGACATAGAGATGGCGCATTAGAAGAGCTCCCCAATATGAAAATGGATAGCGTAACGGTTAAAGTCGTTGAGGTCAAACCCTATATCGAGTGCAATAGGACCAATAGGGGTTTGGTAGCGTATGCCAGGACCCACCGCAACAAAGGGTTGTTGATAGTTTGGAAGGGTTTGTTGACCCAAATAGGTGATATCGCTAAAGATCACCGCTTTAAATTGATTGACAAGTGGCATACGAAACTCAACGGTTCCCTCTGTAATACTAAAGGCACCAATGGGGTTGCCACTACTATTGGTTGCACCAAGCTGTCGATAGCTGTAGGCACGGTTGGAGTTCATACCACCAGCATAGAATCGGTAGGAGGGTGGAATATGCCCTTGAAGCCGTTTGATTGTACCATGTTTAAGGCGTAGTGATAGGACACCCCAGGGTAAAGGGTGGTGGTAGAGCCCCGATAGAAGAATCTTATAGTATGAAGCATCCGATATAGGGGATTTAATCGATCCCGATAGCTCGGTATGGAGTTTGTACCCTTTCGATGGGTCGATGAGGGCATCACGTTTTTCAATACTCCAACTACTTTGGAGTGAGGTGATGTGGAGTGTGCCATTGGGGAAGTTGATCGGGTCGATGCTATTGGTGGTGGTGATATGGTCATAGAAGATACTCTCATGAAAGAGATAAGGAAATAGGGCATGTTGAAGGTTGATGCGTGCAAAGAGGGCACGTTCATCATAGCCATCATAAAGTTCTTGTTTGAGACCAAGATTGCCCCCTAAACGGTTATGATTCTTTAGAGGCATACCAAAGAGTGTCCGAATATAGGAGCGAATCTGAGAATAGCGTGCCTCTATCCCTGTTGTTTTGAGATTTCCAAAGAAATTTCGATGCTTGATACCCATCAAAAGGTTGACACCTTCATCACTGCTAAAGCCGGTACCTGCTGTAACATGGATCGGTTTGGGATAGAGAGAGACCGTGACATCGACAGGTACTCTATTCTCATAATGTTTACTATCATCGATGGTGACCCGATCGACCCCCTCATTGGTATAGATCTCTTGATAGCTTCGTCGAATCAGTTCGGTGGTGTAAGGATCACCCTCTTGAAAGTAGAGAAATGAGGCGATAATGGCTGGATCGACATTTTTGGGGGCATTGATCGAGATATGCCCAAATTGACAGGGAGCATTGGGGGTGATGTCATAGACGATATAGGCTAAGTTTTTTTCAATATCGACAAAGGCTTTGGCATGAAGAAGAGCATTACAAAATTGGTGATCGGCATAGAACTTTTTGATCGCCTCTTTACTCTTTACAAAGGCTTCAGGGTCGAATCGTTCCCCCTCATGAAAGGGGATAAAGGATTCGATATTTAGTGGAGAGATGGTTGAGAGATTGGCCACTTTGATAGGCTGATCCTCTTTGATATGGATGATGATCTGGTCATCTTGAACATGACTTGAAGCTTTGGCATGGTAAAAGCCGTGCGACTTATAGAAGTTTTCAATGAGTGGAAGTAGGGCAGGAATTTTTTGAGGGTCGATCTTTTTCTTCTCTTTCCAAAACTCAAAAAATAGAGGTTGCTCTAAGCCAATGACACGATAGAGTGTCCCATCATCGATGGTATGATTTCCCGAAAACTTTACGGGTAGCTCAACAGCATAGAGAAGTTGAGATAGTAAAAGAAAAATGGTAATGACTCGTAACACTGACTGCCCTGTTTTTGGTAATATTATAGCAAAGGAGATTGTATAAAGATGAAAACGATTATATTTGATCTTGATGGAACACTGGTTGATACCCATCTTGATATTACAGCATCAATTAACCATGTTCGCAAAACACTTTATGGTTTAGAGCCGATGACGGCAGAAGAGATTCGTAGTGTCATGAATGTACCAGGTCTTAATCTTGCCTATGCCTTTTATGGGGTTGAAGAGTATGAACCAGAGGCAGAGGCACTCTTTGAGGAGCACTACAGCCAACAGTGTCTGCAAAGAGCAAGAACCTTTGATGGGGTGGTTGAGACGATTGAAAAACTCCTTGCACATCAGTGTGAACTCTTTGTGGCTACCAATGCCCCCACGACCACCTCTCGGCTTATCTTGCAAAACAATGGGATTGTAGAGTGTTTTAAAGATATTGTCGGAGCAGATCGTGTTAAAGAGCCTAAGCCCCATCCAGAGATGCTTCATCTTATTCGTCAACAGAGCCGTTATGATGAGGTGTGGATGGTTGGAGATAGTCCGAAAGATATTATGGCAGCCCAAAGGGCTGAGGTTAATCCCCTCTTTGTGACATGGGGATACTCTCAAGAGCTCCCCAAAGAGTTTGCATCTGTACCTGTTGTTTCTAAACCTTTAGCGTTAATTGATATAATCATAGCATCCTAATTGATGAAGGGTTGCAATGATTTTTGAAATACTTAAGGAACTAAAGAGGGGTGTGAAGGATAAAGAGCTAAAAAAGAGGGTCGATACGCTTCAAAAGGCGTTAGAAAGACTATCAACACCCAGTGGTTTGGCACTTTTAGCCCAAGGAAAATCGATTGAGAAGGCATTGAGACGTGTGAAGTATGAAGAGGATTTGATGCAGTTGCAGGTGGAGTTGATTAAACTTCAAAATTGGGTCTATGAGAATAAAAAGCGGGTGTTGATTATCTTTGAGGGACGTGATGCCGCTGGAAAGGGTGGGGCGATTAAACGGTTTACCGAACGTCTCAACCCCCGCCGTTATCGAGTTGTAGCACTCCCAAAACCAACAGAGGTTGAAGCAGGACAATTCTATTTTCAACGCTACTTTGCCCATCTGCCCAATCCTGGTGAGATTGTCTTTTTTGATCGCAGTTGGTACAACCGTGCGATTGTGGAGCCTGTCTTTGGTTTTTGTACCAAAGAGCAGTATGAGAAGTTTATGCAAGAGGTACCAGAGATTGAGCATGCTTTGATCGATGATGGGATTATGATTATTAAGTTTTGGTTCTCTATCTCCAAAAAGGAGCAGAAGAAGCGTTTTAAAGAGCGTCAAACCAATCCATTGAAGCAGTGGAAATTAAGCCCTGTGGATATGCAGGCACAGAAGATGTGGGATAGGATCACCTACTACAAAGAGGAGATGTTTAGCCGAACCCACACCACCTACTCCCCTTGGATTATTGTTAAAAGCAACGATAAGAAGTCGGCACGATTAGAAGCAATCCGTTATGTTCTCTCTCATGTCCCCTATGAAGGGAAGGAGGAGGCAGGAACAAATCTCCATGCCGATCCAGAGATTGTCCAACGCTACCATCGCAAGAGTTGGCAGATCGATTAAGTCGATGACGGTTTGATTGCTGTAAAGAGAAAGATATCGTAGGATCGATTATTTTCTTTCTCTATGGTGTGGATGATCTGATAGTCACTGTTGATAAACCCGTTGGTTTCAGCGAGACGCTTTAGGGTGCTCTCTTCAAATCCAAAATGAAAGACTCCCTCATTTCCGTGGGTGTGGAAGGTACCATCTTCGGGGGCAAGGTCGGCGATTGCGATAAAGCCGTTGGGTTTAAGGAGTTTCAAGAGGTGTTTAAAGAGTCCATTGGTATCTTCAATATGGTGGAGAGTCATTGAGCTGATAATACCATCAAAGGGTTCAGAAGGGGTATAGCTGAGAATGTCAGATTGGTAGGTTTCGATGGCTCCTTCGATCTTTTTAAGCTCTTCAAGCATACCTTTTGAGGTATCGACAGCGGTGATGCTCTGAACATGAGGAAGAATTCTGCGTGTTAAAAGCCCTGTACCTGCACCCATATCGAGCAGACGCATGGAGTTGTTGAGTGCAATCTTCTCTTTAATGGCATTGGCAACAGCGGTTGCAAGGGCTTGTCGTCGCATCGATGCATCCCATGTCTTTGCTCGTTGATCAAAACTCATACGATACCCTTTATCTTCAATTTTTGATAGAATTCTATCACATGAAAAGAGTTGATAAGATATTTCAGACCGAAACAGAAGTAAAACGTTCTAAATTTTTAGCCTATCTTGTTCCGATTCATCAGTTTGAATCCCTTCGTAGCCAACTGCGTCGCGAGCATCCCAAAGCCAACCATATCGTTTGGGCATACAGAAGCATCAACAGTTACGATCAGATTATTGAAGAGAGTAGTGATGATGGAGAACCCAAAGGGTGTGCAGGGAAACCTGTGCTTCATGTGATGCAAGGGAATGATTTAGTTGAGTGTGGTATCTTGATTGTTCGTTACTTTGGTGGTATTAAGCTTGGTACAGGTGGAATGGCTCGTGCTTATGGTGAGGCAGCGAAAGCGGTTGTTTATGTTGCCGATCTTCTTGTATATGAAAAGGAAGCAACCCTCTCATTTTTTACCGACTATGCCAATATGCGTAAGTGGGAGTATATTACAAATAGTTATGACGGACTAAAAATTGATCGAGAGTTTGATGAGCATGGTGCGCGCTGGTCGATTCGGGCGGGAGAGAGTTTGATTGCCGATCTTCAAGAGGCGTTAAAAGGCGAACGAATCGAGTTTTTGGTAGAATATCACTAAATCACAAAAAAAGGAAGCTGAGATGCAACATATCTTTAGAGAGTATGACATCCGTGGAGTCTTTGAGAAAGATTTGAATGAAAAGACGGTCAAACTGATCGGCTATTTTCTTGGAAAGAAGATTAAAGAGCATGGAGATTATGTGGTTGTATCGTATGATGCACGCACCCACTCACCACAATTGAGCGATTGGCTCGTTAGCGGTTTGAATGCTGCTGATGTTGTCGTACTGCATGGCGGTCTTGTACCAACACCTGTCAACTACTTCTGTAACTTTAACAGCTTCCAAGTTGGTGGAAAATTGGTCACTCCAGCGGGTGGTATCCAGATTACTGGTTCGCACAATCCACCAGAGTATAATGGTTTTAAGATCACAATCAATAAACAACCATTCTTTGGTGAAGATATTTATGCTTTGGGGCGTGAGGTAGAGAAGGCGGAAATTGTCATCCCTACGGAGACCGATGCGATTGAGATTCCTGCCCTTGATAGTTATGTGGAGTATCTTGCCAAAGCCTTTGCTGACCTTGAAGGGTTTGATCCAAATATGGCGATTGATTGTGGAAATGGTGTTGCAGGTGTTGCGATTGCACCACTTTTGGAGAAGCTCAAAATTCCAGCCAAAAAACTCTACTTTGATCCAGATGGTACATTCCCGAACCACCACCCCGACCCAAGTGAAGAGGAGAACCTCGAAGATCTTAAAAAAGAGTTGCAAGACTCTGTGGATTACGGTTTTGCATTTGATGGGGATGGTGACCGTATCGCCTTCTTGAGCAAAAAGCAGAACTTCAAAGGAGATGTTTTAGCACTCTTCTTTGCCAAAACAATGGAGAACCCAACCGTGATTGGAGAGGTGAAGTGCTCTCAAATCATGTATGATGAGATCAACAAGATGGGCAAGGCGATTATGTATAAAACGGGTCACTCAAACCTCAAAGTCAAACTCAAAGAGACCCATGCAGACCTTGCGGCAGAGGTGAGTGGTCATATCTTCTTCAATGATCGATACTTTGGATATGATGATGCAATCTATGCGATGATGCGTATTCTTGAGATGTTGAAGAGTGGTTTCGATTTTGATGGTGAGTATGAGAAGCTTCCAAAACTCTTTAGCACTGATGAAATCAAGATTAAAACCACCGATCAAGAGAAGTTTACGATTATTGATGCACTAAGAAAGATTCTTGAAGAGCGTCGTGCAGAGCTTAATATTCGTGAGATTGTTGCGATTGATGGTGTTCGTGTCATCTTTGATGATGGTTGGGGATTGGTACGTGCAAGTAATACAACCCCAATTCTTGTGACCCGTTTTGAAGCCCAAAGTCCTGAAGCCCTTGAGCGTATTCAAGCCCTTCTGAATGGATTAATTGACGAGGCGAAGCAAACTGTTCAGTGAGAGCCACTTTAACCACCAGTGTCTTGATGGTACCCTTTTAAGGTGTTGCCATCGACGCAAACGGGGTGTTAAACATCTCTATATCCGTATTCAACGTGATGGCGTAGTGGTCGTTACCACTCCTTGGCATCTCTCAAAAGAGGGTGCCAAAGCGTTGGTTGCTCAAAAGGAGGAGTGGATTTGCCAACAGCTTACCCATCACACCCATTATGGTCGAAACAACCCTTTAGATTACTCCCCTTCAGCCTCAATATGGTTGTTAGGTCAGCAATATCCTGTGATGTATCAACCTGCAGGTCGCAGTCGTATCGATTTTCGAGATGACCACTTTCTCTTTCAAACCGATAATCTCTCTAAATTCTCTCAAGCTTTAGAGCGTTTCTATCGACGCTATGCCAGTGAGCTTTTGCCTAAGCGTGTTGCATGGTGGTCTGAGCAGATGCAACTGACTCCAAAAGGGTTGAAGTTTCGCCACTATAAGAGCCGTTGGGGGTGTTGTAGTCATGATAATGTCATAACACTCAATACCGCACTTCTACGTTACGATATGGAGCTTATTGACTATGTTATTGTCCATGAGCTTGCCCATATTCGATACAAACATCATCAAAAACCATTTTGGAAGTTGGTTGAGCAGTTTATGCCAGAGTGGAGAATTTTGCGAAAGCGATTGGTATGAAGTTAACAATTAGTGGAAAGATTGAACATATTCTTTTTCAAAAAGAGAGCTTTTTTATCGCCAAACTTGAGGGTGGTGCCAAAATTTCGGGAAGCTGTCTGATTGGTGATATTGATGCTTTAGAGGGACAAGAGGTTGAGCTAACGGGGAGTTGGGAAGAGCATCCAAAGTTTGGACCCCAATTTGTTTTCGATGAACTTCAAATCAAAGGGAGTGAACTCTACTTCTATCTGACCAAAGTGGTCAAAGGGGTGGGGCAGAAGATGGTTAAACGCCTCATTGCCCACTATGGTGAAGAGGAACTCCTACGCATTCTCGATGAAGAGCCACAAAAGCTTCTTGAGTTTAAAGGGATTAAAGAGAAGAAACTACTACAAATCACCCAGAGCTGGCAACGCTACAAAGAGATGCGTGAGCTGGCGATGTTTCTTGCCCCGTACAAGATTGGTCAATCGATTATCGTCGAGATTTATCAAACCTTTATCGGCAAAGAGAATCTTATTGAGGCGATTCGAGAAAACCCCTATATGATTACGCAGGTTAAAGGGGTAGGGTTTAAGCGTGCCGATGAGATGGCACGTTCGATGGGGATCGACCCAAAATCTCCTTTTCGTGTCGAAGCGGCAATCACCTATCTGTTACGCGATATAAGTGAACAGCAGGGAAACAGTGCGGTTGAGAAAGAGGCGTTTGTAGAGGTTGTGCATGAGGAGCTTGGTTTTGAAGATGAGAGGGGATTGATCGAGGAGGTGATTAACCGACTCATTCAGCGTGAAGTACTCTATTTGATTGATGGGTATCTTGCCCACACCTTTTACTATCGTGCAGAGAAGGGGATTTTTGAGTTTTTAAAGTCGCGTACTGCTAATCCATCTAAGCCCATTTTGCCCAATATCGATGCATTTATTGAACATCAAGAAGAAGAAATTGGCTTTCAGTTGGGCGAGCAACAGCGTGAGGCGGTCAAATTGCTCAATAGCGGTGTACGGGTGATGGCACTTGTCGGTTATGCAGGGACAGGAAAGAGTACCAGTGCTAAGATGATGCTCAAACTCCTTGAAGCCTATTGTGGTTATGAGTCGATTATAACCACTGCCCTTAGCGGTATTGCGGCACAGCGTATTCATGACACAACAGGCTACCGTGCGATGACGATTCAAAGCCTTTTGGTTGCCCATAAAGAGCAAGATACCTTTCCCTATGATGTGGTGCTACTTGATGAAGCATCGATGGTCAACTCCCAAATCTTCTTTCAACTCATCTCAAAACTTAAAGAGGATGCGATCTTTTTGATTATCGGTGATGATGGTCAGCTACCGCCGATTGGGGCAGGGAATGTCCTCTCTGATATTATTCAATATGAGCTTGTTCCTGTCATTAAATTGACCAAAATCTACCGCCAAAGTGAAGAGCAGGCGATTACACTCATTGCCGATTCGATTCGACGGGCAGAGGTGCCAGAGTATCGTCAAAACTATATCGATTTTAAATATATCGACCTAAGCATTCCCAACTACTATGCACGACGCAACCTCTTAAGCGAGAGTGAGAAGAGAGAGCTTCGTGAGAATTTAAATCAGCAGATTTTAGAGGGAATCAAACGTGAGGCAGTGCCCTATATTCTTGAAGCACGCGAGAAGTTGAAAGCGAAAGATATTCGAGGCTATTTGACCCATGTGCAGGTGATTACCCCGATGCGTGGTGGTCTGCTTGGTGTTGAAAATATGAACCAGCAACTTCAAAAGCTCTTCAATCCCAATGCCAAACATGCCATCAAACGGGGGCTCTATAGCTATGGGCTTTATGATAAGGTGGTGCATATCAAAAATGAGAATATGCCATCTTACTCACCTGAAGGGTTTAAACGAGGAGATGATGCAACGGAACAGCGCATCTTTAATGGCATGATTGGACTGATTTTTAAGATGGATAAGGAAGAGGAGGAGTGTTTTGTCTTTTACCCTAACGAACAGGTGGTTGTTCGATACAGCTTTGATATGCTTTCTGATTACCTCCAGCTTGCTTATGCCCTAACCATCCACAAAACACAGGGGATGGAGTATGAAACTGTCATCATCCCGATGAGTTTTAGCCACTACATCATGCATAATACCAAACTACTCTATACCGCCGTAACACGTGCTAAGAAGATGTGCATTATTATCGGCGAAGAGGCAGCCTTTAAAGGGGCATGTAAACGTATCGATACGACACAGAGGACGACGGTTTTGGGGTTGTTGGCAAGGTAGTAGGATCATATTCTCTATTACTCTAAAACCATCTTCAGTGCTTCTCCAAGTGTCCATATTGTCCATCCTGGAATATCTTTTTTCCCTGCAACTTCAACAACAGCCTGTTTTCTATGTGGCCAAGCAATATCGAGTAAAATATCATCACCATTTGGTAGGGTATGAAAGTATCCTATTTCTGGGATCTCTTTACCTTTTGCACGCATCGCCTCTAAGAAACCATGTAATGCTTTATCAGAGAGTTTGAAGGCATCTTCCCAAGTACGAATTACCATTTTACCTTGTACTCGTCTGAGTCTATAAATGGTCTCCATATCTTCACGACTGATAAAAAGGTGATCATGTTTGGGCTCTTTGCGATGGCAGTCAAGACAGAGTGCTTTGAGGTTAGAAAAGAAGTTGTCACTTTTAACACCATTGATATGGTGGGTGACCAGTAAATTTTTATGTTCTGCGAAGTTTGTATGACATGATTCGCATATATAGTGTTTGGATTCGCGGTAATTTCTACTAATCTCTTTCCAGTTGTCTGGGTAGTTGGAGGCGTAAATAGCATTAAAGCGTTTGGGTAACTGTTTAAAGAGTGTACTGTAATCTTCAAAAAACTCACTAAGATTGAAGGTTCTAAATATCTCATTTTGAGCACTTTTTGGTTTAACGCAATAGCCTTTATAGTTAAGAGCTTTAAGACAGTTTTTACAGACTTTGAGATGGGCTATGCCATGTCTTTCTTCTCCCGTAAACTTATCGATACCATGCACTTTGAAGGCACCAGAGAGGTCATTGGTGACAATATAGCGGTCAAACCTATTCTCTCGACGCATTTTTTCAAGCGTCTCACAATCAGCCACATGGAATCGACGACCTTCTTCTGGATTGAGTAGGACTTTATCAATCTTTTTCCCTTGATCTGGGATATAGAGTAGAACTTGTCGTCCATAATAGCTGAGTACTCTATCGGTAAATTGAACTTCATCCGATTTGATTGCGATACCGACTTCAAGCTGTGCATCAATCTCAGGGTCTTCAAAACTTACTTTTCCTATATTGAACTCGACAGGTTCAGCACCCATCTGTTCAATACACCGTTTCAGCGCACTAAAATCTACTTTGAGTCTCATTGTCCACTTTCAAGAATCTCTTTAATTGAAGCTTCTGCATTGGTCAATATTCTAAAACTTACCCGTCTTGAAGCGTTATAATCCTCATTTCCATCTTTATCTTTAATGATATGTGCTGAAGAGAAACCAACAGCCGCGACATGCTCTTTGAGCCATGGACGGTATGGTGCTGTTGAAGGGAGTTGATAGACATACTCAAGAACACTGCGTGTACGGTCTTGAGATAAAGCCATATTTTTGAAGTAGGCAATTGTATCGGAGACTTTGTTGTTCCATATACTACTTGTATGGCCTTCTATCCGTATCTCTTCTATCTCATTTTTAAACTTTGAAAGTACACGCAAATAACGAGGAAAAAAGTCTTGAAGTACCTCTTTGTAACTCTCTTTAAGATCGGCTCTGTTACGTTCAAACTGCACTTGAGGTGCATTAAATGTAATGGTTAGTGTTTCTGGGTCAATCGATGCATTCCAGCTCTCTTTGTGTAGATCATCTTTGAACTCATTGTATAAAGCTTTATAAATCTCTTGTTTAGTTTCAACATAGCTTTGTGCAATTTGATGCATATGATACATATAAGAGATCGCGATAAATAGGAATACCATCATCAGACCCGACATAAGGTCTGAAACCGATAGCCAGTGTGTATCGTTATGCTCTTTGGTAGTCGTTTTTAAAAGCTCTGTCATGGCTTACCCACGATGTGCCTGTGTAATTTGTTTCATTTCACGGATAAGTTTTTGATAGTCAGAAGTAAATTGTCCAGAGATAGTAGCAAGCGCACTTCCCATCGCATTCATGACATTTTCAATCTCCTTCTCACTAATCTCATCGATCATATCAACTTGCTTTTTAATACCTTCACCTGTAGTTTGCACGACATTTGCAATGGTTGCTTCAAGTTCATGGAAAATTTTTTCAGCCTGTTTGATCTGCTCTTGAGAGAGTGTATCAATATCTTCATAGAGTTTTTTGGTCATTGATTCAAGTGTTGTCTGATAAGATCGGTTCAGCGATTCAAGCTCTTGCAGTAGTGTTGTAGCTGCACCTTTGAACTCATTATTGATCTCTTTGGCACCCTCAATAAGATTTTCAATCAGAACACGGACATGGTTATTCATTTCGGTAACTGTTGTAGAAAGCTGTTCTTTAATCTGCTCACTTGTCTGATCGAGGGTATTAGAGGATTCGATAAGTGCTTTATTGGTTGTCATTACGTTGTTATGAAAATCTTCGGCACTAGCAATCATAACTGTTGAAACTTTATCCATTCCCTCTTGCAAACCTTTTGTAATCTCTTCTGAAGCACGTTGTACACCTGCAAGGGTATTATCGATTTGCTCACGAATCTGTGGAACTGCTTCAACAGCACGATCTCTAATATCTTTAAAGGCTTGAAGATGGCGAGAAAGTTCAGCGATTTGATGTTGATTGACTTCTAACACACTTTTGAGTTCTTCCATATTCAATGGAATCGCTTTTGTGTTATCACTAATGTTTTCCAAAGCATCTTTGGTTTTGGAGATAGCCTCTATACTCTGGTTAAAGCCCTCTTGCATCTGCTGAAGTTGTTGTTTATAGTGCTCTTGCCACTCAACTAATCTTCCAACTGCTATATTAAGCTCTTTGAAATTATCTCCAAATTGTTCGGTAATTTTTTGGTTGAAATCTTTAATAACCTCTTTAAGAGCATTAATGACCTGTTCGGTTGCCGACTTAGAAAGCATATCGGCAAAATCTTGCAGTTTAATCCACAATGTGTCGGCAAAGCGTTGAAATGTCTCTTGCTGTTTTTCTAAACGATTATCGATTGAAAGTATTGGTGAAGTAAGGCTTTCGAGCTGTTTGGTAACACCTCTGGTGTTATCATTCATATCAGATCGTAAAAGTTTCATTTGACCGACAATACTGGACTCATCATTGTTTCCTATGGCTTTTTGAAGCTTTAGAATATTTTCATTCTGCTCTTTCATAATGGCATAGATCTCTTCGATACCAATCTGTTCAGGAGCGTTTTTAATGATCTTTTTAGAAGAGAGTAGGGTGGTATCGATGATTTTATAAACTATTGAAGACATCATACCAACCAAGCTGGTAATAAACGCCACTTTCAAACCGGCAAGGAGTTCCTTGATACTGCCATCAATGTTATTTTGGTCAAAGTTCAATAGACCTATGACAATACCGATAAACGTTCCAAGAATACCTAATGAAGTTAATAGGGTTGGAGTATAGGAAGTAAAAGATTCAAGTTTTCCTATGAGTTTGAAAAGGATTGAGAAGAAGAAAAATAGAGCAATAATAAAAATAAAGCCATCTGTGACAACATCTGGATGGAGACTTTGTAATGAAGATTCTAAAAAAGTCGATAGCATTGTCCTTGTTCCTTATTTTGAAGTTTTTGGTTTTTCAAGTTAAGTAGTATATTTGATAGTTTTGATGGATACATGTTTATCAAGTATTAAAAGATTCATAACCATATAACATCTTTAATTCCTTGATGAACATGAAATTGGAAGTTATAGACAGTTTATAGGCTAATAATTGTTTAATCACCTGTTTTATGTTTTAAATTATACACTAAAAAATATTAATCATGTTTAATTTTTTAGAAAATTTGATAATTTTTTTACTACAATATATCATAAAAATGATGTTGTCTTAATGACTTTACCAAACTTGGCTGTTATCATAGAAAAGGCTGGTTCAACACCTTCTAACTAGCAATTCAGTTTTTTAGTTGAAATATATAGTTGTTTCGCTATTAAAATATTTTTATACACAAATTTGTTACAATATTAATTATTATCCTAAATAGTCATATTAAGGAATAACATGACAAAAACTGATAAATTTTTTAAGAATTTAGATATATCAATAAAAAAATCATTTGAATATGGATTGCCTCCTTTTAAAGGATTACAATTTAGAGACTATCGTCCAGAAAAAAACCAAGAAATAATTAAAAAAATTAATAATTATTTTTATAAGATTATTAAAGATAGAGATAGTAAAAACAATGACAGATATATTACAGCAATGGATTGTAGTGGGATGTCTATCTTACTGTATAGATACTT
>QNYO01000066.1 GCA_003978765.1 Hydrogenimonas sp. | reverse complement strand
GTATTACTGATCAATTGATAGCTATGGGTTTACCAAAGCAAAATATAATTACTTGGAGTAAAAATGGAATTGAATATTTTTATCCTCGTGAAATACTTCAATCTATATTCCAATCAAATGATCAGCCTAATATTAAAGGCGATACAGGAGAGTTAAATGGAATACAGTATAGTAAAAATGAGCTGGTAGAGAAGGTTGTTGGGCGTATGGATAAAACAACAAACTATCCAGAAGAATTTGAGGAAAAACTCTTGAAAAAAATTGATATTATATTGGTCTAACAATTATATTAGTTTTCCTCCTTTCTCTCCCACGCTCCAGCGTGGGAGCAAGAAGAGATAAAGAGAGAAGTTTGAATTATTTTATGCAGTGGACAACAACATTGTATATTTGCTTTAAAAGTTTTGTCATGTAAAAAAGAGGGCAAAGAAGCATTAAAAAACTATTATTGAACGATTTTCCCAATAACGAATAAAAGAAGAAGGATTTTTCCTTGTTCCCACGCTTCAGCGTGGGAACAAGAGAGAGAAGAAAGATTTACTTTTTAAGAATCTGTTCAAACCATTTGACGGTCATGCGGACACCTGCACCGCTTGCACCGACTGGGTTGTATCCCCACTGTTTCTCGACAAAGGCTGGACCTGCGATATCCAAATGGAGCCATTTATCTTTGTACTCTTCATCGATGAAGTGGTCGAGGAAGAGGGCGGCAGTGATGGCACCACCATAGCGTGAACTGCTGATATTGCAGACATCGGCGACATTGCTTTTTATGAGTGTTTTGAGGTAGCGGTTAAATGGTAGGCTTCCTGTAAGTTCTCCTGCTTTGTTTGCCGCTTTAGCAAAACTATGCTTAAGCTCACTATTGTGTCCCATGATACCTGTTGTATATTCACCAAGTGCCACAACACATGCACCTGTAAGTGTTGCAAAGTCGAGAAGATAATCAGGAGCCACTTTCTCTTGGGCATAGCAAAGGCAGTCTGCAAGGACTAAGCGACCTTCGGCATCGGTATTACGGATTTCGATAGTTTTACCATTTTTGGCTTTGAGAATATCATCGGGCTTGTAGGCATTGCCACCAATCATATTTTCAGTCGCTCCGATAATACCGTGAACCTCAATAGGTAGTCCCAATTCGCTTACTGCTTTCATAATACCAAGAACGGCACATGCTCCCGATTTGTCTGCCTTCATGGTTACCATATAGTCAGATGGTTTGAGGCTCAATCCACCGCTATCATAGGTCAGCCCTTTACCAACGAGTGCAATTTTATATTTGGCATTTTCTGGTTTGTAGGCAAGATGGATAAGTCGAGGAGGGTGGGCACTTGCACGGCTCACGGCTAAGAAAGCCCCCATATTTTCTGCTTCAAGCCCATTTTCATCAAGAATCGTACACTCCAAACCATTCGCTTTAGCAAGCTCCTCTGCCTTTTGTGCCAAAGCTTTTGGAGTCATATCATCTGGTGGCGTGTTGATGATCTCACGAGTAAAGTTGGTCGCCTCTGCAGTGATGGTTGCTTTTGTGACAGCCTCTTTGGCTCTCTCACAATCAACCGTTTGACCATTAAAGTCTTCACATGCAAGGGTTACAGTTTGAATAGGGTGTTTGCTCTTTTCGCTTTTGTAGGTATCAAACTCATAATCGCCGAGAATCAACCCCTCAACCATCGCTTTGATATTTTGTGTCATGCACTCATTATCAAGATAGAGTCCACTCTTGACAGATGAGACCTTTGTCTTTTTCAAAGCACGAATGGCTGCTGCGTAGGCACTTCGTATATCATCATGGTGAAGAGAGCTTGCACCCACATAGATGCGTCGGCTCTCTGCCAATAGGCATGTCTCATCCTGTCCACCCTCAAACCCTAAGAGTTGAAGGCTCTCTTTATCTTCAACCCATGGATGGTCAAGATTTTTATCGATGACACAGATAATCTCTATATCTGCAGAAATCTCACTTCGTTGTTGCTCTGTTATTTCGATTTTCATATCGCGCTTGTCTCCTCTTTAAAATATTATCTTCCATACGTTTGAATGTATAGATAATTGTGCTAAGCATCAGAATCGCAAATGGTAGGGCAAAGTACCAATGGTGTTTTGCATACTCAATCACTTCCAAAATCTGTTCACCAAAGATATAGGCGAGGATAATGGTCATAGCCGCCCATACTTGCGCACTGATGAAGTTTATAATAGCGAATTTTTTCGCATCATAGCGTGTAAGCCCGATACTCATCGGAATAATCGTGCGTAAACCGTAGAGATAGCGTTGGATAAAGATGACTGGCCACCCATACTTTTTTAAAAGAAGATGTGCCATTGCAAACTTTCTACGATGATTATGTAGATATTTGTGAAGCCACTTTTTATTGTATCGACCGATATAGAAGTAGATCTGATCCCCGATAAACCCTCCAAGACCTGCGACAAAGATTGCCAAAGGCATACTCATATGGCCTGTATGGACCATTGTACCTGCCATGACGAGCCCAAGCTCGCCCTCCATAATACTCCAAATAAAGAGAATGATATAGCCATACTCAGTGAGTGCGTGAATCAGAAATGCTTCCATCGTTACTCTTTAATCAAAATGTAGCAGGTCTTTAGCCTGAATCATATCTTTGTCACCCCGTCCAGAGAGGTTGACAATCACCAACTTATCTTTGAGTCGTTTAGGATCCATCTTCTTCAGATAAGCGATGGCATGCGAACTCTCAAAGGCAGGAATAATTCCCTCTTTTTGGCTCAACCATACAAAGGCATCGAGTGCTTCGGCATCGGTAATCGAGTCATATTCAGCCGCACCGATCTCTTTGAGATAGGCGTGTTCGGGTCCAATGCCTGGATAATCGAGTCCAGCAGAGATAGAGTGGGCTTCAAGAATTTGACCATCTTCATCTTGAAGGAGATAACTCATCTGTCCATGAAGTACTCCTGGACTCCCTTTTGCCAAACTTGCACCATGTTTATCGGTATCGAGTCCCAATCCACCTGCTTCAATACCGATACAGGTAGTTTCAGGCTCTTCAAGGAAGTGGGCAAAAATTCCCATCGCATTACTTCCACCACCGATACAGGCGATGACATAGTCAGGGAGACGGTTTTGTGCTTTGAGAATCTGTGCTTTGGCTTCATAGCTGATAATACCTTGAAAGTCACGTACCATCATAGGGTAGGGGTGTGGACCTGCGACCGTTCCGATAATGTAGAAGGTATCGCGTGCATTGGTGACCCAGTAGCGAATGGCATCATTCATCGCATCTTTGAGGGTTTGTGAACCACTCTCAACGGCATGGACTTTGGCACCCAAAAGTTTCATACGAAAGACATTGAGCTCTTGACGTGCCACATCTTTGGCACCCATAAAGATTTCGCACTCTAAGCCAAGCAGTGCGGCGATGGTTGCCGTTGCTACCCCATGTTGTCCTGCACCCGTTTCGGCAATGACCCTCTTTTTACCAAGTCGTTTGGCAATCAACCCTTGCAAAATGGTATTGTTAACCTTATGCGCACCTGTGTGGTTGAGATCTTCACGTTTCAGATAGACCGTTGCGCCAACCTCGTCAGAGATATTTTTGGCATAGTAGAGAGGGCTTGGTCGTCCTACATAGTGTTCAAGGTAGTAGTGTGCCTCTTCCCAAAAGGTTTCATCAAAGCGTATTTTGGTATAGGCTTCATCAAGCTCTTGCAAAATAGGCATCAAGGTTTCTGGGACATATCGCCCCCCAAAGATACCGAAGTGGCCAAGCTCATCGGGATCAAATTTAAGCGGTTTAGGAATATACATCAAGCCACCTCCAGTAGGGCATAAACAGGTGCCAATTTTTTAATCTTATCGATGCCATCTAAGAAGGTAAGGTGCATCAAAAAACAGGCTTCAACACATTCACCTTTAGCCGCTTGAATCAGTTTAATTGCTGCCTCGGCTGTTCCACCTGTAGCGATCAAATCATCAATCAGTAAAACGCGTGCCCCCTCTTTATTTAAGAAGGCATCGACATGAATCTCCACTTCATCCACCCCATACTCAAGGGCATACTTTTCAGCGATGGTGGTTGAGGGGAGTTTCCCTTTTTTACGAATTGGAACAAACCCAATCCCCAATTTTGCTGCCAACGCCGCACCAAAGATAAATCCTCGGCTCTCAATGCCTGCAACAAAGTCAAGGTTAGCATCACGATAGCGTTCGGTCAAATGGTCCATTAAAAGATTGAAAGCTTGGGGATTATTTAAAAGGGTGGTAATATCTTTAAAAAGGATGCCAGGTTTTGGAAAGTCAGGAATATCCCGAATGGCATCAAGAAGAATCTTTTTCTCTTCAGCTGTTAACGTTTTCATTGGTCTCTCTTTTATAAAAGTGCTTCAATCCGCGACTCAAGGTCTTTGATGCGGTTTTTAAGCTTCTCATTCTCGATTCGGTATTGATTGTTTCGTTGTTTGACAGATTTAATTTCGCGTCGAAGTTTTCCCATCTGTTCATTGAGAATATCGATATTGCCAAGTGAACGTTGTAGTTGAATCTGATACTTTCTGATCAGAACCTCCGCCTCTTTAAGGGTGAGCTTCATCGCATTGTTATTGCGTTGCTCTTTGAGGGTGAGGTTTTGAAAGTAGAACATTTTAACCAGCACCAAGATCACCACTACAATAGAGACGGTGACCAGTGACCATTCAAAAAACATTACAAACTCTTTTGATTTTGAAGTGCCATAATCTTTTCTACACGTCCACTATGGCGACCGCCCTCAAATGGGGTTTTTGTAAAGGCATCGATCATCGATTCGATAACACCAGGACCAGAAACACGCTCTCCAAAACAGAGGATATTGGCATCATTATGTGCACGTGCCATTTGTGCAGTGTAGTAGTCGTGGCAGTGTGCCGCACGGATACCATCGATCTTATTGGCTGCAATACTCATACCAATACCTGTTCCACAAATAAGAATCCCGTAGCTTCCCTCATCTTCAACCACAGCACGGGCAACCTTTTCAGCATAGTCAGGGTAATCGACACGATCGGCACTATCAGGACCAAGATCAACAACCTCATATCCACGCTCTTTTAACATCTCAACCACAAGACCTTTTACTGCAAATCCAGCATGATCGCTACCGATATAAAATTTCATCTCTCTCTCCTCTGACATTTTGGTTCAATTATAATCAAATTATCCCAATAAAAGGTTAATAAGAAGGCGTGCCGGCATGAAAAACCACTCTGAAAGTGGTGTGGCAATGACAATAATCAGCAAGATCATCCCAATCGGTTCAACTTTATTGAGAAGATCGATTACTGGTTGCCAGCGAAATTGCATTGCCAAGAAACGGAGGGCATTGGAACCATCTAGCGGTGGGAAAGGCCAGAGGTTAAATGTGCCCAAAACAACATTGAATACAATGCCATACATTAAAAAGAGCATAATGAAGGCACTCAAAAGTGATTGTGGGGCATCAAGCAAGCCCAAGAGAACAGCACCGACAATGGCAAGCAGGAAGTTATACGTCACTCCTGCTAGTGCCACAGCGATACCAGCTTTGTAGCCACCATTATAGATGACAGTACGCATATCAACAGGGACAGGCTTTGCCCATCCAAAGAGAAAAGGGGCACCGCTAAAGTAGAGAAGGGCAGGGACAGCAATGGTACCAATTGGGTCGATATGGACAATCGGATTGATACTGAGTCGTCCAGCCATTTTAGCAGTGGCATCGCCATAGCGGTAGGCTACATAACCGTGCATAATCTCATGCCCAATAATAGCGACCATAAGGGCAAGAACGGCGGCGATGACTTTAATAATGTCGAGATCACTCCACATAACGGGGCTCTTCTCTCTCCAATGTTTCGATATTTCGACCGATACGATCCCATCGGATCATATAGTTTTTATCCCAACTAAAGTAGATAAACCATGGTTTCCCCACAATCAAGCGGTAGGGAACAGATCCCCAAAAGCGACTATCATTGGAGTGGTCACGGTTATCACCCATCATAAACCAGTGATCCTTCTCAACGGTAATCGGACCATACTCAAAGATTTCGACAGGGTAGAGACCATTCATCACCACTTTGGAATCATTATGGATACCAGGAAACTGGTCACGATAGGGGTTTTTGACAAAGAGCATACCGTTGATGTTGACAATCTTATCTTTGGGGTAGTGTGCTATGACATAGTCATCCCCCTCATGAGGATGGAGATAGAGCTCTTTTTTATGGATAAAGAGGGTATCACCACCTACAGCAACACACCGCTTGACATAGTGAAGATGCTCATTGCGAGGGTAGCGGAAGATAACAATATCACCCCGTTTGGGTCCTTCACCTTTGATAATATGCCCATCACCGTCGCTATCGAAACCAACAGGAATGTCAAGCCATGGAATATGGGGTACTGGGATACCATAGGCATACTTTTTAACAAAGAGGTGATCTCCAATAAGGAGGGTATTCTTCATCGAGCCACTTGGAATGACAAAGGCTTGGGCGATGAAAAAGATCACAGACAAAACAATGATAATTGTACCTGTCCATGTATTGGAGAAGCGGTAGAGCTTTAGAAGCCACTCCCACTTCGATGATCTGTTGTTAGCTCTCTGTTCTTCAGTTTTACTCTCTTGTTCTAAACTCATGCTCTCTCTTTTGCGGCTTTGAGTGTGTTTTTAAGGAGCATTGCAATCGTCATCGGCCCCACACCGCCTGGTACAGGTGTAATATAACTACACTTTGGAGCAACCGCCTCATAATCGACATCACCAACGAGTGAGCCATCTTCAAGACGGTTGATACCAATATCGATCACAATCGCACCCTCTTTAACCATATCTTCTGTAATCAATCCCGCTTTACCAACACCGACCACAAGAATATCGGCACGTTTGGTGTGCTCTGCCAAATCTTTGGTGTAGATATGGCAAATATCGACGGTTGCAAAGGCGTTAAGCAGAAGTGCTGCCATCGGTTTACCAACAATATTACTTGCACCGACGATACAGGCATCTTTCCCTTTAGGATCGATGTTATAGGCTTTGAGCATCTCCATAACACCCAGTGGAGTACATGGAACAAAACCATCCAACCCAGTCATCAAACGACCAAAGTTATAGGCGTGGAAGCCATCGACATCTTTTTTAGGATCGATCAACTCTAAAATTTTTGTGGTATCGATATGGGAAGGGAGGGGGAGTTGAACCAAAATACCATCGATATTTGGGTTTTGGTTCATCATCATAATCGTCTCTTCAATCTCACTTTGAGTGATGGTTTCAGGCATTTCGTGGGTAATCGAGTAGATTCCCGCCTCTTTACACGCTTTCGCCTTCATCTTCACATAAGCGTGACTTGCTGGATCGTCGCCTACAAGAATGACAGCGAGTCCAGGCGTAATGTTTTGTGTTCTCTTAAGCTCTTCGACCTCTTTAGCAATCTCTTCACGAATCTCTTTAGCTAATTTTTTACCATCGATTATCTGCATTGTGTAACCTTAAATTAGGACTATCTTGGTTAGAATAGTAACCAAAAGTTCATTAAAAGGCGGTTAGTGAAGCGTTGGATTTTTCTGCTTGCAGTATCTTTTCTTTATGGTGAGGACTCTTTTATTACACAATATGAGTATGGTCAAATGCTTTACAATAATCCACGCGGAATCGGATGTATCCACTGCCATGGTCCACATGGTGAAGGGGCAAGAATTGCGACCTATAAAGAGGATGATAAAGTGATTGAGTTGCGGGGTCCAGATATTCGCCAAATATCGATTACAACACTACGAAAGAGTCTTGTGAAACGCCATAGAGTGATGCCAACCTATTTTCTTACAGATGCAGAGATTCAAGCGATCTACTACTTTTTACGCTCACCACAGGAGATGGAATGATTTTTGAAAACTTAGAACAGCTTCAGCAACTTGTTGAAAAGGGTGATCTTGATGCTATTGACGCCTTGCGTCATGGACGTACGCAAACAGTACGTTACACTCCTCCATTTGTTCGTAGTGCTTTAATGCTCTCTGGGCATCGACTCAAACATCTTAATAAGCTTGATCACCTTTCAGCTGATATTGTGATCTTAAATCTTGAAGATGGGGTTGCTCCAGCTCTTAAACCATTGGCATTGCGACTTATTGCTCTCTTTCTTGCTGAAGCCAAAGAGATACACTCTCAAACCGTTGTACGTATCAATCCATTAGATGAGGGGGGAAGAGAGGAGATCGCCTATCTTAATCGTGTATTACCCGATGCGATTCGCGTCCCTAAGATTAAGTCGGCTGAAGATGTCAAAGAGGCTCTCGAACTGATCGACCCACGCATTAAAGTCCACCTCTCCATTGAGACCAAAGAGGCGTGGGCAGATCTACCAGCCTTGCGTGTCGATGATCGGGTAGAAGCCTACTATTTGGGAGTGTTGGATCTGTTGGCTTCATTACGGTTACCCCAACGCATTGTCCATCTGCACAATCCAACAATGCATGCAATTATGACCCGTTTTTTGCTTGAAAGCTCTGTGGCAGGTGTTTTGCCAGTCTCTTTTGTTTTTCAAGAGTATCAAGATACCGATGCTTTTGAGAATTGGTGTCTGCTTGAAAAGAAGATGGGCTATCATGCCAAAGGGTGTGTCTCACCGGCACAGGTTGAGATTGCTAACCGTATCTTTCTACCCTCTGAAGAGGAGTTGGCATGGGCAAGAGAGGTGGTTGAACTCTTTGAATCTGACCCCAACTGTAGTGGATTTGCCCATGAAACCCTTGGATTTGTGGATGAACCGATCTATAAGAATGCGAAGAATCTCTTATCGCTCTATGATCACTAAATCCACTTCTTCTTTTTAAGCCACTTGAAGATGAGATAGGCAATGCCGATATTGAGTCCCCAGACAATCAAATAGCCATACTCCCAATTCAGTTCGGGCATATTCTTAAAGTTCATACCGTAGTTACCGACGATAAAGGTAAGTGGTAGGAAGATTAGGGAGATGGCAGCGAGGCGTTGCATCGCTTGGTTCATGCGATTGCTTAAAAATCCCATCAGAAGGGTTTGGAGATAGCCGGTTCGGTCAAGGTAGGTTTTTGACTCATTAATCAAAAAAGAGAGGTGCTCTTTGAGGTCGATAAACTCATAGCGCAGTTTCTCACGCACCGTAGATGGGAAGTGGTTAATGATCTTATTGACTGTATCGTTATGTTGGACAGAGACTTTTCCAATGCGGTTGAGTGAACGGCGTGAGAAGTAGAGGCTCTTTTGGACCTCCTGCTCATCAAGGCTCTCATCAAAAATTCTATCTTCAATCTCTTCAAGCCGATTATCGATCTTATCGACGATATTCATCGTCTGGTCAACAAGAATATCGATGACAGAGTACATAATATATTCGAGCGAATCGCTGGGACGGTAGCGTCGATAGAGGTGGTTGACGATGGTTTTAACAATCTTCTCATCATGAGCAAGAAAGATAAATTTGTTAATGGTCATAATGATCACAATATTGTTGGCATGGTAGAGTAACTCATCTTCATCATCTTGGACAAAGTATTTAAAGATGGCAAGTTTAAATTTGCCATTCTCTTCAAAAGCGACACTCTGATCCTCATTGGTAATATCTTCGATAAAACTCTCAGGGAAGTTATGGCGTTTGAGCCATTCGATAATTTCAATATTATTGATTGTGGTAAAGACAATCTGTTTTTTGTCATCTTGTAGTTTAATCTCATTTTTTCTGTAGAGACGGTCAGAAAAGATATACATAGAAAGGGGCTCCATCTCAAAATCTCTTTACCCTTTGCCAAAGAGGCAATCGATAAACTATAAAATTTTACAATCATTTTATTTAAAAAAAGTTCTACAATAAAACTTTTTGCTTCACTTCGTTAGAATGTAATCATCGTCATATAGAATAAGAAAAATTTCTAATAAAAAGTCGATTGTATGCTTTAACGCAATGAGAGAATGACCGATTTAAGAGTATAAGGAGTATTGGAGTGACAATATTTCAAGTAAGTCAGAAGTTGAAAGGATAGATACTATGGTAACTTATGAGAAACGATTTAATTGGGAAGCAGATGATGCTGCTGTTGTATTGATGGATGAGGCATTTGGTCGTTTGATTGAAGAGAAAGAGAAGGGTGTGGCTGGTTACTACAATCTGCCCGAAGATTCAAAAATGATTGTGACAGAGGTGAATGCTTATGCGGCATCAAATCGTGTGGTTCAAGAGAGTGATACAATTGTGGTGATTGGTATTGGTGGATCATCACTCGGTGCCAAAGCAATCGATGCCATGCTACGCCCCAAATATCCCGAAGCAAAGCGTCTGATCTTTTTAGAAAATCCCGATCCTGTAGAGATCTCTCAAAAGTTTGAGACGATTCAAAAAGATAAGACACTCTTTATCGTCATCTCTAAGTCAGGAACTACGATTGAGACGATGTCTATTTTTAAAGCGGTCATTGCTTACTTTGATCTCGATCTTAAAGGGGATGATACGGAGCGATTGATCGCCATTACCGATGAGGGGTCAGCTCTTTGTCGATTTGCTGATCAATATAAGATTAAGACCTATACCATCCCACATAATGTGGGTGGACGCTTCTCTGTTTTGAGTGCTGTCGGAATGGTGCCTTTGAGCCTTGCTGGATACGATACCTGCTCGATTTTAGAGGGTGGGGCTGATATGGTACAACGCTTCTTTGATGCCAAAGAGGAGCATCTGCTTTTGAAAGCTGGTTTTATTGCTACCCATTGGGAGACCTACCGCATGAATGTTCTTTTTGCGTATGGAACCTACCTTGAAGATTTTACAAAGTGGTATGTGCAGTTGTGGGGAGAGTCACTTGGAAAAGTAGATGCCAATGGGAAACGTGTGGGACCGACACCACTCGGTCAGATCGGTTCGGTCGATCAACACTCCTTCTTGCAGATGATTATCGAAGGACCTCGCGATAAGATGGTTACTTTCATGAAGATTGATGACTTTGAAAATCGATTGATGATTCCAGATATTACCCTTGAACATATTGAAAAGAGCAACTTTGTCAATGGGCATACCTTTAATGAACTGCTCAATGCAGAGTGTGACGCAACATGCGAAAGTGTCGTGCAACAGGGAGTTCCTGTCGATACCATTACACTCGACCGATTGAGTGAAGCCAATATTGGCGAATTGATTCTCTATTATGAACTTTTAACATCACTGGTTGGTGCGATGCTCAACATTAACACCTATGACCAACCTGGTGTAGAACTCGGTAAGCGTATTCTTGCCCAAAAATTTTAAAGGTCACTTTAATATGCAACTTTTTCCTTACCCCATTGCTGATAAATATAGCAAGTCTGTGGCCTACTTTTCGATGGAGTTTGCCATCGATCAATCGCTTAAAACCTACTCTGGTGGACTCGGCTTTCTTGCCGGTTCTCATATGCGAAGTGCCAATGACAGTCGTCAAAAGACGATTGGTGTTGGTATGCTTTGGAGCTATGGTTACTATGACCAGAGTCGGCATGAAGATAATACTTTAAAGATCGACTATCGGCGTAAATTCTACTACTTTATTCAAGAGACAGGGATCAAAGTTGAGGTGATGATTAATGGGCAACCGGTTACGGTGAAAGCCTATCTTCTTCCAGCCGATACCTTTGATAGTGCGCCTGTGATTCTCTTGACGACAGACTGCTTTGAAAATGACCACCTCTCACGAACCATTAGCCATAAACTCTATGATGCCAATGAAGAGACACGTATTGCCCAAGAGATTGTTTTGGGTGTTGGTGGGGTTAAAGTTCTTGAAGCGATGGGGGTTCCTATCGATATCTACCATATGAATGAGGGGCATGCTTTACCCCTTGTCTTTGAGTTGATGAAGAAGTATCCCGATCTGAGTATGCTTAAAGAGCATGTTGTCTTTACTACCCATACACCAGAGATGGCAGGGAATGAAGAGCATAATGTTCACCTTTTGGCACGTATGGGCTTCTTTGCCGGATTGAGTGCTGAAGAGGTACAACATAAGCTTGGGTATTATGATGAGCACTTCTCTTTAACTGTAGGAGCCCTCAAAACCTCCAAACGTGCCAATGCAGTCTCTAAGATTCATGAGGGTGTTGCCAATGAGATGTGGAAAGATGTTCCCAACCGCTGTGAGATTATCAGTATCACCAATGCACAAAATATGCGATACTGGGCAGATAAGCAGTTGATGAGTTGGATGCAGGAGCATGAAGATTATCAGCTTGTGGGTCGGAAAAAGCACTTGAAATATAAACTCTTTGAAGAGGTGGCTGATCAGACGGGGAAACTCTTTGATCCTGATGTATTGACGATTGTTTGGGCACGCCGTTTTGCTGAGTATAAACGCCCATGGCTCTTAATTCAAGATATGGAGCGTTTTCGCGCACTTGTGACCAATCAAGATCGTCCTGTACAGATTATTTGGGCAGGAAAACCCTATCCACTCGACTACCGTGCGGTACAGATGTTTAATGATCTGGTACTCATGAGTAAAGAGTTTAAGAATGTAGCAGTCTTAACAGGGTATGAACTGCGTCTTTCAAAACTTCTGAAGCAGGGGAGTGACCTTTGGCTCAATACGCCACGATGGGGTCGTGAAGCGAGTGGAACGAGTGGCATGACAGCTGGTATTAATGCATCGGTTCACTTCTCAATCGATGATGGCTGGCATGCTGAATTTGAGAAAGATGGGATCAACTCCTTTACCATTCCACATGCTGACCCTTCACTTCCGAATGAAGAGATCGATCGACGCGACTATCTGACAATGATGGATAAACTTGAAAAAACCATTATTCCACTCTACTATCAGAATGAGAAGAAGTGGTTGAGTATCGTTAAAAATGGGATGAATGATATTTTAGCCTACTTTGACTCATCAAGAATGGTCGATGAGTATTATGAAAAGCTCTATACCTACTAAAGGCAGCCTATGGCTTTAGCAATTCTCTGTTCGGGGGGTGATGCCCCCGGTATGAACCCAGCCATTAAGCGGTTTGTTGATTATGTCTATGAAAAGGGTGAAACCCCCTATTTTATCTACAACGGTCTTGAAGGGTTGATTGATGGAGAGATTAAGCAGGCAACCCACAAAGATGTTGCAGGGATTCTTCATCATGGTGGTACGATTATTCGATCTTCTCGCTCTAAACGTTTTTATGACTATACCTATCGAAAACAGGCGTATGAGAATCTTTTAAAGTATCAGATTAATGGGCTTGTTGTTCTTGGTGGAGATGGGTCATTTCGAGCGATGGAGCAGATGAGTCGAGAGTTTGATCTCAACTTTGTTGGGATTCCAACCACGATAGATAATGATATTTATGGCACTGACACCTGTCTTGGGGTCGATACGGCACTTAATGTCATTAGAGATGCCCTCGATAAGATTCGCGATACAGCCTCAAGTTTTAGTCGGGCATTTGTGGTTGAAGTGATGGGGCGTGACTGCGGTTATCTGGCGGTTGTTTCAGCCATTTCAAGTGGTGCTGAAATCTGTATTATCCCAGAAGTTGACTTTAATAAAAAGGTGGCAGAGATCCATCTAAAGAGGGAGTTGGCAGAGGGGCGAAGCTATATTTTAGCAATCGTTTCAGAGGGGACGAAGCGTACCCAAGAGATTGCTCACTGGTTAGAGCATGATCTTGGTATGGAGACACGGATTACCGTTTTGGGGCATATTCAGCGTGGTGGTAGTCCAACGGTCTATGACCGTCTTTTGGCCTTTGAGTTTACGATTCGTGCAGTGGATCATCTTCTTCTCTCTAAAGGAGCCAATAAGGTTGTGGTGATCGAGGCAGGTCGCTATGGGATGCGTGATATTGGTGATGTGGTTCAAAATCGCTATCAGATCGATCCGGCACTTTTAAGTAGTCTCAATCGCCTCGATTAGATTGTTTAACAAAAATCGGTGGCTTTTGGAAGCAAATATTCAGTTGTATCAATGTAAGCTAAGTCAAGAGAAGTAAGCTATTTGAGAAAGGAAATCAGAATGGCTAAAAAGATCAAAGCTGTCATGATGGCAGGGGGGTTTGGTACCCGTATCCAACCACTAACAAACTCGGTTCCAAAACCGATGCTTCCCATCGTCAATTTACCGATGATGGAACATACACTTAATAAGTTGATTGAGACGGGGATTCAAGAGGTTGTGATACTTCTTTACTTTAAGCCCGATGTCATTAGAAACTACTTTGGTGATGGAAGTCGGTGGGGTGTTACAATCCACTATGTCCTTCCAGATGATGATTATGGAACGGCAGGTGCAGTCGGTTTTGGACGGGAGTATCTTGATACAACCTTTATGATTGTTAGTGGTGACCTCGTGACAGACTTTGATTTTAAAGAGATTTTGGAGTACCACGAACAGAAGGCATCAAAGCTTACGATTACTCTCACATCGGTTGAGAATCCTTTGCAGTTTGGTGTGGTGATTGCCAATGAAGAGGGAAAGATCGAGAAGTTTTTGGAGAAGCCAAGCTGGGGTGAAGTCTTTAGCGATACGATCAATACTGGAATCTATGTGATTGAACCAGAGATTTTGGACTATATTCCTGTTGGAGAGAATTTCGATTTTGCTAAAGATCTTTTTCCACTGCTTATGAAAGAGGGGATCGATTTGATGGGGTACAACGCCAAAGGGTATTGGCGTGATGTTGGAAACCCCGACAGTTATCGTGATGTACATGATGATATTCTCAATGGTCGGCTCGACTTTAAGATACCAGGTAAAAAGGTTGAGTATCCCGATGGAACACTCTACCTCACAGGAGAGAGTAAGATTGACCCAAGTGTCGAAATTATCGATACGGTTGTGATTGGTCATAATGTCAAGATTGGTAAAGGGACACGACTCCATAATGTTGTGATTGGAGATAATGTTACCCTTGGTCAAGGGTGTCGTATTCGCAACTCTGTCTTTTGGCATGATGTGACGGTTGGTCATAAATTGATTCTTGATAATGGGGTCATCTGTAATGATAATAGGATTGGAGATGGTGTCATTGCCAAAGCAGGGCTGATTTTAGCCGAAGGGTGTAGTGTTGGCAAACTCGCCACCTTTGAACAAGATGTTACGATCTGGCCCGATAAAGAGATTGAACCAGCCGCCATTATTAACAATAATGTGGTTTTGGGAACACGCTACCGTAATGCGATTTTTGAAAATGGGAGTATTACAGGCAAAAGCAATATAGAGATTAGTTGTGAAATGGCCTGTAAAATTGGAGAGGCATTTGGATCGCAGTTGCCAATGGGAAGCCGTGTATTGATCGGACGTGATTATGACAAGGGCTCTCGGATGCTTAAACGGGCATTTGTTGGGGGGCTTTTAGCAGCAGGTATCAATGTTTTAGACCTTCGTGCTGTCCCACCTGCAGTGCTTCGTTACAATATCCATCGTGATGAGAGTATTGTCGCAGGTGCCTATTTCCGTAAGAGTTTGAATGACCCATCCGATATTGAGATTATCCTCTTTAATGAAGAGGGGTTACGTCTTGATGATAATAGTGCCAAAGCGATCGAGAAGAGCTTTTTTAAAGAGCACTTTAGACGCGTGGACTACTCTCAGATTGGAACCATTGAGGATAGTGAGTTCTATCGACGTAAAGAGTCCTTAACCTATAAAAGTGCTGTTGAGAGTTCGATTCAACACAAGATGATTCGCAAAAGCGGTTTCCGTGTCGCTATCGACTTGATGTATGGGATTACTCAAGATGTCTTTCCCGATATTATCACTGATATGCAGATCGATAATATTGTTCTCAATGCCTACTCTGATGAGAGAAAGTTGGCCAATATCCAACATCATAAAGTGAAATCGCTTCAAGATCTCTCTGCCATTGTTAAAAATCTTGGTTTGGATATGGGCGTTTTGATCTATCCTCATGGACAACGTTTAATGCTTGTGACTGATAAAGGTGAGGTGCTTGATAAGGTAGATGCCTTAACAGCGATTTTGCAGTTAATGGATATGCAAGCAGCCTCTGAAGAGCGTAAAATGCGTGTATTCTTGCCAACATGGGCTCCCGATTTGATGGATGCATCCTATACCCATCTCATTATCAAACGCGGTAAGTATGCCAACTTTAAAGCCTCAACCTTTAAACTCTTTGATCTGATCGCCACGATTGATGGTAACTACGCCTTTACAGAGTTTGCTCTGCACCGTGATGCAATATATGCGAGTTTGAAGATTATGGAGCTTTTGGCACGCCATGAGGTGAAGCTCTCTGAAGTGGTACAGGAGATCTCTCACTTCTTCTACTCAACCTGCCGTGTCCCTTGCCCGCAATCTCTCAAGGGTAAGATGATGCGTAAGTTCCTTGAGTATGCCAAAAATAAGAAGAGTTCATCGGTTGATGGTGTCAAGATTTGGGAGAGTGATACCGACTGGATTTTGATGATTCCTGACCAATATAGCGAACATCTCAATATCTATATTCAAGCGATTGATGAAGAGACAGGTCAAAAGATTCATGATAAGTATAGAGAGTTGATTGATGCTTGGATGGAGCAGAAAAGTTGATGTATGATTAAACTTTCACTCTTTTGGCATATGCATCAGCCCGACTATCGGAATGGAGCGGGTATGATGCGGATGCCGTGGGTCTTTTTGCATGCGATTAAAGATTACTATGAGATGCCATGGTTGCTCTCAAACTTTCCAACTCTCAAAGCCACTTTCAACCTTACCCCCTCTTTGATTGAGCAGTTACGACTCTATGAAGCGTATGGATACCATCGTGATCTTTTTCTCTCTTTATGGCTCAAGCACCCTTGTGAGCTTGGTGATGAAGAGCGTGCATGGGTGATGAAGATCTGCAATAGCCCACAATTTGAGACGATGGTGAAGCCTCTGCCACGCTATACCGAACTTTATGGTAAAGAGCATCTCGATGATCACGCTTTGATTGAGCTTGAAGTGCTCTTTATGCTCTCTTGGTGTGGTAACTACCTTCGACACCATAATGCTACAGTTCAGCACTTAATCGAAAAGGGACGGGCATATAGCTCTGAAGATAAAGAGGCACTGCTTGATACTCTGCTTCAGTTTATCCCAACCATTCTACCTTTGTATAAAACATTGCAAGAGCGTGGACAGATCTCTTTGGCAACAACCCCCTTTAACCATCCCATTTTGCCACTACTATTGGATATGAACAATGCCCAAAAGTCAAACCCACAAACGGCTATTCCCAACAACCATCAACCCCTTGTCGATGATGCCAAAGCACAGATTCGGCGTGCCATACAGCTCTATCAAGAGGTCTTTGGCAGAGCACCCACAGGCTTTTGGCCAGCAGAGGGGGCTGTGGATGATAAGAGTGTGGCACTCTATAAGTCGCATGGTCTTCGTTGGATTGCAACTGATGAGGCGATTCTTTTTAAATCATTGGGCAAAAAAAAGAGTCATGAACTCTATAAACGCCACCACTTTAATGATCTCTTTATCGCATTTCGAGACCATGCCTTGAGTGATTTGATAGGGTTTACCTATCGCTATTGGGAGGCAGAAGATTCCGCCGAAAACTTCCTTTCGCACCTTAGAGAGATTGGTAAAAAAGAGAAGCATCCAACCATTTCAGTCATTCTTGATGGGGAGAATGCGTGGGAGTTTTATCCCAATAATGGGTATGACTTTTTTCAAGCCCTCTATCAAAAGCTTACAGAAGCTAAGGATTGTCAGACAGTAACGATGGATGAGTTGGCAGATGAGAAGCCACAAAAGAGGCTTAAACATCTCCATCCAGGGAGTTGGATCTATGGCACATTTGATACATGGGTGGGGCATCCAGAGAAGAATGAGGCGTGGGAGCTGATCTATCGAACCAAAGAGGATTATCTTGCCCATATTGCAAAGCTTTCCAATGAGGTACGCAGTGCCATTACCGACCACTTTTTGATTAGTGAGTGTTCCGACTGGTTTTGGTGGTATGGAGAGGATCACCATACCGAGTATGCCAAAGAGTTTGACCAACTCTTTCGTAACCACTTGATTGAGATTTACAACTTAATGAATATTGCAGTCCCTGCAAGCCTCTTTCGTCCCATTGCAGGTGAGAGTGATGTCCATGCCTTGATGAGTGAACCGAAATTTCCGATTCACCCAGCCATTGATGGTAAGGTGAGTTCCTTTTTTGAGTGGCTTGGAAGTGGTATGGTGGATGAGACACGGGTCTTTTCTACCATGGATAGAGTGCGTGGACCCATTAGCAAAACCTACTGGGGAGAGGATGAGCATGCCATCTATCTACGACTCGATGGAGATATGGAGGCACTCAAAGAGGCAGGGGAGATTTTGATTTATGTTGATGTATTGTCGGAAGCAATGACGGTCAATCTCTCATCCCCAGCAGAGGGTGAGTTTGCCGTAGCGATTGATGAGATTGTAGAGATTGCACTCCCTAAGCAACGTTTTGAGGGGTATCAATCGGTACGTATCCGTTTAGAAGTTGTCATTGAGAAAAAGGTTGTCCAGACTTTACCAGGTGTCGCGGAACTGGTGATTGATCTAAATGACAACTTCTCTGAAAACTGGTTTATTTAAGAAGGAGACTATTTATGAAACAAGAGGCTATTTCACTGCTGTTTGGTGTCCATATGCACCAGCCAGTTGACAACTTTAAAGAGGCGATTGATAGAGCAGTTGAGACCTGCTATGCCCCATTTTTTTCAACGATGCGAAAGTTTCCAGATTTTCGCTTTAGCGTTCATTGCAGTGGATGGCTTCTTGAGACAATTGAGAACAACTATCCAGAACTCTTTGCCGATATGCAGTGGCTTGCTAAAAAGGGGAGTATCGAGTTTTTTACAGCAGGGTTTTATGAACCAATCCTTAGTGCCATTCCATCAAAGAGCCGTATCGGGCAGATTAAAAAGCTCAATAAGAGCATTCAAAAAGCCTTTAAACAGACACCAGAGGGGTTATGGCTAACTGAGAGGGTTTGGGAGTCAGGGTTGATTCCTGATCTTGTCCAATCGGGTGTTGCATATAGCATTGTCGATGATTACCACTTTATTGCAGCAGGGTTTGATAAGGAGCGATTGGATGGCTACTACCATACAGAAGAGAGTGGAGAGACAATCGCTCTCTTTCCTATCTCCCAAGCCCTTCGTTATGCTCTCCCATTTCGACCCGTAGATGAAGCGATTCGTGCGATTAAAGAGAGTGTTAAATCGCCTGATGGTGCGGCGATTATCTTTGATGATGCTGAAAAGTTTGGGATGTGGCCCGAAACGCACCATTGGGTCTATGAACAGAGGTGGCTTGAAGCCTTTCTTGAAGCGGTTTTAAGTGACCCATCGATTCAGACAATGCACTATGGCGACTATCTTCGTTCACACCGTTCCAAAGGGATTGCCTATCTTCCTAATGTCTCTTACTATGAGATGGGGGAGTGGAGCTTGGAGGCTCATGATGCTTTGCGACTGGAGGCGTTAAAGGAGCAGGTTTGTGACCAAGAGGCGGTGAAGTTTCTCAAAGGGGGGATTTGGAAAAACTTCTTTGTAAAATATGATGAGTCAAATCGCCTTCATAAACGGATGTTGGAGCTCTCTAAGGTACGTACCAAAAAAGTTGATTATCTTGAAAACCTCTATGCACTTCAGACCAATGATGTCTTTTGGCATGGTGTCTTTGGGGGGCTCTATTTGCCCAATCTGCGTGATAATGCCTACCGATTTTTGATTAACTGCGAGAATATTCGCTATGCCAAAAAGGGTGGGATAGAGTGTTTTGACAGCGACCTTGATGGTTATGACGAGGTTAAGATGGTGCAAAAAGAGGTGATTATGCGGTTTGATAGCCGTTATGGAGGGCAGTTGATTGAGTTTGATGATAGAAAGCATGCCTTTAACTTTCAAAATGTTCTGACACGCCGTAAAGAGGCATATCATGAAAAGATTCTTGCATCGGATCAGAGCGATTATGATCAATCCCATAGCGATGATACAGGGATTTCGACGATTCATCATAGTGCGCACCGTGTTGAAGAGGCGGTGAAAGAGGCTTTGGTTTATGACTGGTATGTCAAAAACTCCTTTATCGACCATATCAGTGACCATACCCTTGGTTTGGAGAGTTTCCGACGCTGTAGCTTTAGAGAGTTTTCCGATTTTGTCAATCAACCCTTTGAGGTGAGTGTGGCAAAAGATGGGGTGGTTTTTGAGCGTCATGGTGGCATTTACGATAAGTATGCCTATCCATCTCATCTAAAAAAGAGCTATCAACCATTGGATAATGGGGTTGAGTTTACGATGGAGCTTGAGAGTGAGAGTTCTCATATTTATGAATATGGCATGGAGTTCAATCTCCACTTTGCCAACCTCAAAGATATTCTGCTCAATCAAGAGGTGGTGGGGCAGGGGATACAGAGGTATGAGTTAAAAGAGTTTAGAGTGCATGACCCTTATACAGGGCGTCATATCGTTTTTGAACTGGATCACTTCTTCTCTTTGCTTGCTGTACCTCTTCAAACCGTCTCTCAAAGTGAAGAGGGGTATGAGCTGATGACACAGGGGTTGAGTTTGATGGTGGTTGTACCATTTAAAGAGCAGTTGAAGTTGCAGGGCAGTTTAAAGGTTCTTCATGTCTGATATTCGCTACGACTTGATTCATCACGATTATGTTCTTATTGCACCTGAGCGACTCCATCGCCCTGATTGCTATAAGATACCCCAAACAAGTCGTCCGAATACCGATAAATGTCCCTTCTGTGAGGGGCATGAGTCGATGACTCCATCAGAGATTTATGCACTGCGTCACAATGCCCCCAACCAGTCGGGTTGGAAAACACGTGTGGTTCCCAACCTCTACAAAGCTGTGCAGATTGAGACACCATGTAAGAGTTTGGAGGTTGGACACTATGAGGCGTGGGAGGGGTTTGGTGCGCATGAAGTGATTATCGATACCCCACGCCATCTTTTACGGATGGATGGTTGGGAAGAGGAGGAGTATTTTAACTGGCTCTTTACTCTCCGTTCACGCATGCACGATTTGAGAAATGATTTTCGATTGGTCTATTTCTCTCTTTTTAAAAATCATGGTCACTATGCAGCATCGACACAGACCCATCCACATACACAGCTCATCGCACTTCCTGTGGTGCCAAAGCAAACCATCACCAATATGCTCCGTGCAAAACACTTTTTTCTTGAACATGGGCATAGCCTCTTTGATGCTGTCCTCGCTTTAGAGCGAGAGCATGCCGACCGTATCATCATAGAAAATGACCACTTTATTGCAATCTGCCCCTATGCATCAGCCTTTGCTTTTGAGGTGATGATTCTTTCTAAAACGCAAACGAGTACACTCATGGATATGGAAGATACCCATCTTCATGAGTTAGGCAATCTACTCCAAAAGGTCATCAAAGCTCTCTACCACCAATTGGGCGACTTTGACTTTAATATCACCTTCAACACACCTCCAATACAGAAAAACTTCGCCACAGAGAGCTTTTTTGATGAGATTCCCAATATCTGGCGTTTTGGTCTGCGTATTATTCCACGCCTCTTTAACATAGGGGGATTCGAGCTTCATAGTGGGGTCTATATCAATCCCGTAGCACCTGAAGAGGCAACGGGGCTACTTCGGGGGAGTTTGTAAGAAAACCTTTTTTATCTCTACAAAATTAAACATAAATATTTTAATGTCGATATACATTCAATAAATCTGTTCTCGTTCCCACGCTCAGCATGGGAACGAGGATAAGGTTAAAACTAAATAAAAAAGGTATTAATAGGTAATGCTAAGAATATTTATTTTTATTATTTATTTTTTTCTAATTAATTTAGTAGCAAGTTCTAATATAAGTCAAATAATACAATCATGTCAAGAGGAATGTAAACATAAGGATGCAAAAATTTGTTACAAGTTAGGAGTTTTATATAAATATGGGGATG
>QNYO01000041.1 GCA_003978765.1 Hydrogenimonas sp. | reverse complement strand
ACGATTTGAAAGAGATTGTCGAGGAAGAAGAATCCCTTTGCGAAACTATTTCCGACGCACCTGGGATGGTGGAAGAGATTCAAGAGGATTTAAGTGAAGAGGAGTTTCAAGCATGGAAAGATGAAATTACATTTGATAAGAAACAATCTGTAGCTGAATACTATACAAAAATCTATGAGAAACGTTTTGAAGCAAGCTATGAAGCAGGATATGAGGAGCTTCAAAGATATATCAACCAAGCCGAACCAAGTGTTGGGTACGCCTTTTTAGCCCAATTTTTGTCAGAGACTCCCAATAAGTTTGTCATTACAACCAATTTTGATACGATGATTGAAGATGCTCTCTTTGACTTTCTTAAAGAGAAACCCTTGATTCTTGGGCATGAATCTCTAAGTAAATACCTCAAAATCACCTCTACCCGCCCTACTATTATTAAGATTCATCGTGATATGTTCTTTGAACCCTATAATAGAGATGGTGAGGTTAAAAGGTTAGCAGAGGCATGGGAGAAGGCTCTTACCCCTATTCTTCGCCAAAATGCGATGATTGTGATTGGTTATGGTGGTAATGACAACAGTCTTATGGACTATTTAGAGAGTATTGAGGAACGTAAACCTATCTATTGGTGCTATCGTCCTGAGGATGGCATACCGCCAAAAGCAATCGACCTTTTAACAAACAATGACTATGTAGTTCCGATTAAAGGTTTTGATGAGTTTATGCTCATGCTCAGTGACAAACTCCAATTTAAGCCAATGGTAAATCAAAAGAAAATTGAAGAGAGCTTGATTGTAGAAAGAGCTATCGAGTATGCTAAAAAGCATGTCGAACAACTTGAAAAACTCTATAAAACATTAGATCTACAGGGTAAAGAAGCACTGACAAAGATCTTACCAAACTGGTGGGCGTATGAAGTAGAAGTTGATAAGACAGATGATCCCGATGAAAAAGATCGAATCTATCAAGAAGGTCTTAAAGCCTATCCCAAAAGTCATGAATTGATGGGTAACTACGCTACCTTTTTAAAAAATATACGAAAAGATTATGATCAAGCTGAAAAATACTATAAAAAAGCTATTGAAACTGACCCTAATGATGCTGATTATCTTGGTAACTATGCTATCTTTTTACATCATATACGAAAAGATTACGATCAAGCTGAAAAATACTATAAAAAAGCTATTGAAGCTAACCCTAAGCATGCTATCCACCTTAGTAATTATGCCCAATTTCTTCTTGCAACAGGAAATAAAGAAAAAGGAGAAAAGTATCTTGAACGTGCTTTTAATGCACTCGATGAAACCGACCACCCTTTAGCACTTGAACTTTGGTTCTACCGTTTGGCACACTTTCCATCGTATCGTCAAACGGCACAAGCCGAGCTGGATCGCCTTTTAGAGATGGGGTATCGTTCAATAGAATGGGATTTTACCCCCAATATTGAGCGAGCAATTGCCGATGGATTTGATGATCCAGGACTTTTAAAGAGGTATGCAGAACGAATTAGTGAAGAGAAGCATGATGTGTGAGATGCCGTAGCATCGTCACACACCTTTAAGCGTTGAAAAAAACGTGTTTCAATCCTCATCCACCAAAAGGTGGATGGTTACAGTGTAGGAAAGTGTTTTGTTTCAATCCTCATCCATCAAGATGGATGCACCTATCTATATTGTAGGTTAAGTTAGCTTAATAAAAGGCTAATCTATGCCGACCACCCTGTTTGAGGGGTGTAGATCATCATTGTTACCCCTTTAGGAAGTGCTTCGGGTGATGGGAATGTCACTTCAAAATCTGTATAGGCACGTGGTATCTCACTTTTGGGCTCGATTTTTAGCTGATCAAAGAGTCTATTGGCTGGGGCATTGCCAAGTTTGGAGTCATGTTTAAAAATAACAATGGCTCGTGGACTCATCTCCCCTCTTGCTGCGGAATGGTCGTGATCGAACATATTGGTGAGGGCTTCCCAAAAGAGTACTAAATCCTCTTCATTAAAGCCTGTTTGCTGTGCAAAAGGGGCTGAAATAAAGCCATGTGTTCGATAGAGGGCATAGGGAATGGTAAACTTTCTTCCCATCGTACGATTTTCGCCTGTCATCTCATTCTCATTAGTCGCTGCCATGCGGGTAATGCTATGCTCTAATGCTAAAATTGGTGTCACACTACGAGCAAATGTCAACTGAACAGGACCACGCACTTGACCCGCATTCTGTCCTGTACTAAGGACTGCTCCAAAAGTGCGAATATCGTAATAGCGTTCACACATATAACGGCGTGCCGCCTCCATCTTCTCCCCTCTTTTTTCAACCTTTTGAACCGCTGGGGTTTGGTATGCTGAATCGATGAGATCATTGAGTACCGCCTTCTCTCGAATAAAAATGTCATAAGGGGGTTGGTACGATTTTACCAGTGCGACATAGTTTCTAACTTTTCGCTTTAAACTCACATCAGTTACCAACCCATGCCCCGTTTCAGCATCGATTCTTGGCAGATTCCCTGCATCGGGATCACCATTGGGGTTTCCATCTTTGACATCAAAGAGATAGATAAAGTCGTAACGGTTTTGAATAGCTTCTTTTGATACATTGCTCATAATTTTTCCTCATTTGATAGATCTGTTTGGCTAAAAAAGGTTTGACGCTGGTGGTAGTATCCGATAGCGAAAATCCCCTGCTTTTTAAGGGGTAATGACTTTGGCAACTCATCAAGCCGACTCATAATCTCCTCAATAAGCTGACTATATTGATGACGTACAGAAGTTTTGGCATCTTGTAGTTGTTGATAAGCTATCTTAGTTAAAAATGGAAAGATCGCCTGTGGTGTAGTGGATGCTGTACGGTAGTAGCGGTCACGTACAATTGTGGTTGAGAGTGATTGGGTGATGGTATGGAGATGTTCAAACGTTGCAAAGAGTCGTCCAAGCAGATACTCTACATCATAACATGACCGATCAAGAGATAAGGCAACCCTCTTTTTATAGTTCCGAATAAAGATCGCTTTGAGCAGTGCAATACGCTCATAGGTGATATGGGGCATAAAGATATTGCGTTTGGTATATTTTCGTGCCACACCCGAACGGATCCGTCGAATCAGAGCCAAGAGAAGTGTTTCAGGGTAGTTTGTCCCATTTAAAATCGCACTTAAGAGTGTCCCAGTAAGGTTAGGTGGTACATTATCCCATGTATGGTCATTGGCTGTTGAGAGTAGAAGGCGACCCATGGGAATCTCACTCGACTCATTGGAGCGTTTCAGAAGTTTCAACTCATCAAAATATTGCTGAATATGGTGTAGTGTTTGGCGGATCGTCCCCTCATACCAGCATCGAATACTCAATCTTCCAGCATTGGGAGAGAGCCCTAAGACATAAAGGGGGATATCCAAATCTTTACGATCCTTATCATAGGAGGCTTTCAGTAAGGTTTGTAGTGCCTCTTTCTCTTGATCGGTTGGTTGACTCTGCATAAAACATGTATGAAATATCTTCTCTATCGGATGGGGCTCTCTACTCCAATAGACCATCGTCATCTCACCAAGGTAGATGTGGTGACCAGGATCACGTAAGAGCCGATTTAAAGCAGTTGCATAGGCAAATGCTGTTGTTTTACCAATCGGTGCATTCTCCCCCTGCTTCTTTCCATAAGAGTTAAATGAAGGAAGATTAAATGAGACAAATGGAGCCCCACTATTTTGTGCTCCAGGCACCCGCTTAATTTTAGGGTGAAGGCGTACAACACCTCTCTTTTGACCTGTAACAAGACAGGTTTGAAGTGGTGCATCATCGACCATTGCCATTTGAGAAATAATCGACTTTACCCCCTCTCTCTCACAGACCAAACCATCATCACCAAGAAGTTGAAAACTCATAAAAGGGTGATGATTGACTATCTCACTCCAATGTGGATCGGTCTGCATTGTCTCAAAATTGCGTGACTCTAAAAAGTGTAAAATTGCCAATACACCTTCATCTTTGGGCACTTCGCCAAAGACTTCTCGAATCCGTTGTAGAAATGAGAGGTGCTGTTTTTTCCCCATCTCTGGCTTGGTGGGATGGATGCCAAAGAGATACCCTGGGTGGTCCCAAAGCAGATTGGCTTTTTTCCAAGCATTCTGTCCTGAACGGTGTACTTCAGATGGTACAAGAAAGAGTTTTCCAACCAACCGCCTTCCCTCTTTCGAGCGTGTATCCCAAATATGATGAAATTGACCTCTCTCATCAATCACAACCACAAAAGGGATCTCTTTTCTTTGAAACCCTATTTTGGGAACCTCCTCTTTTGACTCAATGTAGCGGTAATATTCATAAAGACGACGTAGAATCATCGCAAAACCTCCCGACTCTGTGGATGGGGTATCGAAATCGTACCTTCTCTCATCTTGGCATGAAAAAAGAGGGGATATGGCGGATGGGTGGAGAACTCCATATCATAGAGCATTAGACCTAAATCTTGATCCTCTTGAATCGATGGTGGAAGATCATCCTCATTATGAATCAGATGAAAGTCTTCAACAGCAAACTCACGTGTTCCAAAATAGGGACGATGAAAACATTGCCCTTTTCGAACACGCCTTTGAAACATTGCAGAGAGTTTTTGAAGGGTGTTGCCTTCAGGCTCTTTGCCTGTCAACTCAAAGTAGGCATGGATGACATAAGCAACATCTTTTAAAATGAGTGCCGCACGCTGTTGGCGATGCTCTTCAATAAAGAGGTGGTGGGTTCGTACAGAGATCACTGTACCAAGTTCATTACGTCGGATATTTTCCCATCGTATTGGAGATAAAACATCAATCCGTTGAATGACCCAGCGTAAAGCTGGTTTCCAGAAGATCGCTTCAAGAATACCACGTGCTGAAGAGGGGGTAATAACATCATAACTAACCCGCTCTGCCTTCATCTCTGGACGTGTAAAGCAGGCATTCGATCCAGACACATAAAGCCGAAATATTTTAGATTGTAAAGCATGGTTCATATAAGCTCCTTAACTTGAGCGAATCCAATCATCTTTTGCTCTATCGATTCGCTATATCGATCACTCCTTCACCTGATCCCTTCTATCCACCTCCAATTAAATTATAAATAACATATACAAATCCATATAATTATCTTCATTATAGCATAATTGGCTAATAATTGATATTTTCTGATGTTTTACAGATTAAAAAACATCTATTAATCATCCAAAATGTTACAAAAAGTAGGTACTTTATTTACAAAACCTATAAATAAATTAATTGAAAATAATCTATTAGATGAGATTTTCATTTCACATTCTTACCAATTTTCGATACAATCATGGCTATGAAAAGTACGCCAACAATCCTCGGTTCATGCCCTTCATGTGGGGAAAATATTGTTCATCGTGGTGAGTTTTACGGTTGTGAAGGGTTTCGTGACGGGTGTGACTTTACAGTGAGTATTCATGCCCTTGCAACAATCGGTCACTACACCATCTCACCCAAACAGATGCGAAAGCTCCTTAAAGGACCAACACAGATGTACTTTAAAATGTCCAATGGTGTTGAGCGTATCTTTACTGTTAAACTAAAAAATGTTAATGGAAAATGGCGTCCTTGGATCGACTTTGAAGCAGGTAGCGAACTGGAAGTGCTTGGTTCTTGTCCATGTTGTGGTGCAAATGTGGTTGAAACACCATTAAGCTATGGCTGCTCACGCTGGGAAGATGGATGTGAGTTTGCTATTTTTAAAAATGCTATCAAACGTTTTGGTGGTAAAATGCTTAGCAAACAGGATGCAAAAAGGCTCCTTTCTCAAGGTGTCATCGAGGTTATCATTCGTACCTTTAACCAACAAGAGCGAAAAGTAAACCTCTATATTGATAATGAGTTTGGATGCAAAATAGATTTTGAAGGAGATACTGCATGATTGCACTTAATAAAGACGATCGTCAAAGATATGAAGAGATGCTCCAACGAGCCATCAATACCCCTGAGGATAGTAGACTCAAACCGATCATTGCAATCGATGCGATTCTCAAAGAGATTGAACAAAACGGCTTTATGAAGATGATCGATCTTGACCCCTACTTTGGAGAGGTGTCACTACCACTTAAAGAGCATACCGATCTTCTTGAAAAGAGATTTCCCGAAGCCTTCTCCTTTTTTAAAGCCTTTATGGATGATCTGCAAGAGGAGATTGAACTCTATTTTGAAGTGACGGAGATGTATGAAGATGAGGAGTTTGAACAGTTTGTTGAAGATATAAATCTTATCAAAGCACGCTATGGAGAGCTCTTTTTTAAAGAGTATCAAGAGAAGATGACAACCTTTGTCAAAGATCTTCTTGAGAGACTTGCTTCTCAGGAGAAGCAAGCATAATTGTCAAAGACTCTCCCCTATGCCATCACAATCTCATTAAAACGTGTTTTGGCATAGGTTTTAAAGGTTTCAAAAAGTTTACTTTGATACTTATTTTGGTGGTAAACAAGACAAAAACTTCTCTCAAATGTGAGATTTTTAAGCCTAACTTCAAAGAGCTCTCCTCGCTCCAACTCTTTTTTAACGGCAAACTTTGAAATACAGGTAAGAGTATCAGGGTTGCATTCAAGTAGGGTTTTAATCTCTTCAAACTCAGAAAACTCCATAAAGATATTCAACTCTTTAGCAAGTTCCCCCAACTTTTTTAAAAAGACATCACGTGTACCAGACCCCTGCTCTCTTATCAACCATTTTCTATCAAACAGTTGGTCAATATAGAACTCTTTTTTAGCAAGAGATTTATCGCTTGAGACAACGATGAGTTGATCTTTGGCAACCGTCTCTTTAATCACTGCTGGCTCATTACAGGCAAACTCTACAAATCCCATATCAATCGTACCATCTAAAACTTTTCGGATAATATCTGAAGAGTTTTGAATCTCTTTATGAATTGTTGCATTTGGGTGTTCTGAAATAAAATCGAAGATAATCTGTGGCATGATAAAATCACCAATGGTTTTACTCGATGCCACATGCAAAATCCCAGAAAGGTGGTTCTCTTTAAAAAAGTTCTCAGCATCTTTTAAAGCTAAAAAGTGTGGATAGGTCTTCTCTTTAAAGAGTCGTCCCCGCTCATTTAAGACCAATTTTTTCCCTACTCTATCAAAAAGTGGCTCTGAAAGCTTTTTTTCTAATGACTTAATCGCTAAAGAGATAGCAGATTGACTCATAGAAATCTGTTTTGCCAGTTGCGAAACATGTGGATTCTCCGCTAAGGCATAAAAAAGCTCCAACTCCTTAAGTGTCAAAATTACTCCTCTTATTTAAAATAGTAAATATTATATCAAGTTTTCTCAATTTTGTCATTGAAATTTTTGATTATAGAATTGCATAAACCTATTATCAGGAGTTAATTATGAAATTTGTTCACCTTATTGTTGCAATGAGTATTGCCACCTCTAGTAGTTTTGCATCAGAGTTTGTCTCTTATAAAGAGTTGTCAACAAAACTTCTTCAAGAAAATCAAAAGCATGGTCTTCTTGCAACAACTGATGAAGTCAAAAAAGCTCTCCATTCTAAAGATACATTGGTTGTTGATGTAAGAACTGAAGAGGAGTGGGCAGCAGCACATATCAAAGGGAGTGTAAGAGTTGGAAGACAATTTCCTGAAAAAGCTATTGCAAACTTTGTACTCGATGATGATGGAAAACTTGTCAAAGATAAGTTGATTGTGGTTTGTAATACGGCACATAGAGCATCCCTTCAAGCCCTTATCTTTAGAAAAATGGGCTTTAAACAGGTCAAAGTCTATCCTATTGATGAGTGGATTGATACATGCAATCCTGTTTATACAAAATACTCTCATCAAAAATATCATGGTGGTAAACATCACCGATTTGGTGCATTCTATGCACAAAAATGCTATGAAAAATAATTAAAGGAGAAGTTATGAATCGAAGAGATTTTTTAGGAAATAGCCTAAAAGTTGGACTTAGTGTAGGTGTTGGTTTCAGTGTAGAAAAAGCAATGGCTTCAAATAGTTGGTCAACGTCTCAACAGACAACCTTCAAAGTCCCCTATCCATACAAACCGATTGATCCTGAAAAAGTGGCTTACAATGCTTACCGATACTATAAAATAGGAGAGTGCTGTTTTGCAACCTTTGGGGCACTCATTGATGAATTAAAAGAGAGTGTTGGTGAACCTTATACCTACCTTCCAAGTGAAATGTTTCTTTATGGACGGGGTGGTGCCAATGGCTGGGGAACACTTTGTGGAACCCTTAATGGTGCTTCAGCCATTATCAACTTGGTAACAGGAAAAGAGTATGCTAATGTCATTGATAGTCTCTATCAATGGTACGCCAATACCAAACTTCCCAACTATATACCACCTCATAAAGAGGCGATTGTTACAACCACTCCAGAGCTTCCATTATGCCATGTATCGGTCATGAATTGGTGTAAAACTTCAGGATATGCGTATGACAGTAAAGAGCGAGCAGAACGATGTGCACGACTTGCAGGAAGTGTTGCACAAAAAACAGCAGAACTTTTAAATCTTTGGTATAAAAAGAAGTTAAAAAATGTCGCCACAGAAGGTGGATGCAAAACCAAAATGAACTGTATGATGTGCCATAGTCCAGGACTCCTTCCCAAGAGTTGATTCATGCTAAATATTTAAAAAATATAAAAAATAGGGTTTTGGGTAAGTTTTAGATAAAACTTTTTTAATAAGTTACTATTATCTTGAAAGATATAGATGCTTATGCTATTCTCCAGCCCTATTTTTGCTTTAGCATCTGATTTATCAACCTATAAGGAGCATCTATGAAGCGCACTCTATGCACTTTAGCCATCTCTACTGCATTAAGCTGTTCACTGACCTATGCTGGAAGTAGCACAACATTATCTATTGGTGGAACATACAGTGAAGGAGATTATGGTACAGAGACTACAACATCGACCTACTATCTCCCTGTTGTTGCGACCTACCAAAAGAGTATGTTCTCAACATCTGTCACTATCCCATATATTCGAATCGATAGCAAAGGGAGCTTCACTTGGACATCAGTAGGTCCTGTACCAACTCTTCCATCAAAACCTGCCGATCTACAAACAGCTGTCAATAGCGATCCATTTAGTTCATCAAACCCTACCAGTACCTCTGAGCGTACAACAACAGAAGGGCTTGGAGATATTCTTCTCAATACTGCCTATACCTTTGTTCCAACACGAGGTGTCTATCTAAAAACTTCATTCATTATGAAAGTGGCAACAGCCGATGAAGAGAAAGGTTTAGGAACTGGAGAGAATGATTATAGCCTACAAGCTGATCTTTATAAGCCCGTAGGACAGAGCTTTGTTTTTGGAACAGTTGGATATACAATCACGGGTGACAGTGATACTATTGAGTACAATGATATATGGTACGGTACACTGGGTGCAGGACATCGTCTCAACCGTAAACTCTCTATAGGATTTAACTACGCCTATCGTCAACCTCTATTTGACAGCCTTGATGCAACCCAAACGGCTTCTCTCTTTTGCTCTTACAGTGCTAAGAGTGCTCTAAAATATGATCTCAGCTATACCCATGGTTTTAGTGATACAGCAGCAGACCATGCTGTCACTCTTACTGTAACAAAAAGATTTTAAAGGAGAAAGCTATGAAAAAATCTCTTTTAGCTATGATGCTTGGATGCTCGATTGCCTTTGCTAATATGGAGAACTATCTATCTGAAATGGATGGCTTGATTGCCGATGCTAAAGAGATCGAAACAGTGATGAAAGAGCAAACCATCAAAGGTTTAACCTCTGATTCTATGCTTGTTGAACTACAAGCCAAACTTGAAAATTATGAAAAAGAGGTTGCAACTTTTAGTAAGTCGCTTGAACTTCCTAACAATGATCCTGTTCTTGTTAAAGAGTTTTTAGACAAAGCTGAAGCACTGGCTCAAGGATCTCTTTCACTCGCTAATGCGATTGTATCGATTGCAGACAAAACATCTACCAATGCCAATGACTCCTATATCGAGACATTGGAGATCTTAACACGTACGACATTGCGTTTAAGTGATGATATTGGTGTCATGGCAGATCGTATTGGTGAGATGGCTGACCGTATTGGAGAAATGGCTGACCGCATTGTCTATACCGAAGAGCTTATCACCAAACACTCTGAAATGATTAATGCATCAGCGATCCATATTGCAGATAAATTTGACTTTACAATGCCTTCTATGCCTGCTACAACAGCACCCTCTATGCCACCTTCTATCCCTGGGGCACCTTTCTAATTCAAGAGACTATTATTGGGATCTGTTCCATCACAGATCCCTTCTACTTATCTACTATCAAAAGATATGATTCACTATTTTTCTTATTGACTTTTTCAAATATTTTAAAAAGTTTTATCTATTTTACAAATTATTTATAAAAGCTTACAATTGCGACAACCAAACAGTTCTATCAACTAAAGGAGGTCTTTATGGCATTTAGTAAAGAGAATAGACCCCATACACTTCATGGTGTTCTATTTGTTGCACTTTTTGCAACAGCTGCAACCTATATCTCTGGGTTTGCTTTTATCAAACAGTTGGGAATCAGTCCACTTATTATAGGGATTGTTCTTGGTATGTTCTATGCCAATACCCTAAGAAACCATCTTCCTAAAGAGTGGACACCAGGGATTATCTTCTCTACCAAAACGCTTTTAAGAGCAGCTATCGTTTTCTATGGCTTTCGGCTTACCTTTCAAAGTATTGCTGAAGTTGGTATCCCTGGAATTGTTGCCAGTGTACTGGTAGTCTCTTTGACCTTTATTATCGGCTATATTGTCGGAACAAAAGTGTTGAAGCTTGATCGTGATACGACCATCTTAACAAGTGCAGGAAGCTCTATTTGTGGTGCTGCAGCTGTCTTGGCAACAGAACCGGTTGTCAAATCTGAAGCCTATAAGAGTGCAATTGCCGTTTCAACCGTTGTACTCTTTGGAACAATTGCCATGTTTCTCTACCCATTCTTATATAAAGCAGGATATGTCGATTTAGATCCTAAAGGTATGGGAGTCTATATTGGAGGTACACTCCATGAAGTGGCACATGTTGTCGCGGCAGGTAATACTCTTGGTGGAGAGGTTGCCAAAGATGCTGTCATCGTAAAGATGATTCGCGTGATGATGATTGCACCATTCTTGATTATTCTTGGACTCTGGCTTGCTCAAAGGGGTCGTGGTGCTACAGAAGCCAATCGTGAGAAGGCAAAAATTACCATTCCATGGTTTGCCGTTGGCTTTATTGCGGTAGCAGGTTTCAACTCTTTGAATCTTCTACCTCAAGCTATTGTGACAGATATTAATGCACTTGATACCTTTGCCTTGACAATGGCAATGACAGCATTGGGGATGGAGACCAGTTTTGATAAATTCAAAGGCGTTGGCCTCAAACCAATCTATTTGGCACTGATCCTCTTTATCTGGCTCATCTTTGGTGGTTACTATATTACCAAATTAGCTATGAGTTTGGCATAATTCAAACCATAGACTATTTGCAACCACTTGAGAAAGTGGTTGCAACCCAATAAGGAGAAATATAGATGCAAGCACAACCCTTGTCAGAGAAGCGTCTGACTGACGTTATCCGTAACTTTACCCCCAACTGGTTCACCCTCAATATGGGAACAGGTATCGCCTTTCTCACATTGCACAATATCAATGCCAATCTCTTTGAAGCACAACGCTTTATAGGAGAGCTCTTATGGATGATCGATATCTTCTTCTTTCTTCTCTTCTCTCTTCTATTTTTGGCACGAGTCATCCTCTACCCCGAAACTATGAAACTAATGTTTAAGCACCCTGTTCAATCAATGTTTTTAGGTGCTATTCCTATGGCACTCATACCAATCCTTGAAGGGTTTGCTATCTTTGGTCAAAATCTCTTAGGTGATATGGCACTCAATATCGCACTCTATCTATGGTGGATCGATGTGATCTTGGCGATCAGTGTTGGCTGGCTTCTGCCCTACTTAATGTTTACTGTTCAAAAAGAGCATAAGCTAGAAAATATGACAGCAGTGTGGCTCTTACCAATTGTGGCTTCTGAAGTAGCCGCATCCGCAGGAGGCGTGTTAGCTCCTTATTTTGCCAATCCAATGGCTGAAACTATCTTGATGGTGAGTTATGTTTTGTGGGCATTCTCTGTACCCCTTGCTCTCTCTGTATTGGTGATTCTCTTTTTACGACTTGTTACCCATAAACTTCCAGATAAGGCAATGGCGGTTACAAGTTGGTTGACATTGGGACCACTTGGTACAGGTGCACTTGGACTTCTCTTACTTGGACACTCTGCTAAAATTGTCTTAGTGGGTACCCCCTTAGAAGATATGGCATCATTCCTCTCTTCCTTTGGCTTTATTACGGGTCTTCTTCTTTGGGGCTATGGATTATGGTGGTATGTGATGGCATGGATTATTACATTGAAGTTTTTCAAAGAGGGGCTTCCATTTAATATGGGTTGGTGGGGCTTTACCTTTCCTATCGGTGTCTTTACAGCAGCGACACTCCAACTTTGGCATGTCACAAACTATGAAATCTTTAAAATTCTAAGCATTCTATTTAGTCTTCAGTTGGCTATCTTTTGGATTTTGGTATTTGCTAAAACCCTTAAAGGAATGTGGAGTGGTTACCTCTTTCATGCCCCTTGCCTCTCTACAGAAACTGGCTTACCCAAACCAGAAGAGGAGTGTAAAAAGTTTGCTAAAAAAGGCAAATAGCTCTCCATTAATCTTTATAAAAAATTTATACTCTTTCATTATTCTTTCATGATGAAAGAGTATATTTTCTCTCATATAATCTCTTAAAAAGGTCATTCATTATGAAAACAGCATTATTATCAGCCCTATTGGCTTCTATACTGTTGGCTCAAACCAATCATAATACAACAGAGACAAGTAAAGTACCCGATATTCAAATGCCTGATAACAATCTCTCATTCAAAGGTATTGAAGGCTATCAAAACTATAAGGTCATTGCAACACACTTTCGAGTAGATAAAAATGAACTAAGATATATCTTAGTCAACTCTATCGCCTATCAAGCACTTAAAAATGGTCAAAAGCCTCTACCTGATGGCAGTAAAGTTGTTAAAATTGGTTGGAGTGTTAAGAAGATGTCAATGTGGCCAGATGCTCTCGAAGCCGATAAAATCCAACGTATTGAATATATGGTTAAAGATAGTCAAACGTTTAATCATCAAGGAGATCACTGGGGATATGCACGTTTTATCAAAACAGAAAATGGTTACAAAGCATGGGATAAAGGGGTTCAAAGCTGTATCTCGTGTCATAGCAGTGTTCAAGAAAATGACTATCTATTTACCAATCCTCAAAAACTTTTCTAAAAGTATCTTTTTGCCCTTATCTTTTAAACAAAAAAATGCACCAAGTTGTATCTAAAAAGATAAGGGCAAATATCTATAAAAGCCTCTCATACTAACTAAAAAATTGAACTATCTAATATACTACATAGTACTGCAATATATTTGCAATTAATGGTGATAGAGTACGCTCCACTTCATTCATAAAAGGTATTCTTTTGTATCTCTTACCTCTCCTTCTATGTTTGCCTGTCCTACTCCAAGCCTATACAGTGAATATTGCAGTCAATGCCATGCACGGAAAAGAGAAAGCTGTACAAGAGTGGCATAGCACAATCGAGTACCTTAACAAACATATTTCAGACTATACATTTAAACTTGTTCCATTTCTTCCAACAGAGTTTGCACAATTCAAAAAGCATATAGAGACAGAAGAGATTGACTTTATGATTCTTCCTCCTATTATGTATGTCGATTTACAGATGCGTATCGGTGCAACGCAAATGCTTACACGGCAAGATCATAATGGTATCGGAGAGTTTGGATCGGTTATTATCACCCGGAAAGATTCAAATATTACAGATTTATCACAAGTTACACAAAAGCATCGTTTTGCGGGAGTTGCCCCTATGGGAAGTGGTGGCTGGCTCATTGGTTACGATACACTACGCTCTTACCATATCGATCCAGTAGAAGCAGGTAACCCGATTATATTTACAGGATGCCAAAGATATGTCATAGATGCTGTATTTGAAAATCGTGCAGATATAGGAATTATCCGTACCGGACTTTTAGAGAAGTGGGCAAAAGAGAAGAGTATCGATCTTAAAAACTTTACCATTCTTAATCAACAGCATCATGAAACCTTCCCCTATTTATGTAGCAGTCAACTCTATCCAGAATGGGTATTTACCAAGACACCTCACGCCTCTGACAAACTCTCAAAAGAGATTATCGTTGCACTGCTTACACTCTCTCATCACCATCAAGCACAATATGGAGGCTGGACAGTACCTGCCAACTATCAAGGTGTCTATGATCTTATGCAGCGGTTAGAAGTTGGATATTATGAGGATTTCAAACTTCAAGTGTTCCATCGATGGCTTAAGGAGTATGGAAACTATATCTATTGGACAATCTTTACCATGTTTATCCTGCTTATACTTTTTCTTTTGCGAGAGTTTCATATCAATAAAAAGCTTAGACAAAAGAAAAAGGCCAATGAAAAACTCTTGCATCAAATCCAATATCAAGCCTACCATGATAGACTCACCCACCTCTTTAACCGTGCCTACTTAGAGAAGATAACAACATCATCACAACGCCCTTTATCACTTATTATGCTCGATTTCAATAATCTAAGCTATATCAATATGGCTTATGGATTTGAGACTGGAGATCAACTCTTAATTAAAGTGGCATCTATTTTAAAAGAGGAGTTTAATGCAGATTCAGCCTATCACTTGAACTCTGATGAGTTTGCACTACTCTATCATGACAAAATCGATCTTGAAAAAAAGATTAGAGAGATTCAAGACTACTTCCATCATAAAACGATACAGATTGATAATATTCTACTGCATATATCTTTCTCCTATGGTGCCGCCTATGGTCAAAAACAGGTCATTCAAAATAGTGCATTGGCTCTACGCCAGGCTAAAGAGAATGGAAAAGATCAATTCCAGATTTACAATGAAGAGAGAGATATTATCGATTATAAAAAACGTAAGGAGTTCATCACATCACACAATATTCTTCGTAAAGCACTTCATGACAATAAGATTATTCCCTACTTCCAGGGAATTCGCGATAATCAAACCAATAAAATTACAAAGTTTGAAGTTCTTGCACGTATTGAGCATGAAGGCGAGATCATCTCTCCCTATCGCTTCTTAGAAACAGCTCGTTTGACAGGTTTTATTCCTCATATCACCAAAGCGATGATTGATAAGAGTTTTAAAATTATGGCAAATTATGACTATACATTCTCAATCAATATTACTGAAGATGATTTAAGTAGTCACTATCTTCCTGATTATCTTCATAAAAAGTCTTTAGAGTATGGGATTCAGCCAGAGCGTGTGATTATAGAGATTCTTGAAGGTATTAGTGCTACAGGACAAAAGAATAATCTACAACAGCTACAAGAGATCAAAAATAGTGGGTATGCTTTGGCGATTGATGACTTTGGTGCTGAATACTCAAATTTTGAGCGGACCTTAGATCTCAATATCGACTTTTTAAAGATTGATGCTAAGTATATTAAAGATATTGATACAAATCCCAAAAGCTACCATGTTGCAAAAAGCATCGCCTTCTTTGCCAAACAGAGTGGTATCCCATGTATTGCAGAGTTTGTACATAACAGTGCTGTACAAAAGATTGTTGAAGAGTTAGGGATTGACTTCTCTCTAGGTTACTACTTCTCAAAACCTGCTAAAATACCACTATGAACTTTATCAAAATAGTATCACTTATCGCTCTATTTTTATCTACACTCTATGCACAAACCATTACAATCGCTGTGGATGCTATCCATGGAAAAGAGCGTGCAATGAAACAGTGGAATGAAACCATCACCTACCTCAATCAAAAGCTTCCAAACTACCATTTTCAGCTCTACCCTTTTCTTCCTAAAGAGTTTCCAAAAATCAAACAGAAGATTCAACAAGGTGATATCGATTTTATTATCTCTCCACCTGCTATATATGTTGACCTAGAGGTCACTTTAGGTGCATCAAAAATTCTTACACTGGTTAAACCTAATAATATTACACAATTTGGCTCGGTTATTATCTCTTATGCATCATCTGAAATCACAAAACTCTCACAAATTGGTGAAAATAGCCATATCGTTGCAGTGGCTCCACTCGGATTTGGAGGATGGCTGATCGGTTATAGTACATTAAAAGAGCATCATGTCAATTTTAAAGAAGAGAATGTTCACTTTTTAGGGACACAAGAGGAGGTTGTTCGAGCAATACTTAATCATCAAGGAGATATAGGTATTATCAGAACAGGCATTTTAGAAGAGTTACAAGCAAAAAAAGAGCTCAATTTAAATGAACTTACGATTTTAAATCGACAATATCACAAAGATTTTCCTTTTATCTGTAGTACAAAACTCTATCCGGAATGGGCATTTGCAAAAACAAAAAATGTTGATGATAAAATCTCAAGAGATGTTGCTTTAGCACTTCTTACACTTCCACAAGATCAGACGAGTATAAAACATGTAAGCTGGACAGTTCCTTATGACTATCAAAGTGTCAGAGAGTTGATGCAAACCTTTGAACTTGGTCCATACAAAGGTCAAAGTGAACGACTTCTTAAGAAGTGGATTGAGCATCATAAAGAGCTCTTTTATGCCATCATTTTCATTCTTGTTTTAATTATCCTCTTTTTGATCTATGGCAAATATATCAATCTACAACTTCAAAAAAAAGATAGAGAAAAAGAGATACTATTGGAGAAGATAAAAAAGCTTGCCTACTATGATACACTGACAATGATCCCCAATCGTCTCAGCGTTATGCAATCGTTTAAGCAGATGTTGGCCACTGCACAGCGTCATCACCTCTATCTTACAGTCATGTTTATTGATCTGGATGGATTTAAGATGGTTAATGATACACTTGGACATGATGTTGGTGATAGAGTCTTAAAAGATGTTGCACAAATTTTTCAATCCACACTAAGAAAAAATGACCTCTACGGACGTTTAGGCGGTGATGAATTTATTGTCATTACCTTAGGTATTCAAGAGAAAAAAGATATAGAGAAATTGGTTCAAAAACTTTTAAATCATATCAATGCAATTTCCCTACCTCCTCACATTCAAGAGAAGTTTGGAGCAAGTATTGGCGTAGTTCATACCATTCCATATTGTAAAACAACAGTAGAGTCTCTTTTGAATGAAGCTGATGACTTAATGTATGAGGTTAAACGTCAAGGCAAAAATAACTACATAATCAAAACCATCACCTGCTAAGAGAGATAACTTTTAAGTTCACTTCCCTCTATCACTTCCTCTTTCAGAAGCTTTTGGGCGATCTTTTCGATCGTCTCCCACTCCTCTTCAAGGATCGATTCAGCCAACTTTGTACCCGACTCAATCCAAAAAGCAAGACGACTCTCAAGCTTCTCTTTAAAGAGATTATTATTGACAGTTTGCAAAAGGGTTTCAAGGTGAAGATTGGGAAGCTCCTCATCCATACCAAACTGTGCAACAGCACTATAGGCATACAAAGCCGCCTCTTGTAAATCGCTATATGCCCCTGTCTCAAGTCCTTTGGCTTGACCAAATTTCCTCACCGTTGCCAAGCGTCCAGCCAACAAAACAGCAATATTGGCTTCAATCTCATCTTTAGATAGATTGGTTTCGATTGCATCTTGCATATATGAAACCAACCCCAATGATTCACTTCGTGGAATGACGGTTACCTGCTCAATCTCTATATTGGGCAGAAGCTTCATCGATGTCACTGCATGTGCCGCCTCATGATAGGCACTCTTTTTTAACTCCTCTTCAAAGTTCTTAAACCGCTTTCTCTCCAACTTATGACCATACTTAATCGTGTTAATGCAATCGATAATAATCGCTTCAGTGAGTCTATCTTTGCCTTCTCTGAGAGCATCAAGTGATGCCTCTTTGGCAATACGCCCAAGCTCATACCCATTCATTCGGCTCATATAGCGGATAATGCGTTCGATGTTAATCGACTCATCATGCGGTTTTTCAAGTATCTTTTGTGCAAAAAAGCGTCGTGCCTCACGATCAAGTTCAGGCACTTCAACACTCTGATCAATCCGTTCAGGGCGTAGAAGCTCTTGTGGAACCTCTTCTAAGTTTTGTGCTGTAGCGATGGTAAAGACATAGTTGCTTGGTTCTGAAGAGGCTCGATCGATCATCTCACAGAGCATATCGGTTGGAATATGGGCAACACTTCCATCCATCATCACTTTAGTATCGACCCCTTCAAGAATCACAATCACTGGTGCAACAAGATGGGCACGAAGATAGAGGTTTTGGATCAATACCTCATCAAAGAGATCCATATTTCTTAGATCAATCAAAGGTAACCCCGCCTCTTTCGCAAAGGCTTTCACCAACATCGTCTTACCCACCCCTTCTGGTCCATAAAGAAGCAGACCTTTAGGCAGTGTAATATCAAAATGTTTCAACCCCTTCTCATTCTGCAAAAGTTGAATAATAGCACGCAGTTCCTCTTTAACACGTAGTTGTCCAGCCACATCATGAAAACTGATATGCGACTGCTGGGGTGCCAAACGGTCAGCATAAGGCGAATCTTTCTCCAGCTTTTGAGGCTCAATTTCATCAATAGCATCAAGTGTGATTGTGACATGGCTACCACGCTGATGGGTTTTCCACGAAAGCTCGTAATGACGTTCAAGTTTGATAAAATATTTCAAATCAAAGGAGGATAGAAAGAGCTTGTGTAGATACTCTTCAACCTTTTTTGAAACGGTCAATGTGTACCGTTCGACACTATCGCCACTTTGTAAGAGTCGATCAATCAATAGAGCTGGTAGTTTTGATGTTATACGCTTTACATTGATATAAGGAGAGAACCCAAGGAGTAGTCCTAAAGAGAGCAGATGAAGAGCATCCAAATCAACCTTCACAAACCCTAAGTGTTGAAGATCTTCAACTGTTTGTTCAAGCATCCATTCACCAATCTGACAAAGCTCTTTTAGCTCAAGCAAACTAAAGAGTGCAAGATCCCCCTGACTTAATACCGCCAAAAATCGCTGATCAAAGAGAGGTATGGGCGTGCCATCCACTCCTAATGAAGCAACCTTTGCAATCTCTTCATAAAACTTCCCTTGATTTAAAAGGGGATTGTCGTAGTAACTTTCGATAAAGTGTTTGTTATACCATGCAGGATCATTAAGTGAGAAGGTGAAGAGAAAGATCGCCCCTTGATAACGCCGAGGGTCATCAGAAGCACCATCGCTAATAATCGCACCAAGCGCACGTTGAATGGAGTAGTCTGCTTTGTCAATATCTTCAAAGATCACGACTCCATAAGGGTGTGCATGAATCCATGCCTCAAGCACCCCATCTTTTCCAACTAACCGTACAAGATCATCTGCAAAGGCAAACTCATCCATATGCAGAACCAACATATCACGCTCTAAAAAGCGTGCAATCACTTTGGCTGAAAAACTCTTACCACATGCAGGTGGTCCTGTTAGCGTCAAAAGTGTTGTCACCCCTTTAAAGAGCTTTACCTTTCCAATCCGATCCATCACTGAACCAATCAGTTCTAACGCCCTATCCTCTCCTACAATCTCATTTTTTGCAAATATTTCAAATAGATTCATTTAACCCTCGATTTTTAGAGGGCGATTGGCAAGCATCTCCAAAAGAACGGTTGCGTATGAGCCTTTCGGCAATGTAAAGTGTAGTTCGTAGTGTGCAACTTCAGACTTGTAGAGTCCCTCTATCTCTTCAGGCCATATCCATGCATAACGACGACTCCCCTGTGCGGGAACCTCTTCTACAAATCCCTTTTCTATCTCCCAAGCTATCCCTGTGGCATGTTTGGCCTTTGTACCACTCAACAATCCTGTTGGACTGATCTGTCGTGCTTCAAAGCGTTTGCCATCTTCTAAAAGATCATCTACCGTAAAGAGTTTGCCGTGCGGATAGTGGCTTGCCACATCTCCTGGTAGCAGTTTAAAAAAGTGGGGTGTTTTATGGATCTGTTTAATCGTCTCTTCCCCCCATACAAAGACCTGCTTCAACTCTTTAGGCTGTAACCCATCAAAAAGACGGGAGATTTCGATCCGTTTACTCAACCAAAGATTAAAAAGATGCGACTGATAAGCACTCATCAAAAAGTCACGCTTCTTTCTGTCACGCATTTTACGCTTCCCTTCGATAATCTCACGGGCAAGCTCATAGTTATTCCCATCTCTACCAAAACGCTGATAACCAAAGTAGTTGGGTGAACCATTTTTAGCGATCCACTGTAACAGTGAGTCGATCTTTTTCGCATCGGTTGGATTGACCTTCTTAAGCCGAATAAAGAATCGGTTGCCTTTGAGATGACCAATACGCAGTTTATTGTTATGGTAGGTTATTTCGAGAATTTTGATCTGATCGTGCGAAAAGTGTTTGAGTGCCTCTTCATACTTCTTATGGATCGAAATATACTGTATTGTCATGGCATCTTTATCTTTAAGCCCTGCATAACCAATATCACGAATACGAATCCCCAAATGGTTACTCAATATCTCTAACATCTGCCATGTTGTCAACGCCTTTTTACGAACCTTGAGAATCAGATGCTCACCCTCACCTGTAAACCCATAGAGTGGAATCTCTGTAACAACAAAGTCCGCAGGTGTCTGTTTAAAGTGAAAATCGATTGGTGCATGAGATAGTGGATATAATCGATCAAGCTTCATAAACTTCCTTCTTCATAATCTTCTTTATTAATTATATCCTCATTCTGTTTGAGAAGATAGGGCATAAAGAGATTAGATCGATAGACTTACTTCTTATACCATCCTCTTACTCTACAATCACTTTTTTGTTAAAATAGAGATACTTTTTATTAAAAGCAGAAAGGTCGATCCATGCTCCATCCAAAATTTCTCTATCTTCTCTTCTCTACTGCTAATATCGATCGTTGGAATGATCAAATTCGTCCTGTTGATTTTGTTGAGCTTGATAAACAGGCACATAAGATGATGATTGCATGGCTTATTGGACATATTGAAGAGAAAGAGAATGGTATTACCATCGATTGGCCCAAGCTTATCGACTATGGTGTTTGCGAGTTTATGTATCGTGCTGTCTTAACTGACCTTAAACCCCCTGTTTTCCACCACCTTGTTAAACATAAGAAGAAAGAGCTTGATGCTTATGTACAAAAAGAGATTTTTGATATTATCGATGAGAAACTTCAAACAAAGTTCCTCGCTTATGTTAACTCTGATGAGAATGAGATCGAACGCCGTATTCTGCATGCCGCCCACTTCTTAGCAAGCCGATGGGAGTTTGAGATTATTTACAACTTTCATCCTAATGCTGTCGGTGTTCGAGAGATTAAAGAGCGAATCGACTCTGAAGTTGAAGACTTTTTGGAGCTTACGGGAGTACGACGATTGGAGCTTGGCATTAAAAGCAAAAACTTTCTTGAAACCTGTGCAATGCTAAGATTTCAGAAGCGGTGGGCAAAGACACCAAGAATCCCACAAACTTCAGTACTCGGACACATGCTCTTTGTTGCAGTCACAACCTACCTTTTAAGCCTTGAGTATGGTGCATGCGATAAGAAACTAACCAACAACTTCTTTACCGCCCTCTTTCATGACATCGCCGAATCACTCACACGAGATATTATCTCTCCCGTTAAATATGGCGTTGAGGGGCTTGATGAACTGTTGAGCGAATATGAGCAAAAGATCCTTGAAGAGCGTCTATTACCCCTTTTGCCACGCTATCTTCGTGATGAGATGCGCTATTTTGTCACCGATGAGTTTGCCAATAAGATCAAACCCGATGGAAGATTGAAAATTATTGAAGAGAAAGAGTTGATGAAAGAGGAATATAATAGTGACAGTTACAATGGTATCGATGGTTCACTGGTTAAAGTGGCTGACCATATCGGTGCGTTCATCGAAGCCACTGCATCGATCCGTAATGGCGTTGCACCCATCGCTCTGATCAACGCCAAAGATGCTCTGCTTAAAAAGTATAAGGGGGTTAAGATTTTTGGTATCAATATTGAAAAGCTTTTGAGGGAGTTAGAGGCGTAAAAAGCACTCCTTATCCTAGTGCTATTGCATTTTCAAAAGCTTCTACAAATTTTTCAGGATTATCTAAATCAAAAAAGAGGATTTGCAAACGTAACTTTTTCTCATCCTCTTTTTCAAAAAACTCATAATAGTCATCACTCTCAAATTGATCTTTTGGATAGATCAAAAAAAGCTTTGTACATGCTTGATATTTTGTACCATACGCATAGAGCTGATAGATATCTGCTTGGCTGATTCCATTGTGTGTTTTCTTTTCATTCAAAATTTTCCACTTGGTATATTTAAAATCTCTTTAATTTTTTCCCAAATTTGTCTGATAGCTATATTTTCAGCAACTCCAAACTCTAATTTATCTTTACATAAATTTCTATCTTGATTTACAATCACATCCTGAAATAAAACTTTAAACTCAGATTTTTTATTTACAAGCTCTTGAAATTTTTTTAGTTTAATATCACAATTCT
>QNYO01000065.1 GCA_003978765.1 Hydrogenimonas sp. | reverse complement strand
AGTAAATAAATTGAAAAATCATAATCAACTATTAAAAGAAACAATAATAGAATATTCAGAAAAAAATACAAATTTTGAAAATAAAATAACTCGTTATGATAACCTTAGTAAGATGAAAAAAGAAATATACTGGATTATTAGATAGTATAAGTATTTGAAGTTGGATTTGCTGAAATATTAGGTAAAGTTAACGTTTTAACCTCTTCATTTTTGAAGAGAAGATGTGGTTTGAGTCTTAATTAAAAAATTAGTTTTTAAAATACTACAAAACTACTAGAACGTAATGTTTGTGCTATATTTTCAAACGATAAAGTATTTGATGTACTAAGGATACACACTCTATAAATTACGCTCTATACTTCCTCAACCAACAAAAATACAAGAAGGTATTGGATATAATCACCGCTATCTTTATAGAAGGTGGGGATGGGTGCAGATCGAGGCGATTAACGAGCTTTTAAACGACAAAAAGCGGTTATTGACCGATATCTATTTTGAACTGCAAAAGATGTTTGAAGCCAAATATGGTGCCGATACAGTGGTTTTGATGGAGGTCGGTACCTTTTTTGAAGTTTATGAGGTCAACAATGATGAGATGCAGATCGGTAAAGCCAAAGAGATTGCCGAACTTCTCAATATTCAGTTGACACGAAAGAATAAGACGATACTTGAAAACTCTATTGCCAATCCACTGATGGCAGGTGTTCCCTCTGTCTCGATTGAGCGTTATCTTTCAAGGCTTGTGCAGAGTAAAAAATATACGATTGTCATGGTACGCCAAAAGGGGACACCGCCCAAAATTAAACGCTATATTGCCAATATCCTCTCACCTGGTACCAACTTTGACTATCTGATGGAGCCTAATGAGAACTATATCGTTTCTCTGATTGTCGATGTGAATAAGGGTATCTACTCATGCGGATATAGTGCCATCGATGTCACAACAGGCAAAACATGGCTCAATGAGGTGCATGGAACCCGTGAAGATAAGACCTATGCACTCGATGAAGTCTTTAACCAGCTTCAAACCTACAATACAGCTGAACTGCTCTTAACTCTCAATGACCCATCGATTGACCCAGAGTGGATTGTACGCTATTTAGAGATTGAGGGGCATATTAGCTATACGATTGGTCAGACACGCCACAAGATTGCTTACCAAAATGAACTCTTTGCTAATGTTTATCAGATTCGCTCCTTTCTAAGTCCCATCGAATATCTCGATTTAGAGCGTTATCCTTATGCATCAGAATCACTCTCACTACTGATTGACTTTATTATTGAGCATGATGCGGCATTGATTGAGAAGATGAACCGCCCCATCTTTTTAGGTGGACAACACTTTGTCTATCTTGGCAACAATGCCCTTGAACAGCTCAATATCATTAGCCGTGACCCCAATGAGATGACACTACTCAAACTGATTGACCTCACCTCGACAGCGATTGGTAAGCGACTCTTTAAAGAGCGACTCTTAAATCCCATTTGCGATGAGAAGGAGTTGGCTCGACGCTACGATTTGGCTGAAAAGGTGATAGAGCATACCGATACATTTGCCAATACACTCAAAGAGGTCTATGACTTAGAGCGGATTTTACGGCGTATTAAGTTGGGCAAGCTCCATCCATTAGAGATTGTCTATCTCTACGACTCGCTTAAGGCATTGATTGAGTTGGTTGCAACCGCTAAAGAGGTGGGGGTAGAGATTGAAGAGGATTTTGGGGTGAAGATTGAGAGCTTTGCCAATGAGATTGAGAAGACCTTTCTGCTTGAAGAGTGTGCAAAGTATCGTAGAGATCAGATTGAGAGCAATATCTTTCAGCCTGGGATTAACCTCTTTGTCGATGAGATTGTCAAAGAGAATCAAAAAGAGTTTGAGAAACTTGAAGCGATTCGACAACATATTGAGAGCTTTTTTGATAAAGGTGACGGGAATGAGACAGAGTATGTCACGATTGGCTGGTTAGAGAGTGAAGGCTATCACCTTGCCATGACTCGTACCCGCTTTGGTATGATTGAAAAGGCGTTGATGGAGAGCTTTGTATCGGTCAATGGAAACCACTACTTTTTACGCGATTTTCACTATAAGAAGCTTAAAAACAGTGTCAAGATTACCTCTAAGCTAATCGATGATATCTCTACTGTTTTAATAGCCAACCAAGCACGGATAGTGGCACTCATTAAAGAGAGCTATCGTGAGGCACTGATTCACTTAGAGGAGCGGTATGCTCAGCTTTTGGAGCAGATTATCGCCTTTGTTGGACGCTTTGATGTGGCGATTGCAACCGCACGAACGGCACGGCAATTCAACTATGTACGCCCCCAAATCTTGAAGCGTCACAAAGAGGAGCAGACGCTTGAAATTATCGGTCTGCGCCACCCTCTGATTGAATCTCGTGAAGAGAATGGTATCTATATTCCCAATGATGTGATGATGGGTGATCTGCCTCAAAAGGTCGAGCATGACCATGTCACACTCCAAGCCAGTGACAATCGCCCCGTGCGAGGGGTACTCCTTTATGGAATCAACTCCAGTGGTAAGAGTTCATTGATGAAGAGTGTGGGAATGGCAGTGATTATGGCGCAAGCAGGTTTCTTTGTTCCAGCCACATCGATGCGTTTTCACCTCTTTGATAAGCTCTTTACCCGTATTGTTGGTAAAGATAACCTCTATAAAGGCTTAAGTACCTTTGCGGTTGAGATGATGGAGCTAAAAAATATCTTCAACCGTGCAGGGCGGGGGTCGCTGATTCTTGGAGATGAGATTAGTCACGGTACAGAGACCGAATCGGCTGTGGCAATTGTGGCAAGTGCCATTAAACGACTGCACGATATGGGAACGCTCTTTATTGTTGCAACCCATCTGCACCGATTAACAGAGCTTAAGGTTGTGACCGATTTGAATGGAGTCATCTTTTTGCATCTTGGGGTTGAGTATGATGAGGCACAAGATCGGCTCATCTATCACCGTAAATTGATGCCAGGGTCGGGAAGTACCCTCTATGGATTGGAGTTTGCTAAATCGCTTCATATGGATAAAACCTTTATAGAAACTGCCTATGCCATTCGTGAATCGCTTGGTTATGAAGAGGATCGATTAAAACGTCTGAAGAAGAAGCGACGAAGCCGTTACAACAAAGATCTCTATTTAAGCAGTTGTGCGCTCTGTGGTGCACCTGTCGATGAGGTGCATCACATTATGCCTCAAGCTGTTGCTGATGAAACGGGACGCATTGGTCATTTCCACCAAAACCACCGTTACAATTTGATTCCTCTGTGTAAAAAACATCATAAGCTGGTGCATGAGGGGCGTGTGATTATTCAAGGATTTGTGATGACTGATGCTGGATTACAGTTGCGCTACAGTGAAAATGATGTATAATTTTTAACTTTTTTACCAAAATTATTAAGGAGTTCTCATGAATTTGCCTGTAATCGACATTCCGATACAGCTTCCATTTGATGTACCACTACTACTTCACCCACTCTTTGTTCACTTTGCAATTGCAATTCCTGTGATTGTTCTTGTGCTTGAATTGGTGAATGCCAAAATGAATCGCCCAGCACTGAGTATGATGTCATTTTCGTTTTTGACATTGTTAATGGTGATCTATCTTGGTGCTTTCTTTACCGGAAAAGCGGATGGTTCTGAAGCCTTTGCTCTGCTCTCTGATCATGCCAAAGAGGAGTTGAAGTTCCATAAAGTATTGGGAACCTATCTTGTTTATGCGACAATCCTTCTCTTTGTTACAAAAGTGATTGCCATGTTTGTGAAACAGAACTGGTCACGCAACCTCTTTTTGGCTATCTTAGTCATCTTTATTGCTATCCTCTTTAAGCAAGGAAAAGATGGTGGAGAGCTTGTTTATGAGTATGGTGTCAATGTCAAAGCGGTCTCTGAAGTGCAAGATCGCCTTGAAGATATGGAGTATGACATTGAAGATCTCAGAAAAGAGTTGAAAGCGACAAAAGAGGGAACACACGCTACTACTGAAAGTGAAGCACCTGTTACTGAAGAACACCATAGTGCACCTGCAGAGGCAACCCCTGCACATGAAACAGCACCAGCTGAAGCAGAGCACCATGTACCAGCTCATCACGAAGAGAGTGTGCCAGCTGAAATGCATGAAGCGATGCCACACGATACACACATAGCACCAGCAGAGTCACACGATATGGCACCACACCATGAGGTGACAGAACCTGCACCAGTGCATGAAGAGGCACCTGCCCATCATGAAGAGCATCACACTCCTGCACCATCTACTCATGATGCCCATACACCACATCATGATGAAGCAGCGCATGAAGATACGACACCTGTCCATATTCCGACCCACTAATGGCAAAACGCCCACTTCCCTTTATCCTTCCCGCCTCTTTAGATGAGAGGCGGCGTAACCAAACCCTTCGTCGCTATAAAATCAAACCATCCAATATTGCACGGGTCTATGAGGGGGATGGTTGGGGGCTTTACATCCCGACCAAAAAGAGCTTCTTTAAACTCCCCAAAGAGATGATTCCCAGCCGTACCCTTGAAGATCGCATCAAAACGATTCACAACTATATCGAAGAGTATAAGGGACTTATCGATGTTGAACGGCGTGCCGAGATGGATGCCCAGATTCAAGAGATTCGCTCTATCAGTGGAAAAGAGCGTGAGATGTATGGGCGTGCCATTTTGGGGCTTAAAGGGCGTAGTGCAGGCAGAAAGTTTGATCTCTATCTTGTACGTTTTGGTCGTGATGTGGCGATTCAGACGGAAATCGGTAGTGGGGATATTGTCCTTATTAGTCGGGGCGATCCACTGAAGAGTGATGTGACTGCCACAGTGATGCAGGTGGCAAAGAACTTTATTGAAGTTGCCTTTTCACAAAAGCCTCCACGTTGGGTTAAAGAGGATGGGATACGTCTTGACCTCTTTGTCAATGATGTCACCTTTAAGAGGATGGAGCGTAACCTTGAGGCATTGCGCCATCTTGAACCACCAATGTCACAGATTCGTGACACCCTTTTGGGGCTTAGCCAACCCAAGTCGTCAAAAGTGGTAGAGTTTACACCAGAAAATAGCCGTTTAAATCGAAAGCAGAAAGAGGCGGTGGGTAAGGCTCTTGGCAGTCACGATATTGCACTGATTCACGGTCCTCCTGGAACAGGAAAGACGACGGCAGTGGTTGAGACGATTCTGCAGTGTGTCAAACAGGGTAAAAAGGTGCTTGCTTCAGCCGACTCCAATGTCGCTGTTGACAATATACTCGAAAAGTTGGCACAAAAAGAGGGGATCAATCTTGTACGCATTGGTCATCCTGCACGGATTGGTGAAGAGCTTGAAGCCTATGCACTCCTCTCACAGGTTGAAGCCGATCAGCGAAGCCAGCAGGTAAAGATGATGCTTGAAGAGGCACAGAAGCTGGTTGAAGTGCGCAACCGTTATAGTAAACCGACCCCATCACGTCTGCGAGGAATGTCGAAAGAGCGTGTGAAAAGGTTGGCAGAGACGGGGCGTGCCTATCGGGGGGTCGATCTGAAAACGATTCAGTCGATGGCACAGTGGATCAAAGAGGATGAGAAGGTCGAGCGCTTTTTTGGTGCGATTCGTGAGCTTGAATCGGCAATTATTCGTGACATCATCGCTAAGGCGGATGTGGTTCTCTCCACCAACGGTATGATTGGTGCTGAGATGCTCGAAGGGTTTCTTTTTGATGTTGCGGTGATTGATGAAGCGAGCCAACAGATGGAGCCATCGACACTCTTACCGATGGTACGGGCAAAAAAGGTGATTATGGCAGGTGACCACAAACAGCTTCCACCGACTGTGATTAGCCATCTTGACAGACTCAAACACTCTCTCTTTGAGCGGTTGATGCAAAAAGAGGAGATAGTGCAAACGATGCTTGAAGTGCAGTATCGTATGCACCAAAAGATTATGGATTTTCCCAATCGGTTGATGTATCAGAAGCGATTACGTGCCGACCCATCGGTGGCTGATACTCATTTGAGACTAACAGAGCTTCCCGATGATAAGCGGTTGGCACAGATTCTTGACCCCAATCACCCTGTTGTCTTTGTGGATACATCGGAGTGTGAAGCTTATGAAACACTGCCCCCACGCTCAACATCCTATGAGAATCGGTTTGAGGCTGAATGGGTGGTGGAGTGTATTAAGGCATTGGTAGAAGGGGGAGTAGATGCCAGTGAGATTGGTGTGATTACCCCCTACTTGGCACAAGTAAAGCAGATTCGACAGATGTGTGAAAGAGCCGATATAGCATGTGAAGTAAAGAGTGTTGATGGATTTCAAGGGCGAGAAAAGAGAGTAATCATTATCTCTTTTGTACGTGCCAATGCAGACCAAGCCATAGGCTTTGTCAAAGATAAACGCCGTTTGAATGTAGCCATAACCCGTGCCAAGCAAAAGGTGATTATGGTGGGGCATCGAGCCACTTTAGAGGCGAATGCACCCTTTGACCAACTCTTTGAGTGGTTATCACAGAGTGGTGAAGTCGTTAAAATCATACAAAATCAAAATAGGAGAGACGATGGAGTTTAAATCGATTATTAAAGCAAAACCACTGGGTGGTTGGTATATTGAGCTTATCAATACCGATACAGGTATGAGTGTGGTGTGTGATACGATTGATGAGTATATGGAGAAGATTCAAGAGATGGGTGCCCCGTATGGTCCCGATATTCAGGTCACTTGGAGCCAAGATGAAGGGGTGATTCCTGCCTATATTAATGAGATTCGGGGATTGATGCGGAAGTATCAGGAAGAAGCGGGATTGTTGGACGAGTAGTCGTGCCTTCCTCTCAAACCTATCAAGTTCTTCAGCAAGTTTTTGGGCATACCTCTTTTCGTCCGTTACAGAGTGAGGCAGTTGATGCCACATTAGAGGGGCGTGATCTTTTGATGATTCTCCCCACGGGGGGTGGTAAATCGCTCTGTTACCAACTACCAGCCCTCTTAAAAGAGGGGGTAACGGTGGTCATTTCACCACTGCTTGCTTTGATGCACGATCAGGTACGGGCATTGAAATTGCAAGGCATTTCAGCTGAAATGATCAGCTCTATGCAGAGTCGTGAAGAGATTGCAGAGATTGTTCAGAGGCTCCGTTGTGGTGAGATTCGACTTCTCTATGTTGCTCCCGAACGCTTTTCGGCTCATGGTTTTATCGATCTGCTTAAATCACTTAGTGTTGCTACTTTTGTGGTCGATGAGGCACACTGTGTGAGTGAGTGGGGACATGAGTTTCGTGAAGAGTATCGAAAACTCCATCTCCTTAAAACCCACTTTCCAAATGTACCCATTACAGCATTTACTGCTACAGCAACTCCCCAAGTTGAGAGTGATATTGTACGCCAACTATCACTTACGGAACCGCTGATTCTACGAGGTTCGGTCTATCGTGATAACCTTTTGATTCGGGCTGAGCCACGACAGGGGGATGGTAAAGTACAACTCTTAAAATTTTTGGAACGTTTCCGTGGAGAAAGTGGAATTGTCTATACCTTTACCCGTAATGAGAGTGAACGAATCGCTCTTTTTTTGCAAAAAGAGGGGATGAAAGCGATGGCGTACCATGCTGGGCTTCCAACAGAGGTAAGAAATCGTGCCTATCACGCCTTTGTACATGATGAGGTTGAGGTGATCGTTGCTACGGTAGCTTTTGGTATGGGGATCGATAAATCCAATATCCGTTATGTTGTTCATACCAGTATGCCCAAAACCCTTGAAAATTACTACCAAGAGATTGGTCGGGCAGGGCGTGATGGTTTGCCAAGTGAAACCCTTCTGCTCTATAGTGCAACCGATGCTGCACAGCGTGCTTCACTGATTGATGGGCTTGAAGAGGGGGCATATAAGCAGAGTGCCTATGACAAACTTGAAAAGATGGTCGGTTTTTGTCGCAGTGAGGGGTGTCGTCATCGCCAGTTGGCTGACTATTTTGGTGAGTCGATGCAAGCGTGTGGCACCAAATGTGATAACTGTATGCAGGGAGATGTAGAAAAAGAGGATATTACCGAAGCCTCACGCAAGCTTTTATCTGCCATCTATCGAACGGGACAGAGCTTTGGAAAGAACTATATCATCGACCTATTACGTGGAAGCAGTCACCAAAAAATTATTCAGCTTAGACACCATGAACTCTCTGTTTATGGGATTGGTAAAGAGTTTTCCAAAGTGCAGTGGGATGTTGTGGTTGAGCGGTTGATGGAGTTGGGCGCACTTCAACGAGGAGAGTATCGTAATCTGGTTTTAACACCGATAGGGGTTGAGGTACTTAAAGGTCAACGAGCTGTTGAGATTCGAGCCGACCGTTTGCAGGTACAGAAACGACCTTCAAAAAGGGTTGAGACTCCAGAGGTTGTTGACTTTGACCAGAAGGTTTTTGAGCATCTTAGAGCGGTACGTAAAAGATTAGCGGATCGTGAAGAGGTTCCTGCCTATATCATCTTTAGTGATAAAACGCTTAAAGAGATGGCAATGAAACGTCCAACCACCAAAGAGCAGATGCTTAAGATTAGTGGTGTTGGGCATGTGAAGTTTGAACGTTATGGTGACATATTTATCGAAACGATTAAGGAGATAGAGCATGACAACATGTGATGCATTAAAAACATTGTTAGAGGATGTTGTAATTCCCGATATTGAAGAGGAGATTGATGGACTCTTTGAGCAGATTGCCAAAGAGAAGCGGGCAGATCCTGATAAAAAGGAGAGGTTTGAAGAGTTACAAGAGCTTCGTAGCTCCTTCTTAGAACTGCTACAAGATCTTGAAGAAGGAGCAGTAGATACCAATGAGTGTGTCGATATCTACAATGGTCTCAAGGAGATGATCGAATTATCACAAGATTAGAAGTTCTTAAGGGTAGTTTGTGTAAAGTAACTATATTTTGTGTGTTAGTACGTTGATTAGGACTGTGAAGGAAAATATATGAGTCGTTTTTTCCTTTTATCATTGTTGAGTGTATCGATGCTGTTAGGAAGCCAAGATGATTTGGCAATTGATGAAGCTTTCTTGCAGACATTGAATGAGGTAAGTGAGATTGTGATGCACGATAAACTCAACATTGAGAAGATTCCTTCGACAGTCACAGTCATTCGACGTGATATGATTGAGGCAAGTGGTGCCAAGACGCTATTGGATATTTTAGCTCTGGTACCTGGCATCGAGATCTCTATGACAAGCGGTGGGAAGCGGCAAATTATTATACGCGGTATGCGTAATAAATATAAAGATAAATTGAAGCTTCTCATTAATGGATTTGATGTTACAAACAACCTCGATAGCAATCAGTACTATTACTACAACTTTCCAGCCTCTTTAATTAAACGGGTAGAGGTGACCAAAACACCTGATGCCGTGCTTTATGGTAGCAATGCCTTTATGGGAATTATTCAGGTGATGACACTTGATGAAGAGAATCATAATCAGTTAGATGGGACGGTCACATCAAAAGATCGTCAAATGGGCTCTCTGTTTCAAACGCTAAAAGTTGCAGAAGGCGATCTGAATCTTGATCTTCACTATAGTTACTCTCATCCTCTGATTGAAGCCAATCCTGTGCTTATCTTTACTATTGATGATCGAGTCTTTAGTAGATTTCGTGAGCCACTTCTTGCATCAACCAAAGAAGAGACCTATGGAATGGGCATAAACTACAAAAAAGAGGCATGGTCGATAGGGTATCGTCTGCAGAGCTATACCAAAGGAGACTTCTTTGGGATTTTAAATATTACACCACTGCGTGATGATCGATCGATTGAGACAAAACACCATGCTTTTCAAGTTGCCTATGATAAATATCTCAACGCTGATCTTAAGTGGCATTTTCAATGGGATATGAAAGATTATCGATGGAATGGCACCTATCGTACGATGCCTTATGATCTTAATGCAACTGATGACCCCGATAAAGATGTAATTATGGGGGCAAATATTCATGAGTTTGAGACAGGAGTTATTAGTTATCTGAAATACTCCGATATTGCTCATACTCTCCGTTTACAGCTTGAAGCACACTATGCTAAACCGATAGATAGCTACTATATACAGTATGTTCCAATTTTAGGAGATACGCAAACCGATCTCAATCTTGGCCCGAATGGTTTGCCTCTTACAGGTGATCAAAATATTTTAAAAGAGGGGATTGATCGTAAAAACTATGCGATTGCTGTTGAAGAGATGTATAGTTTTAATAGCGATCTTTCAGTGATTGGGGGTATGCGTTTTGACTACTATACCGATTTTAATACCCATCTCTCTTATAAATTTGGAGCAGTGAATAATATTAGCCCAAAGACAACAGTGAAATTGCTTTTTAACCACGCATTTCGTGCTCCATCATGGATTGAGCTTTATGCAAGGAGTGTGGCTGAATTTCATGGAAATGAGGCACTAGAAGCAGAAACGATGGACATGGTTGAAGCCAACTGGCTTTATCACTGTAGTCCACAAGATCTAGTAAAATTCAATCTCTATTATGGGAAACATCAAGATCCAATTATTCGGACATTGAGCCCTCAGGGCGAGACCATTTATGATAATGGTGAAACGATCCTTATGCGTGGCTTTGAGGTGAGTTACCGTCGTATCTTTGGTGCACATAATGAGTGGGGAGCTAGTTTGAGTCACCATAATGGTACAGGAAGTACTGTCTCAATGATTGAGAATGAGACGAGAAAAGATATGGTGAAGTGGTATCTCCACTATGAGTTATCGCCATCTCTTGTAAGCTTTACACAAGTTGAGTATGGAAGTCGTATTACTGTACCTCCTCCATTTGCACCCATTGATGCCTATTGGTTGGTGAATCAAACAGTGAGTTATACCTATAAACACTGGACAGTACGCACAGGTGTTACCAATCTTTTGGATGAAAAGATCGACTATTTAACTGCTCCAACCGATATTGTTGCTGGAGCATACCGGTTTATTCCCGATGGTGTACGTATTCCATCAGTAGGACGAGAATGGTTTATTTCAGTATCGGCGAGTTGGTAATGCGAGCGTTATTCTTTCTACTTCTACCTTTAATACTCTTTGCAGATGTTGATGAAAAGCTTGTAAAGATTGAGAGCAAACTCTTTAGTAAGATCATCTTTCTTGACTATGATTACCAGCAGAAGCTCCAAAATGGTCATGTAACGATGGCAATTCTCTATGATACAACATCCCATCAACATATTGCAGAGTCTTTTGTGAAGTTTTTAAATAATCAGAAACTCTTTGGTGAGCGTATTAAGGCATGGGCGGTTGATGTTCGCTCAATGGTGAATCAACAACCCCCTACGGCCTATATTACTGTACTTGAAAGAGATCAGATGGCAACCGTATCACAAGAGTTGATAAAGAAGAAACGGTTGCTCTTCTCTTATCAGCCAAGTCTTATCAAGTATGCGATGGTGACCATTGAGATGGGACATCGTATCTTGCCTTTTATTAATCCCAAGTTATTGAAGTTAGGGGGAATTGAGTTGCGTCCTATAATCTTTAAAGTTGCGAAGGTGTATAACTATGACAATTGAACGAAACTCTCTTTTGTTTGATATTACGCTAGCAGTCATCATGGTAGCAGGTGTCTTTTTCTTCTTTTTCTATGAGGACTTGAAGCTCACCAGATCTACAATGGAACAGATGGAGCGTACCAAAGTTGAAGCTACCATTCAAAGTAGTGTTCCCAATATCGCAGATGCACTCTACTTTGGCTTTGAAAAGCCAATTGCAGAGACTGCAAATATGCTCCTAAAACAGAGTAGCGATCTTGTTGCACTCTCTATCCAATCTGAGAATGGTACACAATACCTTTATAGTCGTGATGATAATAACCCTTTTGTCCAGAAGGATGATCATTTTGTCTATAAACGGTTTCCTATTGAAAAAGATGGGAACGTGATTGGCTATATCGATGCAGCCTACCGTCTTGGATTGACAGAGCACTACTTTAAGGGGTATCGTCAATCGGCATTTCTCTTTGCTATCTTTATTGTACTTGTTGCAACAGGAGCACTTATCTATCTCTATCGTAAGATACGCTCGTTAAACCTTCTGGCTGCCCAGTTGCGTCGTTTTGATCCAAAGACAAAAGAGCCTATTGTTTCACCAGATGACTATTATGAAATTAAACATATTACTTCGGCCGTTAATCGTTTGCTTGAACGTATTCGTGAGTATGCCGGAAGTTTAAAACAGATGAATAAGGCGTTGCTTGAGAATAAGAAACGCCTGATGGATGCCCAGCGTATTGCACAGATGGCAAGTTGGACCTACTGGCCTGAGTCACGGAAATTGGATGTGAGTTTAGAGTTTTATCGCCTTTTTGAACTTGATGCTAAGAAAAAATCTATTGATGTTGATTATGTTTTGCATGCGATTCATCCTGATGATAAGAAGCGTTTTCTTACGATTTTACAAGAGGCGATCGATAAAGGTGGGCGTTTTGATTTTGTCCATAAAATTGTTACAAGCCGAGGTCGGGTGAAATACTTCCATACTGAAGGACGTGTTAGAAAGTCAAAAAATGCACCGATTGAGGTGATGGGGATCAGTATGGATGTGACTGAAGAGATGGAAGCCAAACAGCAAGCAGAGCATATGGCATTTCATGATCCTCTCACCAACCTTTTGAATCGACGTGCCTTTTTGGATCGTATTGATTACTTGACCAAAATGGCAAAGCGTCACGAAAAATCTTTTGCTATTCTCTTTCTTGATCTGGATAACTTTAAGTTTATTAATGACTCCTATGGACACTCAGCTGGTGATGAACTCTTAATTGAGACAGCAAAAATTCTTAAAGAGTCGATTCGCAAGACAGATTTAATTGCACGGATTGGTGGTGATGAGTTTGTGGTTGTCTTAACCGATATCACCGATGAACGTAGTGTTGAACAGGTGGGTAAAAAGCTTTTGAGTGCAGTGACCAACAATTTTGCTGACAACTACCGCAGTTGTATGGTGACGGCAAGTCTTGGTATTGCATTCTTTCCAAAAGATGCACAAGATCCTGAAACACTCTTGCAGTATGCCGATGCGGCGATGTATGAGGCTAAAAAGCTTGGAAAGAATCGTTATCAATTTTTTAATCCATCGATTCGTTTACGCTTGAATGAGCATTTGCAAACGATTGAAGAGATTAAAGAGGCTCTGAAAAAAGAGGATGAGATTCGACTCTATTTTCAGCCACAGATTGATCTGAGTACTGGTAAAGTTCGTGGTGCAGAGGTCTTGACACGTTGGATGCACCCCAAAAAGGGTCTGCTCTTTCCAAATAGCTATATTCCAATGATTGAAGCCAATACATTGATGGCAGAGTATGACCGCTATGTTCTTCGCATGGCATTTAAACAGCTTCATAAGTGGTACACTGAAAAGAATGCTCGTTGGACACTGGGGATTAACCTTTCTGCGCATCAATTTAAGGATGAATCACTGATCGATAATCTTAAATCTCTTCTTCAAGAGTATCCTGTCGATCCATCACTGATTGAGCTTGAGATTATGGAGACTCTTCAGATGGAAGATGTTGAGACATCGATTAAGATGTTGGAAGAGATCAAAGCACTTGGATTTAAGATTAGTATCGATGACTTTGGAACCGGTTACTCATCATTAAGCTACCTAAAGCGTCTGCCTTTTGATGTGATTAAGATTGACCGTGAGTTCATTAAAGATTTACATCAGCATGATGATGATGTTGTTATTGTAAAATTGATGATTCAAATTGCTAAGACATTGGAAAAAGAGGTGGTTGCAGAGGGACCAGATACACACAAACATATTACCATTCTTGAAGGTTTGTCGTGTGACTATGCACAAGGGTTCTACTACTCAAGAGCCATTGATGCTGAGTCATTTGAGCGTTTTGCTGAAAGTCGAAGTTGAAAGGATAGATGATGGATATCAAACAGTGTGAGACACTCGAAGAGTTAAGAGCTGAAGTTGATAAAGTGGATGAGAAGATTGTGGAGCTGATTGCTGTCCGTAATGACTATATTAAACAAGCAGCAAAGTTTAAGCATACCGTTGATGAGATTAAAGCAGATGATCGTATTGAAGCTGTTTTAAACCATGTACGGCATAAAGCATTGAGTCTTGGAGTCTCTCCCAACATGGTAGCAGATCTCTATAAAGAGATGATTGATGCGATGGTCGAGACAGAGATTGCAGAGTTACGTAATAGGGGTGCATTTTAAGCATACCTTTTCTTCAGAGGCGCTCAGATGCGCCATCCCTTTTTCTCATTAAAAATCTTCTCTTCTGATTAATACAATCCCTTTTTATAAAAATATTACATACTAAAAATATCAATTTCATACTTTTTGTACTTCAAAAACCATTTTTAGTATTGTAAAAAACTAAAATTTACACTTAGTTAACACGAAAAAAGTTATAATTGTTAAAAGGAGTTGCCATGAATACACGAAAAGAGTACGATTCACTGGGTGAAGTACAGGTTCCTTATGAGAGTTACTGGGGGGCACAAACACAAAGAAGTTTACAAAACTTTCCTATTGGTAAAGAGATGATGCCCTATGAGATTATCCACGCTTATGGATTTTTGAAAAAGGCGTGTGCTGAAGTCAATCGTGATCGAGGTACACTTGATCCTGTTAAGGCTGAAGCGATTATTCAAGCGTGTGAAGAGCTGATTCAAGGACGTTTTGATGATCAATTTCCACTCAAAGTTTGGCAAACAGGGAGTGGTACACAGAGTCATGTGAATGTGAATGAAGTGATTGCCAACCGTGCGACAGAGATTTTAGGAAGTGATTTCCGAGAAGAGAAACGTATTCATCCCAATGATGATGTCAATATGTCACAAAGTTCTAATGATACATTTCCATCTGCAATGCGTATCGCTTTTCTCTCATCACTAAAGTTTGTACTCTTTCCATCATTAGAGCTTTTGCGTGATAGTTTGAAAGAGAAGTTGGAAGCCTTTGATGATGTGATTAAGATTGGACGTACCCATCTACAAGATGCTACGCCTTTAACTGTTGGTCAAGAGTTCTCTGGGTATGTGGCTATGTTGGATACAGCTCAAGAGCAGATTAAGTCGGCGATGACATGGTGTTCTCAACTTCCTATTGGTGGAACTGCTGTTGGAACGGGTGTCAATGCTCCTAAAGATTTTGGTGAGAAGGTTGTTGAGAAGTTGAATAGCTATTTTGGTGGGTTACTCCATTTTGTTGTCCATCCCAATAGTTTTCATGGATTGACGGGACATGATGCTGAAGTGGTGACAAGTGGTGCTTTGAAAGCATTGGCTTCTAATTTGATGAAGATTGCTAATGATATTCGCTGGATGGCTTCTGGTCCTCGATGTGGTATTGGAGAGATTGCAATTCCGCCCAATGAACCAGGTAGCTCCATTATGCCGGGTAAAGTCAATCCTACACAGGCTGAGATGGTGACCATGGTAGCTGTTCAGGTAATGGGGAATGATGCCACAATCGGTTTTGCAGCCAGTCAAGGAAATTTTGAACTCAATGTCTTTAAGCCGTTGATCGCCTATAACATGCTTCAATCGATTCGTCTCTTGAGTGATGCTATGGCATCATTCGCTGAACGGTGTGTCGATGGGATTGAGCTTAATCTTGATCAGATCAAGAGCTATCTGAATAACTCTTTGATGCTTGTAACTGTCTTGAATGAGAAGATCGGTTATGATAAGTCTGCACAGATTGCAAAATTGGCGTATGAGAAGAAGATCACGCTTAAAGAGGCGGCTTTGGAACTTGGTTATGTGACAGCTGAAGAGTTTGATCAATGGGTTGACCCTTTGAAAATGGTTGGTAAAGAGGTATAATAGGGCCTATATTTTAAAAAAGGTTATAAGAGATGGGGCATGTAAAAGATACTTTGCTTGCACGTAGTCATGGTGCATGTGAACTATGTGGTCACTCTGAAAATTTAAATGTCTTAGAGGTTGCACCCTCAGATGGGAGTGCAGAGAAGTCGATTTTGGTTTGTCAAACATGTTATGGACAGATTACCAATCCCGATACGATCGATCCAAATCATTGGCACTGTCTGAATGAGAGTATGTGGAGTACAGAGCCTGCTGTTCAGGTGATGGCGTACCGTATGTTGAAACGTATTGCGTCAGAAGGGTGGCCACAAGAGCTACTAGATATGCTTTACTTAGAACCAGAAGTACAAGCATGGGCAGAGGCTGAAGAGGAACCTGTTGTAGATGAGAGAGAACCTACACGTGATAGCAATGGAACGATTCTGCAAGAGGGCGATACAGTCACCATTATTAAAGATTTGGATGTCAAAGGGGCAGGGTTTACTGCAAAACGTGGTACGGTTGTGAAAAATATCCATTTGACAGATCATCCAGAGCAGATTGAGGGTCGTGTGAATGGTGTTAAAATTGTTTTGTTAAGTAAATTTTTGAAAAAAGCTTAACTTTAGACTATAATTTCATTTGATAGTTTGAAGAGAGCAGGTGGTCTATGCAAAATAAGAGAGAGTATGTGAATCGGTTGGTAGAGTTGATTGAGGGGCATAAGCAGGATACGGCGAAGGCATGGATATCTCGCAAGAGTGTGGAACAGATCCTTTTGAAGTATCGTATCGATCCTCAAGCTTTTAAATCGACAATTGCGAAGGGGATTATTGAGGATTTTTTGGCAATCCTTCGACGTGAAAAACCTCTTGGACACTGCCCTGTGATGAAGAAGTTTATTCACTGGGTCGATGAGAATCATATCACTTCAAAGGAGATTTTTCTTCTCTGTGCCGGGTTAAAGCAGACCATCTCCACACTGATCTATACACAGAACCCTGTCTCACGAGATACACGCTGGATGATACTGATCTTTTTTGAGATCTTTGACAGAAATCTCTCTATGATTTTAGAGTATTATGAAAAGCTATTGGTAGCCAAGAGGTCTTCTACCCAATCTTCTCAAGAGTACTCTTCTCTATCGACTGAACATCTTGAAATGGTACTTAACCAACTTGACCTGGTCATCTTTGAAATGAAAGAGAATCAACTGATTTGGGCCAATAAGCTCTTTTATGAGATGACAGGTACTGTTGGAGAAGAGGACTTTACCAATGTCTATACCGATCCATTGAGTATCATTGAGAAGGTTGACTCTTTTCAAGAGCCTTTTGAGGTGAAGGATTATCAAGCATGGATCGATCAAATTATTCATGAAGGGGAGGGACGGTGTGATGTGACCCTCTTTGATTATCGCGTCCATCGTAATGTAGAGATGAAAATGGTGGTTCATCCAATTGGTAAAGAGGAGGATCAACACTATCTTATTGTGATGCACGACCTCTCTGAAGAGAATGAGCGGTTAGCCTCGATGCTTGAACTGATCTATACCGATGCAATTACACAGATTCCGAATCGACGTAAATTTAATGAGGTGATTGAAGCCTATGGTAAGCGGTGCAAAGAGGAGGTTCAATCATTCTTCCTTTTGATTATTGATATTCATAACTTGACAGAGATTAATGTCCATTTTGGTCGTGATGTTGGAGATATGGTGTTAAAAGCTTTTGCTCAGAGTGTGATAAGGCTTTTAGAAGATAAGCACTTCTTTGCACGGATTGATGGTAACCGTTTTGCACTTTTAGGAGAGTTTGAGAGCTATACACAAGCAGAGTTATTAGCACAGAAGATTCTTCATGAACTCCATGCGGTCGATTATAGTGAATTGGAGTATGCAAAAGGAAATATTGCGATTATCTCATGCCAACCCAATGATGATGTTCAATCGCTTTTAAATCGAGGGGATAGTGTCATTCGCGAGATTGTTGAGTATGGTGGTGATACCATTATGGATGATCGTCGCCTTCTTGATGAGGCACGGCGTATTGCAAGTGCTGTGAAAAACTTCTTAGAGCATTGTCAACTCCTTTATGATACCAAACAGCTTTTAGAGGTGGTGGCCTACTACTTTGAAGTACCCATCGACTCAAAAGCACGAATCTTAAAAATTGAAGATGATCGTATTTGGGTACGATTGCGTACGATTGCACTGAATGCTTTACATAAGGGGTGTGAAGTTTATATCAAAACAGAAACAAAGCCTCACTTTAAGGCAATTGTTCACGATATGAGCCCAGAAGAGTCGTGGGTCTGTTTGGGAGATTTTGAGCCTGTCTTCTCCTCTCCACTCGATCGCAAATATATCTATGTTCAACTCGATCCACCACTCTCAGCACTGTTACGAAAGGGTAAGACACAGGTTGAGTGTAATATCCAAACTTTGTCAGTCGATTCACTCTCTGTAACACTCAAATATATGCTTGACTTTGTACGTGATGATCGGGTAGAGATTGAGACAACACTCCATTGGGATGATCATGAAGAGAATGTTGTCTTGATTGGGCGTATTATTAAGATACGCAGAATTGAGGAGCGTGTGAAGGTCGATATTGTTTTAGATACCAATCAACATATTAATGAGGTGGTTGCTCCATTTGTTATGCATCGTCAATTTGAGATTATTAAAGAGCTAAAAGGGGCTGCTCTTTAGTCATCTCCTCTTCCACATCTTCTCCACGAAACCACCCTATACTTAAAAGAAATGTATAAGGGTGGTGCGATGAGCAATCTTTCAAGACGAGACTTCATTAAAACAGGTGTTGCATCGGCTATTTTACTCCATACCTCACCATCACTGTGGGCAGATGAGCCGACTAAATTGGGAGAGCGAAGAGCCCATGAGGTGCTTGAAGGCACAGAGTTTCATCTTACGATTGAAGAGACAGTCGTCAATATTACAGGAACACCTACCATTGCAACAACGATTAATGGGATGTTGCCAGCCCCTACACTGAAGTGGCAAGAGGGGGATGAGGTGACGATACATGTGACCAATAATCTTCCTGTCACCAGCTCTATCCATTGGCATGGTATCATACTTCCCTATCAGATGGATGGAGTTCCTGATATTAGCTTTCCTGGTATTGCACCGGGCGAAACCTTCACTTACCGTTTTAAAGTGCAACAGAGTGGAACATTTTGGTACCACTCCCATAGTGGCTTTCAAGAGCAGACAGGCTTGCATGGAACATTGGTTATTACCCCAAAATCGCCTGAACCCTTCTCTTATGACCGTGACTATGTGATTGCTCTTTCAGATTGGAGTGATGAGAAGCCTGAAAATATCTTCCGTAAACTCAAAATTCAGAGTGATTACTACAACTTTAACCAACGTACCCTTGGCGACTTTTTGAGTGAAGTGAAGGCATACGGATTGGTAGAGGCACTCAAACGGCGTAATATGTGGAATCAGATGCGTATGAGTGACCGTGACCTTTCTGATATTACTGCCTACACCTACACCTTTTTGATGAATGGGATGACTGATGCCGATGATTGGCGTGCTATTTTTAAGACCAATGAGAGGGTACGGCTTCGCTTTATTAACCAGTCGGCGATGACAATTTTTGATGTTCGTATTCCTGGATTGAAGATGCGTGTGGTTTCAGCCGATGGTAATCTTATCCAATCTGTTGAGGTAGATGAGTTTCGTATCGGTGTGGCAGAGAGCTATGATGTGATTGTAGAGCCTGACAATCGCGCCTATGCCATCTTTGCCCAAAGTATCGATAGGTCGGGGTTTGTGGCAGGAACATTGGCACCCAACCATACACTGAAAGCCCCACGTCCCAAAGTTGATAGACCGCAACCCTTAATCATGGCAGATATGGGGATGGGGGATTGGAAAAGTGGCGATCACACTATGATGATGGACCATGGCACTATGGCAATGAAGCACGATATGAAGCCGATGCACGAGGAGAAATCATACCCTATCACACCCCTTCCAATAGAGTGGGATGCTGGAACCACAATGCGTGCTAAGGATCCCCGCTATCGACTCGATGACCCAGGGGTAGGATTGCGAGAGAATGGGCGACGGGTCTTGACCTATGCCGATTTAAAGAACTACTACTCCACAGCAGATGATCCTAAGCCCGACCGTGAGATTATTCTCCATCTTACGGGCAATATGGAGCGTTTTGTCTGGTCGATCAATGGAATTACCTATGCCCATGCCGAGCCACTGCGATTCTGTTATGGTGAACGCATACGTATCACCTTTATCAATGATACCATGATGAATCACCCGATGCATCTGCATGGTATGTGGAGTGACCTTGAGACAGGTGATGAGAATGCCCTTGTTCGTAAGCATACCATTTTGGTGCAACCGGGTAGTAAGATCAGTTATCGTGTCACAGCTGATGCCAAAGGGGTGTGGGCTTTTCACTGTCATATGCTCTACCATATGCTGGGGATGTTTCGTAAAGTGGAGGTGGTGTGATGAAACGGTTATGGCTTATTCTACTTGCAACAACGCTACTTTGGGCTGAGATGAATGATGATCCTTGGCGTGCAACACTCTTGATGGATCGTCTTGAAGTGCAGACTGTTGGAGACCGACCCGTAACATGGGATATGTCAGCCTATGTAGGAAAAGATTTTGAGAAGTTTTATATCTATAGTGAAGGGGAGAGTACCTCTGAAGAGACAGAGAGTCAGAGTGAGCTGATCTATAGTCGTGCGATAGCACCCTTTTGGGATGTTCAAGGGGGTGTCGAATATGATAAGGTAGGGGCTCAAAGCAAAACATGGGGTGTTGTGGCTCTACAGGGGTTGGCTCCCTACTTTATTGATACACGGATACGTCTGAAAGTTGCCGATGATAATGTTGGGGTCAATTTTGACTTTGAGTATGAAGCACTACTCACCCAAAAGCTTATTTTAACCCCCCGTATAGAGGTAGAAGCCTACCATCATGCGATTCCTACATTGGGAGTGGGTGGAGGCATCGCATCACTGACCACAGGGCTTCGCCTGCGGTATGAGTTTGTTCGAGAGTTTGCCCCCTATATCGGTGTTGAGTATGCCAACACCTATGGGAATACAAAGAAAAAATATGGGGGCATCGAAACGAGCCGTTTTGTTGTAGGGTTACGCTTTTGGTTCTAATGATCTATCGTGATAAAATCTTTTGAACAGCCATTGAACACATCGCAAGTCCAAAGGCACCTGTGACACCGACAAAACTTCCTTTGGTTTTACATTTGGGTTCTTCTGGACTAAAAAGGGCAGGGTAGTTGCCTTTAAAGCCACTCTTTTTGAGTTCATAGCGAATCTTTCTTGCAAATGGATCACCGTGGGTTTTCCAGATTGAGGCAATCTCGATTTTGGTGGGATCGAGCTTTCTTGCACTGCCTGTAGAGCTGATCAGTTTAGGCCATACTTTATGTGCCAACGCAATTTTGGCACGGATGTCATCGATGGCATCAAGTACCAGATCATACGGTTCAAAATCAAATGTTTCGATCCATTCCGTATCAATCTTAGCTTGAATCGGTGTGACGCTCGGATAGAGTTCTGCCAGACGATCCACTTTCACGGCACCCACTTTGTCACTACCGATCTGGCGATTTTGATTGGTGATATCATAGGTATCGAAATCGACAATCGTGACATCCTCAACACCACTGCGTATGAGACAGTCCAGGCAGAAACTACCAACCCCACCAACACCCAGCAAAAGGATCTTAGCATGGCGAAGTTTCTCAAAATCTTCACCCATCAACATACGGCATCGTTCAAACTTCATAGCCACCCTTTAAGAGGCTCAATATCCTCATAACTGGTCATATCGAGCTGAATTGGGGTAATTGAGACATAATCCTCTTTAATGGCTTCAAAGTCACAGAGTTGCTTCTCATCGGGAATCCATTGGAGTGGATGGAGTCCAATCCAGTAGTACTCCTCACCTCGTGGATTGCGGTGGAGTTGTGCATCGTTGCCATAGAGGCGATAGCCCGCTTTGGTAATTTTGTACCCTTTGCACTCTTTTGGTGGAACAGGGGGAACATTGATATTGAGAAAACGGCGTTCACCCAAAGGGAACCCCTCTTCAAGAATCTTTTTACAGATGGTGTATGCCACCTCTTTTGCCAGCTCAAACCCCAGTGCATCGATATTTTGACAACCACCTCGGCAGACTTGGCTAATAGCAACCCCTGGAATTCCTTGTAAAACTGCCTCCATTGCCGCACTTGCTGTACCACTGTAGGTAATATCTTCACCCATATTTGCCCCTTTGTTGATACCGCTGACAACCAAGTCGGGCAAGCACTTCTCATCAAATAGGGCATATTTACTGAGATAGACACAATCGGTCGGTGTGCCGTCATCGAGTTTAAAAAAGTCATCATCTATTTCGACAAATCGAAGTGGACGTGTGAGGGTGAGGCTGTGACCACACGCCGATTTCTCCAGTGTTGGTGCAACGACAGTGATGTGTCCAAGAGGGCGTAGTGCCTCAACAAGGGCATGAAGCCCAGCCGATTCAAAACCATCATCGTTGGTAATAAGAATACGTTTCAATCGTCACTCCAGAATTTTTTGCAAATTATATTATAATTGGCTCATTATGAAGAGAGAAAAGAGAAAATTTATTGTACATGCCCCCTCAATAGGAGGGCGCAAGCCTATTTCATCAGAGCAGACCATCGAAACCTTTACGCATGGTTGCTTTGTACTGTTACACTTTTTTACGGGTGGGTGTATTAACTGTCTCCATGTGCTTGAGGAGCTTAAGCGTACCGAGCTTCCAGAGGGATTGGTGGTTGTCGGTATCCATACGGGTAAGTTTGATAAAGAGAGAGAGGATGGTTGGATTGAAGAGCTTATCCTACGGTACGCTATCGACCATCCTGTTCTTAATGATGCCGACGGCAAGCTTTGGGATGCGTATGGTGTAAGAGCCTGGCCAACATTGGTTTTGGTATCCCCTGATGGTTATGAAGTGGTACGAAGTAGCGGTGAAGGTGTGGTGGCAAAACTGCTTGAAGCTTTTGAACGTTATTGTGGTGACTATGCTTTATCGCATGAATCATCTGCTTTATCTAAGCCACAACCTCTCTCAACCGCTTTTTCAAAAGTTTATGCCACCGATGAGACGCTCTTTTTGAGTGATATTGGGTGCGGATGTGTGCATATCTGTACCCTTGAAGGGAAACGGCTTCAAACGATAGAGGGGTTTAAGGAGCCACAAGGTCTCTTTGTTAAAGATGGGATACTCTATGTAGCCGACCGATTGGCTGGAGCTATTATTAACGTTGACCTTGAAACGGGTGAGAAGAGTGTTTTGGTAGATGGTTTGCGTTCACCATGGGGCGTGACAGGTAATCATGAGGGATTGCAGATTGCTGTGGCTGGATCGCATCAAATTTGGCAGGTAAACTATGATGGAAGTAATCTTGTTGTATTAGCAGGTATTGGTGCGGAAGGGTTGCGTGATGGAGCGATGATGGAGGCACTTTTTGCCCAACCAACCGATTTAGATTGGTTAGATGAGACGCTCTATGTCGTGGATGCTGAAGGGAGTGCCTTGCGTGCTATCACCCCAGAGGGTGTTGAAACACAGATTGGGTGGGATCTCTTTACCTTTGGTGATTGTGATGGTATTGGTGAGAGTGTACGCCTTCAACATCCTGAAGGGGTATGTGCAGGTATTGGTGGGTGTGGTAACCATCGT
>QNYO01000060.1 GCA_003978765.1 Hydrogenimonas sp. | reverse complement strand
ACTCAAGCTAATAATACTTGGGATTATGGCATAGTATCGCAGGAATCAATAACTGGTGGATTTTCATTATCACATACAATGAAGAGAAAAATATTGGTAAATGTATCAACTCTCTTAAACAAGTATGTGACGATATTGTTGTGGTTGACTCATTCAGCAAAGATAATACCGTTGAAATTGCAAAGGCACATGGGGCCACAGTCATCGAGCAGAAATTCCTTGGTGATGGTCCACAACGAAGTATCGGCTTACAATATTGTCAACATGATTGGGTTTTAAACCTTGATGCAGATGAACATCTTGATCACGATATGGTCAATACCATTCAAAATCTTGACCTTGATACCACACCATACGATGCATTTGAGTTCAAACGCAAAAACTTTCTTAATGGTCGATGGATTCGTCATGCTGGATGGTACCCCGACTATGTTCGACGCCTCTTTAACAAAACCAAAACCGACTTTAAACCGGTCAAGGTCCACTCAAAAATTGCATCTGAAAACTTCCAACAACTCAATGCCCATATTATTCACTACACCTATGACTCTATTGAAGAGATGGTTGCAAAACTCAATAGTTACTCAAGCTGGTCGGCACAAGAGCTCTTCAAAGAGGGTAAAACAGTATCACCATTTGCACCTTTTTCACATGGTCTTTTCTCTTTTATTAAATTCTTCTTTATCAAAGGTGGATTTCTTGAAGGGCTTGATGGTCTCACGATCTGTATTGCCAAGTCAACAGCTTCTTACCTTAAATATGCAAAACTCATAGAACTACATCAGAAAAATCAGAAGGAGACCCCTTGAAAGTCAGTGGCTTTACATTCTTACGAAATGGACAAGTGCTTGGCTACCCCTTTGTCCAATCGATCCAATCAATTCTTCCTATTGTCGATGAGTTTGTGATTGCACTTGGACCTTGTGAAGATGAGACCGAAGCGATGATTCAAGCCATCAACGACCCTAAAATTCGCATCATTCATACCCAATGGAATGAGAATATGAAAGATCGTGGCTATGTCTATGGTCAGCAAAAGATGATTGCACAATTTAATTGTAGTGGGGATTGGGCATTCTATCTCGAAGCCGATGAAGTGGTACATGAGAATGATTTGGATAAAATTGTTGATGCGATGAAGCGTTACCACCATGATGATCGTGTGGAAGCACTCGTTTTTGACTATATCCACTTCTATGGGAATGCCAACAGCTATCTTGACTCACCTGGCTGGTATCGTAGAGAAGCCCGTATTATCAAAAACTCTATCCGAAGTTATGCTCCTGATGGTCTCTTTTGGTTGGTTTTGGAAAAAAATAAGATTGGACGCTACCCCAAAGCCGCACTGACCGGTGCCACCATGTACCACTATGGATGGGTTCGCAGTGAAGAGCAGATGAATCTCAAAAGCCAAAAGGTTCAAAAGTATTGGAATAAGAACCATAAACCGATCGACTATTCACAGATTGATGGCTCTATCATTCGAGAGTTCAAAGGGACACACCCCAAAGTGGTACAAGATTGGCTTCCTCAAGCAGAAGGTGTTTTTCAAGCCGACCCTAACCATATTTTGACCCGTAAAGAGAAGAAACATCGTTGGATGAAGAGGCTTGAAGATCTCTTTGGGTTGGAATTGAGTAAAAAACATTATCAACTGGTCAAATGAAGATCCTTATCGAACTCCCCACGTGGCTTGGCGATACGGTGATGACCACCCCAGCACTCGAAAACCTTTTCAAAGCCTATCCGACTGCAGAAGTGACACTGCTTGGTTCCTATGTAAGCACCGAAGCCCTTAAATCCCATCCACGTATCCAGCATGTATGGGTGGATCATACAAAGTCGGGTGGTTTTCGCCCATGGAAAGTTTACCAACTAGCCAAAACAATTGGTCCACACGATCTTGCTATTAGTTTCCGAAGCCACTTCTACTCTAAACTACTTTTAAAGCTCACTGACTCAAAAGAGAGATACCTTTATAACAAAAAAGCCCTTTCTAACACACCATCAACGACCCATCAGGTTCAAAAGTACCAAGCCTTTATCAACCATATCACGGGTAAATCGGATGAACCAGGAAAACTCACACTCCCTTGGCCTATCAAAACCTTTGAAAAAGCGACACTTGGCATCAACCCTGGTGCAACCTATGGAAGTGCCAAACGGTGGTATCCCGAAAAGTTTGCTGAAGTGGCTACAGCACTTGCTGACCAATTTGACATCATCATCTTTGGTGGACCTTCAGAGAAGGATATTGCAGGCGATATCGAGAGAATGGTACGTGAAAAGGGTGTCAAAAATGTCACCAACCTTGCAGGAAAGACAACGATTCCAGAGCTTTGTAGTACCATTGGGGGGCTTGATCTCTTCATCACAGGTGATAGTGGTCCGATGCATATTGCTGCTGCTTACCAAATCCCTACGGTTGCCATCTTTGGTCCAACCAAACATCAAGAGACATGCCAATGGATGAATCCAAAAAGTCTCATCGTCCGTCACGATTTAGAGTGTGCACCATGTATGAAACGGACCTGTCCGATTAAGACCCATGCCTGTATGAAAGAGATTACATCACAAGAGGTTATTGAAGCAGTTCACCATCTTATAAAACAGTCATAGAAGGGCATTACGCCCTTCTAAGTTGAAAGAGATTATCGATACTCATTATCGATCAACTGGCATAAAATATGCCCGATCATAATATGCATCTCCTGAATACGTGCCGTATCATCCGAAGGAACAACGATATTGATGTCACAAAGATCGCTCATCTTTCCACCACCTTTACCACTCAGCCCAACCGTTCGACACCCTATCTCTTTCGCTTTTTCAAGAGCATAGAGGACATTTTGGCTGTTGCCACTGGTAGAGATAGCAATCAGCAGATCCCCTTTTTGGGCAAGAGCCTCTAACTGTCTTGCAAAGACATGCTCATACCCATAGTCATTTCCTATCGCTGTCAAAGCAGAGGTATCTGTTGTCAAGGCGATTGCCGGAAGCCCTTTGCGCTCAATCTTATAACGTCCTGTCAGCTCCGCAGCAATATGCTGGGCATCAGCGGCACTTCCACCATTCCCACAAAGCAAGATTTTATGCCCCGCTTCAAGGGTTTCTGTTGCAATCACACCTGCGGTATAGATAAAGTGCTGAAGCCCATCAATCACCGCTTCAAGGGTTTCTCGATGCGCTTCAAGCTCCCGCTCAATCACCCGTAACATCACAACTCCTTAAAAGTAGAAACGGACACCAACATACCATCCGTCATTGAAGTTTTTACGATCATCTTTATATTTGAGGTCAATATCACGATACCCTGCATAAATTGTCGCATTAGGAATCACTTGCGAAGAGATACCGACACGATACCCTGTATAGCCTTTTCCATCTGAAAAGACGAGTGGATTGGGTGCCACATAAAAAGCTCCCCCAACATTGACTGGCCAATTGATAGGCAACTGATAATTGAGTGTCACTCCCAAAGGTGCTGCGACAAAATCCTCTGCCAATGCCGCTTTAATCCCAATACCAAAACGAAGGGCACTCATATCACCCAATGTACCGGTTGCAAGATAGCCGATTTCAACCAAATCTTCACTGCGGGTTTCACTCTCACCGCTATATAGGTAGCTAACACGAAGATAGTTTTGGCTTGCATTACCGTTATAGTCAAAACTCTGACCCAACTGATACTCTGTCGCAAGCTCAATATCGTACGAGTTAAGATTAATCTCAGCACTATTTTGTGCCATCAGTGGTAGTGCGGTCAATGCCGCTGTCATCATCAATTTTTTTAGCATAAAGCTCCTTTATCGTTAATTTTTTCTATAATTTTGGTGGTACTCTTCCCATCGACAAAATCGACGAGTCGTACCTCTTTGGCAATATCACTGCCAACAACCTCTTTACCCCGATAGTCCCCACCTTTCACAAGTACATCGGGTTTTACCATCTTAATCAGCTCATACGGGGTATCTTCATCAAAAATCGTAACAAAATCGACCGCATCGAGTGCCGCAAGCAGATAGGCACGATCATATTCGGGGTTAACAGGACGACTCTCCCCTTTAAGGCGTTTAACTGATGCATCAGAATTAACTCCTACAATCAACACATCACCAAAACTTTTCGCCTTTTCAAGATACTTCACATGCCCCAAGTGCAAAATGTCAAAACAGCCATTGGTAAAGACAATCCGTTTGCCCTCTTCTTTCAAGCGTTTGATACTCTGTGCCAATGCGTCACGACTCTTGATGCGGTGTTCGGTTGTCGATTCATGCAGTGTCGCTTCATAACTGATAATCTCATCCCATGAAGCGGTTGCACTCCCAAGTTTCCCCACAACCACAGCGGCAGCAGCATTGGCGATACGTGCCGCTTCATCAATATCCCCTCCAGCCGCTAACACAAACCCCAGTGTAGAAAGGACGGTATCACCAGCTCCTGTGACATCATAAACCTCTCGTGCCACTGTCGGAATGGTACGCATTGTCTCATCAAAAATCGCCATACCCTCTTCAGAGAGCGTAATCATCGCCATCTCAAGATCAAGCCCATTTTTGAGCTGAAAGCCCGCTTTTTTGAGTGATTCATGATCGACAATCTCTATCCCCGTCGCTTCACTCGCCTCTTTTTTATTTGGCGTTACAAGCGTTGCTCCACGATACTTACTATAATCCTTTCCTTTAGGGTCCACAAGGACTTTCACCCCTTGACGATCTGCCAACTGAATAATCTGTTGGGTTAAACGAGGTGTCAAGACCCCTTTTCCATAGTCTGAAAGGAGAATAATATCGGTGACAAAGAGCTGTCGTTCAATCGAAGCAAGAATCTTCTCTTCGGTTGCTTCTGAAATATCTTGACGTGTCTCATAGTCGAAACGAACCACCTGCTGATGGGAGGCAATGACCCGACTCTTTCGTGTCGTTTTACGTGTCGGTTCAGCAATCAGTGCATCGGTTTTGACCCCCAATGACTTCAGCATCACAGCCAGCCGTCTGCCATTTTCATCCTCACCAATCGCTGAAGCAACACTCACATGGGCACCCAAAGCGATCAAGTTATTCACAACATTGCCTGCCCCACCAAGCACTTCACTCTCACGCTGAACATCAATAACAGGTACAGGGGCTTCTGGCGAGATACGGTCGGTCTTTCCCCAAAGATAGTGGTCAATCATCAAGTCACCAACCACAAGCACTGAGGGTTTTAAACTCTGATACTTACGCATCCCCCATCCTCAATTTTCCATCTTCCATCTTCAATTTCCCCTCACTTCCTCTTCAAAGAGACGCTTAATTTCAGGAAGATAGCGTTTAATCCCCTCTTCTAAAGTAACTTCAGGGTCATACCCTAAAAACTCTTTGGTAGGTTCAATATCGGCTTGCGTAAAGAATTGGTACTGCCCAATATAGGGGTTAGGAATATATTCACATGCCAAATTGGTTCCAAGCTCTTTTTGTAGAATGTCAACAATATCTTGAAAACTTCTTGCCTTCACTGTTCCAACATTATAGACACCACTCTTTTTGGGTGTACAGGCTTTGATATTGGCTTGAATCACATCATCAATATAGATAAAGTCACGCAAAATCTTGTCCGAGCCTTCAAAGAGTCTTGGATTGTTACCTGCAAGAATCTGATGCCCAAACTGTAGTACCATAGAAGCAGTCTTATTTTTGAAAAACTCTCGTGGACCATAGACATTAAAGTAGCGAAGCCCAACAATTGGTAGATCGCTCTTTTTCATCCACTCATAGGCCAAGTGGTCCATCGCCAATTTGCTAAATCCATAGATATTGGCTGGATCTTCACGTCCCACGGTCTGCGGTGCTGGTGCATTGCCATAGGTTGCCCCTGAACTGGCATAGACCATTGCCGACCCCATCTCTTTTGCCATCTTTAAAAGATCTTTAAAGGCATTGAGATTGGTCTCCATCATAATCTTTTGATCATAAACGGTTGTATCACTAATCGCCGCTTCATGGAAGATCACATCAAATTTGAAGTCTCTTAACCGCTCAAGATCCTCTTTTTTTGTAATATCTCCGGCAATAATCTCACCCGTAAACCCTTTGAGATTTTTGTAATGTCCAAAACTTCTTAAATTCCCATTCGAGAATGTCTCACCTGTACGAAAGAGATCAAAGACAACCACTTTTGCATCGGGGAAATTCTCTTGAAAGTAAAAGGCCAAGTTTGAGCCGATAAACCCTGCACCACCTGTAATGAGTATTGTTTTGCCGTTAAAATCCAATTTCTAATCTCCTAACTTGCTTTTTTTAAGTCCGCAAACGTTGCCACTTCTATCATAGTATGTTTCTCTTTAGCATCTTGAACAATCTCTTCAAGTTTTTCTGCAATTTCATCTTCTATCCACTCTGCACCACACTGTTCACAAATGGTTGCAGGGACATCTCTCACTACAACAATACCAAATCCTAAATCGACTGTAAATGTTGTAGTACCAGAAGACTTTAATCCATAACAAATTGGACAATGCCCATCGTTTTGATTCATTGTATTCTCCTAGTGCATAAATCATCTTCAAAGTGGTTTCTACCAGGTCTATATGCAGTTATAACATAACACTTCTCTTCTTCCTCAGAATAGGACACAACAATATGTAATGGCTTAAGATCTTCAAGATACGCGACTAAAAGACTTGGAAAAGGTTTATCATCAAAATAGTTTTCAATCACTTTCCCATTCATAATACCTTTTTTAACCTCTTTACGAGAGATGCCTCTCTCAATCATCCTCTGTAAAGCATGTTTTTGCCAAACAACTTTACCTCTTAAAACAGCATTTTTAATACATTGAAAAAGTTTGGCACTACTCTTGGTCATTCAATAATGTCCACTTCAAGTTTTCGATTCTTCTCTGTCAAATAGGTATGTCCTACCCCTGCCCGTTTTCCTGCCTCAATATCGCTTGGCTTATCACCAATCATCCATGAGTTCTTCAGATCAATCTTAAAGCGTTTGGCAGCTTCGATCAACATGCCTGGCATCGGCTTACGGCAATCGCACCCTTCATCGGGATCATGAGGACAGTGAAAGACATGTTCACGATCAATGGTAATACCTGCTTGACGCATCTTCTCAAGCATCCATGCCGTAAGACGCTCAAAATCCTCTGACGTGTAGTACCCACGCCCAATACCTGATTGGTTGGTGACAATAACTAACAAATAGCCTCTTGCCTGTGCCTCTTTAATAAAGTCTAAAATACCATCGACAAATTCGAAATCTTCGATGTGACTCACATACCCGTGATCAATATTGATCACTCCATCACGATCTAAAAAGAGTGCTTTACGCATTGATAAAACCTAAAAGTAGAAATAGTATTATAGCATGCAGATAATTCGTGCAGATTAATCGGGCATCACCCGTTTATCGTGTCGTCTTTCATCGATTGTAGATTTTGCTACCTGTGATTTTCGAGAGATTGCCTCTTTACGCTTTTTTTCCATTAAAATAGCATCTTTGAGCTCTTCTTCACCATCATACAGGGCACCATCAAGAAATTTATGTTTATCTTCAAACTGCCCACTCTTATGTCCCCAAAGCAGTGCAAAAAGCCCCAGTGCCCCAAGCAGTGTTGAGACACCGAGCATCATGGCAAGAATACCAGAACTCACTTAACAACCTTTTTCATAATCCACCACACGACTCTCAATCGTCACCTCTTTAATGAAAGCAACGACCTCTTGATGAGCGGGGTGGATACGATAGGCTTCGAGCCCCTCTTTATCATCAAATGTTGATGTCAAAACCAAATCCATGGAACGCTCCGAGTGGAGAAAATCGACACCAACTTCCATCGATTTAAGAGGTTCAATCTTATCGACCAAAGCTTCAAGCATCCCTTTAACTTTGGCGATATTCTCCTCTTTATTCTCCTCTTTAAAATGGAACATGACAATATGTACAACCATTCAAAAAACCCCTATTTAAAACTCATGTGTTTGGGCATATTCTGGTGTACAGAAGATACCGCAGTGGCATTTTCCCTCTTCAGGAATCTCTTTTTCGATGGCAGGTTTACATGGGCAGATACGATCATCAGCACTCTTAAACTTACCGTTATCATCCTCAACAACCATAAAGCAAGGACAAAAACGCTTACCATAGAGTAACTTATTGCGTGCCAATCCCATAATGACACCCTCATTGACATCATCATTTGGATTATAAACCCACCCAAACTGGTTAATCACCTTATCAGTAAACTTCTTTGTCTTCTCAAGCTCTGCCAAGAACTCTTCTGAATTCATATCGATCTGTTTCATTATCAACCTTTCAATCATAAGACTTTATTTTGTCTCTATGCTATCAAATAGAGATTGTCATTTGTCTTAAAATTAACCAATAATTTCTACCCATGTTGATAGAGTGACTCTCTACTTAAATCCACGCTTAATTCGTAAAGAGTTCCCCACAACCATCAATGAACTTAGACTCATTGAGAGTGCTGCAACCAATGGAATCACATACCCAGCAATCGCCAATGGAATTGTAATCGAGTTATAGATGATGGAGAGAGCAAGATTTTGTTTGACAAACTTAAAGGTGCGACGGCTAATCAAAAAGGCATCACGCAGTGAGGTAATGCGATCATCAAGTAAGACTACATCACTCACCTCCAATGCCACATCAGAACCACTTCCCATCGCAATAGCGATATCACTTTTAGAAAGAGCCAGGGCATCATTAATTCCATCACCTGCCATCACAACAACACGCCCTTCAGCATGAAAGCGGTCAATCATCTCTGCCTTCTCTTCAGGAAGCAGACTCGCTTGGAACTGATCAATACCAACCTCTTTTGCCACACGCTCTGCTGACTTTTCATTATCGCCCGTCAACATCACAATCTCAATCCCCTGTTTACGAATCTCTGCAATCGCCTTTTTAGCCCCCTCTTTTGGAAGATCGCGCAAATCAAAGCGTGCGACAACCTTTCCATCGATGGCAAAAAGAAAGAGGGTATAAGCACTCTCTTCTGTAACCTCTATCCCATACTCTCGCATCATTTGGGCATTACCACCTATCAGCTGATGCCCCTCATACTCAGCCACCATACCACGTGCTTGTACCTGTTTAACACGCTCTAATGGTACGGTTTTTAAATCTTCATGGTGTGTTTTGAGGTAACGTACAATCCCTTGACTGACAGGATGTGTTGAGCTTGTCACCAGTGCATAGAGTAGATTGGGGTCATACGAATCGTAGGTTTTGGCATTGACCACATGGGGTTGACCTTCGGTAATCGTACCTGTCTTATCAAGCACCAATAGATCTGCTTTTGCCATTGTCTCAATAAAGGCTGCCTCTTTAAACAGAACACCCCGCCGTGCTGCAAGATTGATCCCAATCAGTGTTGCCACAGGTGTAGCAAGCCCCAAGGCACATGGACAGGCAATAACAATGACAGAAATGGCAACCACCAATGCCCGTTCAAACTCACCCGTCATCCAAAGCCAACCAATGAATGTTAAAAGTGCTAGTGAAAGAATCGTTAGAGAAAACCACCCCGATATTTCATTGGCAAGCTGTTCAATCTTCGGTTTTTTGGTCAAAGACTCTTCTAAGAGTCCTACCAGTGTTGTCAACATCGATGAGCCGTAATCTTTTGTCGCTTCATAACGCACCACCCCATCAATCGCAACACTTCCACTCACAATCTCATCACCCACACGCTTATAGATCGGTTCACTCTCACCTGTCAAAGAACTCTCATCAAAGCTCCCCTCACCAGCAACCACCACACCATCGATTGCCACCTTCTCACCAGGACGTACTTCAATGATGTCACCCGGCTGAACCTCTTCGACAGCCACCATCACCTTTTCGCCATTTTCAATCACAGTGACCTCTGTGGGTAAGGCATTGGAGAGTGCATCCATCGTATCGGCTGCCCGCTTCTTACTCAAAACCTCCAGATATTTACCAGCCAAGACAAAGGTGATAATCATCGTTACCGAATCGAAATAGACCTCACCCTTACCCGTCACCATTGCCCAAATGGAGTAGATATATGCCAGTGAAGCACCTGCTGAGACAAGCAAATCCATATTGACAAAGCGATTTTTAAGCCCAAACCATGCCCCACGGAAGAAGACCCATCCACTATAAAAGAGGGTTGGTGTTGCCAAGACCCACTCTGCCACATTTAAAACGGTCTTAATATCACGTTGCATCCCTGTAAACATGCCTGTATATTGTGCTACGGCGATCCACATAATATTCATTGTTGCAAAGATGGCGACCAAAAGACGACTATAATAATCACGGCGTGCTCTATTGGCATGCTCCTCTTGAAGTTTTGGATCATACGGATAGGCGTTATAGCCAATGGCACGAATCTTTTCGATAATCTTTGAGAGCTTGATCTCTTCAGGATCCCAAACCACATGGGCTTTGTTGGTTGTGTAGTTGATGGTTGCTTCAATCACCCCTGCTGTTTGGTGTAGAACCTTCTCATTGAGCCAAACACATGCACTACAGTGAATCCCCTCAATAATCAGATAGATCTCATTCAATCCATCAGAGCGTTCGACCACATACTTCTTTCTAAACCCATCAAGATCAAACTTATGCAGATCATCTCCCATCTCTTTAGGGGGTTCGAGATGATTTTTGCCCAACTTATCGTAAAAAGAGTCCAACCCCTCAGAGCGTAAGAGGTGAAAAATCCCTTGACACCCTTTACAGCAAAAGTAGCGTGTTTCACCACCTTCCTCTTCGGTAATCATCACCGATGCATCAAACTCCAAGTGACAATGCGTGCATGGTACTTTTGCCAATCTTTTTCCTTAGAAGTTTTTCCTAACATTATAACTCAAAACTAAAACCTAAAGAATAATATCGATCTTTGCAAATACTTTAACAGAGAGTAAAGCATTATTAAAAATTTTCTATAAAAATTAATTAAATTTTATAAGAGCCTATATCCTCCATTGTTATGACATCTCCTCGTTTAAGATCTTTAACAGCTGTTCTACCAATAATCTGATCATAATATTTAGGTTCTAATCCACCACCAGGACGTAAAACTTTAATATTATGTTCATTAAAACACTCTCCTACAGAAATATCCTCAACCACAATAATCGATTTTTTCGCTTGCGGTGAGATTGTAGGATAAGAGACGTGACCAATTGCAGCATAGACATCTTTTGCACCATCAACCAGTGCCTTCATCTCATCAGGTGTTGCAGAAAAGAAGTTATCAATACTCTCATCATTTCTATCTAAGATAAAATGTTTCTCAATAATTGTTGCACCCAGTGCTATAGAGCCTAATGGAACAGCAATCCCCATAGTATGGTCCGATAATCCCACAGGAGTATGAAACATCTCTTTCATATGTTCAATTGTCTTAAGGTTAATCGATGATGGAGGTGCTGGATAGGTTGATGTACACTTAAGCAGAGCAATATCAGAACAACCTTGTTGCAGTGCTGTCTCTACCGCAATATGGATATCACTCACTGTCGCATTACCTGTTGAAATAATCATCGGCTTACCTGTACGTGCCACCTTTTTGATTAGTGGAAGATCAATAATCTCTGGACTGGCTATCTTATATGCGACACAATCTACACTCTCCAAAAAATCGACAGATGTTGCATCAAATGGTGAAGAAAAAATGGTTAAGCCAATCTCTCTTGCATACTCAAAAAGACGTGCTTGAATATCCCAATCAAGCTCCCCTTGTTGGTAAAGATCATACATATATTGTCCAGCCCAAGGCCCTTGATCAATATAGAAGAAATCTGATTTATGATTTAATGTCAATGTTTCGGCTTTATATGTCTGAAGCTTAATAGCATCAACACCACACTCTTTTGCTGCTGAAATAATCTCTTTTGCTTTCACTTCATCACCACAATGGTTTGCAGACATTTCAGCAATAATGTAAGGAGGGGTATTTAAACCTACTGTTTTCCCATCAATTAAAAACTCTGATGATAATTTCATACGATCCCTTGTCAACTCTTATTAATCAAAGATTTATATATAGTTTCTCGGCTTTCAAAAAATAGCCGAGAAAACAAAAAACATTATCACTTTAATAAATGCTTTGGAATAATATATGGTTCATTATCCTGTTCTCGAATAAAGATCACCTCAGGATCCTCTGTACAATAAGCCAAATCCTCTCCCTCTGCTAGCTTAAGAAAAATCTCGAAGGCGTGAAAATTTCCACTATTAAAAAGTTGCATATTGTAATAAAAACGTCCTGCATTAATCTCTGTAACAACAGGCGTTCCATCTTCTCGACACTTGATATCAACATTCAATACACCATTTGCAGATGATGTTAACTTTTGAATACTCTCAATCACAAAAGATTCTATCTTTGGATCAAAAAAGCTCTCTAATACACTCGGAGGAGACTCTCCCGCTTTTTTAAAATAGCGTGTTCGCTTAGCCATTTTGCACATTTTAATATGACCATCTTTCCAAATTGTCATCACAGCAATATCATCACCTGGCAGATACTCACTAATTAAAAATTCATCATCTGGTAAACTATTTAAGAGAAGTTGATGACGGATATAGTGTTTTGCATCTTCCACACTAAGAACTTTTGATGTATAACGAGAGCCTGAACCACTTTTTACTCTACACCATAAAGGCCTTTGTTCAAGTGATTCAAACGCCTTTTCAATCTCTTTTTCAGATGTAATATGAAAAGTTTCAGCCACTTCCACACCAGCTTTTTTAGCAGCAAGATAGAAATCCCACTTATCAAATGTAGCACGTACCAATTCATGATCTGGCAAAAATGTTTTAACACCAATGTGTTCAATATATTTTGTTGTTGTAAAGACTTCAGAGTCTGAATTTGGTATAAAAAGCTCAATACCATGTTGCTTAGAGATTCTATTCACAGCTTCTACATATGCTTCTTCCTCAACTGCCATAGGAACAAGATAATTTGTAGATAAGACAGATGTATGAATCTTATATTTATCTGCTGTCATTCCAATAAAGTCACTTTTGCATGACTCTACAAGACGATTTGTACCACCACTACCGGCTGCTGATATTAAGTACATTGCTTTCCTTTACAATTGATTGTATGGTGTTTTTCAGTTCTGTTTTATCAAACTCATCAAAAATCAGATAGCCATTCTTTTTAAGATAATGATACATCTCATTTTGATTATCTACTGTTTTTATTGCTAAAAATGGTGTTTCCAAAAAAAGGACTTCGTTTACAATCACACTTGGTGTTACAATTGCAAGATCAGCATGGTAGATTAACTTTGCAATATAGTCACAGTTAATATGCACGTGACAATTTTTTAATCTTAAAGCATATTGTTGTAACTGATGAATATTCCTATTAAGATGTGTTGTAACAACATCGATCTGAAGATTGGGGATATCTTCTAAAAGATCTAAAAGTTTTGTTGTTATATTCTTAGGATCGGTTCCTCCCATACCTATGAAAATATGAAATAGTCCATCACTATTTTTCTCTTTTGGCTCTTTTTTAACCTGATAAAACTCTTCTCTTAAGAGAGTAAACTCTTTCCCACAACGAATTTCACAATACTTAGGAACAAGATCGTAATATCGTGTCTGATCCGCACACACATTATGATTTAGTAGAATATCGCACTCATGCTGTTGATATGTATCATCAATCACAAAGATTTTAATACCAGTTTTTTCTTTAATATATCTCTCTTCTTGATAACCTATATCATAGTGATCTATAACAAGTTCATCAAAACCATTCTCTTGAATCACTGTCACCAGCTCATCTATTGCACTACTTTTTAGTGTAATCACATCAAAACCACTCTTTTTGATATGTTCATCAAGGTTACCATCCAAATTTCTCGTAGCAAAAGAGACTTGTGCATCTCTAAACTGTTTTGCAAGCACTAAGTCTCGCATAATATGTCCTGCACCAATTTGTGTAGAGGCATCAGCACGAATAAGTACTTTATACAATGGCTTCTTCTCCATGAAAAAACGTTAAAGTATCACTACGTAAACCGAGTCGAAGAGTTTCTAATGCTATCACTTGATCCATAGCAATATTACCTAAGTTGACATTACAACCAAACTGTTTAATAAACCATGCCTGATGTGTTTTTAAAGGAGCTTCCCAAATAATTTTTTCTATCGGTAAAGAGTCAACAATCTCTTCAACCAATCCTGTTCTAATCTCATGAGATTTACGATAGAGTCCTGAAGTTCCAGATTCTCTTCCTTCTGCAATCACTTTCCATGCACCAGCTTCTAACTCTCTTGTCATTTGTTCTACCCACTTTTTAGGAGAAATCACAACATTATCATCTTTACTACCGACTTCAGATACAACTTTAAAGCCTAAATTTGTGAACTTTTCGATATAACCAATTTTTTCTTTCTGTGTCAATTCAATCGATCCATCTGAAATTTCAACAATATCAATCTTTGCTTCAAAAAGCTTATCAGGTAATGCATCAACCTTTTTCTGTAAAACAGCAAGTTCAAAGAGTGTACCACCAAAAGATAATGGAATATCAAAACTATGATATAACGCTATCTTCTCTTCTAACTTTGATGTCACAATCGATGTACCCCATCCAATTTTGACATAGTCAACAAGATGTGCATTTAAATCTAAAACATCTTTAATATAATCCAATCCGTAGCCATTATCAAGCACCATTGTTAAGCCATATGGACGAGGCTTTGGAGAACGTTCAGGTAGTTCGAACAAATTTTTCATAATGATTGACTCCTTTTCTTTGCCAGTTCAATTAAATCATCATAGTTTAAAGCGTTTATTTTTGATTCAATTTTATTGTTATACTCTTCAAGAGAGCTTTCAATAGAGTCAATCATCAACTCTACCTCTTTCTGTGATGCAGCTCCTGGTGTTTTACGTGCATCAAGCATACGATCTAAATTAATAATTTTTGCAAGTGTTTGATCATCTATATCAATAGAGTGTCCAACAATATCAATTAAAGCATCATTTAAAAGTTGTACGGTAATATCACTTGGATGGGCATGAGATTCGATAAGAGTGCGAATAACTTTACCAACAACTTTATGTGACTGTTTATATGGGATAGAGAAGTGATATGATAAATAGTCTGCTAAATCTGTAGCATATATAAAATCATCCTCTGCATATTTTCTCATCTGTTGATCATTAATTTGCATATCATGAATCACTGTTGTAAAAAGTGTTAAAGCACCGTTACACATTTTTAATGCATTAGGAAGATCTGCATAGATAAAAATACGATTATCTGGACTTCCAGAGATCACTTTACCATAAGATGCAAAGTTTGAAACGAGACCTATAGTTTTTCCAGCAATTCCACGGATATAGGCAAGTGGATATGGATTCCGCTTTTGAGGCATAATGACACTTGCTCGACATAAAGAGTCTGGGAACTGAACCAAATTAAACTCTGTACTATTCCAAATAAGTAACTCTTCAGTAAAACGAGAAATATTTGTCATCATCATTGTAATGGAAGAGGCCGCTTCTATAGGTATATCGACTTGCCACATCGCATCTCTTGTATGGTATGCAATATGAGAAAACTTCAGTAAGACTTTCAACCTTTCTCGATCAATAGGAAGTGTTGTTCCATTCACACTTCCAGATCCACCAGGAGAGCAATCAAAATGATCATAACATTGTAATAAACGTTCAATATCTCTTAACATAGGATATACAAACGTTAAAATATAGTGTGAAAATCGTGTAGGCTGTGCATGTTGAAGATATGTATAATCAGGCATTACAACATCTATAGACTCTTTGGCTTTTTTGACAATCTCTTGAATCAGCCGTGTAAGCACACGCAAAAGATCTAAAATATCTTTTTTGGTATGCATTAAGAATGCCATATTGATTGCTTCACGACGGGCTCTTCCAATATGTATCCATCCAGCAATATCACCAATCTTCTCTTCTAACATTGCAGTTTTCAGATTATAGATATCTCCTAAGATAGACTCTTTATCAAATTGCCCAGAGTCTATAGACTCTTTAACTTGAAGCAAGCCTTTCAAAAGTACTTTTCCATCATTTTCAGGAATAATATTTTGCTCTATTAACATAATAGCATAGGCTAAATCAACGTAATTCAGTTCTTTAAGTAAAAAATCATACTCTTGAGTATCATATTTGTATGCTGTATTAATAAGTATCTCTTGTGCTGAATCCTTTAATATACCACCTTTACCATAATACTTATCATGACTCTGCATCTATCTCCCTTTTCTAACCATTTCACATTCTTGATTAATATGACATATATTAACCAATATAATTTATTAATATGATTCGATATGATATATGATACTCTATTCTTCAGGTATAGTCAACGAAAAATTGAGCATTTAAAGTTATAAAGCAATAAATTTTATCTAATAAAAGCTTAAACTTGAAAAATCATGTCGATAAACTATTGTTAATGATCTTCATAGATAATAGAAGTAAAAAACCACGAATAGATATATAGCAATATCTCTAATCTTAAAATTGAAGAAATTTATCGTCTTATGAACAAAAAAACACTGTAATACTTATTCAATAGTTCATTTTGAAGATACTTTTTTACGAAATCATGAGTGTTAAAAAGACTTATCCTTTTGTATGTTGAGTTAATCCATCACTTAGCGAAGTTCCGATAGAATACTTCTCCTTACATCGATTGAAAGATTCATAAAAACATCTATTTTTAAAGAAAAGATTTGAAAAGAGCGTCGTTTACCATCTTTAAAGCTGTTGTCCATGCCCTTGTTCTAAGAGAGATACAGACACGTTTTGGTTCACAAAAGTTGGGCTACCTTTGGGCAATTGTCGATCCGATGGCACAGATTATCGTTTTTGCTTCGATTAAAGCTCTTCTTTTTGGCGGTTCGATGCCTGGTATCGACTATCCTGTATTTTTAGCTACAGGATTCTTAGCCTATGATCTATTTAAACATATTACCTTACGTTCGATGGATGCTTTTAAAGCCAACAAAGGACTCTTTGTCTATAAACAGGTAAAGCCTTTTGATACACTTGTCGCTCGTACTATTATAGAAGTTTTGATTACAAGTGTTGCAACCACCATTTTTTTATGTATTGGTCTCTATTTTGGATTCGATTTAGAGGTTAAAGACCTTAACATGGTGATTTTAGGCTTCTTATGGATCGCACTCTTTGGCTTTAGCTTAGGCATACTCTTTGCCGTACTTGCGACATTTTATGAAAACTTTGCAAAAATTATACGACTAATCTTTATGCCACTGATGTTTGTCTCTGCACTCTTTTATACGGTTGAGTCTCTCCCTCCTATTGCACGCGATTTTATCCTTTTGAATCCTGTTATTCACTTTATTGAACTGATTCACGGAAGCTACTTTCCTGAGCTAGAGACAACCTATGTCGATTTTACCTATATGACATTTTGGACTCTAATCCCCCTCTATTTTGGACTTTGGCTCTATAAAAGATCTGAACAGAAGATTGTGATGTCATGATAGTTTTAGAGAATGTAACAAAATATTTTAAAGTCAAAAATGAGAAACGGTATATTCTAAAAAATACCACACTTACCATACCAGAAGGGGTTAATCTCGGTATTTTAGGACGCAATGGTGCAGGAAAATCAACTCTGTTACGCATGCTTGGCGGGATCGACTTCCCAAACTCCGGACGTATCTATTCAGATAAGAAGTTCTCTTGGCCTATGGGATTGGCAGGTGGTTTTCAAGGAAGCATGACAGGACGTCAAAATGTCAAGTTCGTCTGCCGTATTTTTGGTAAATCGCAAGAAGAGATTCAAGAAGCCATTGCATTTGTACAAGAGTTTAGCGAATTAGGAAAATATTTCGATATGCCTATCAAGACCTACTCAAGTGGTATGCGATCACGCCTTAGTTTTGGTCTAAGCTTAGCCTTTGACTTTGACTACCTTTTAATCGATGAAACCTTATCGGTCGGTGACAAACATTTTAAAGATAAATCAAAAAAAGCTCTCATGAAAAAGATTGAGAAGAGCAATATCTTACTTGTAAGCCATGCCATGCCAACACTAAGAGAGCTCTGTGATGCAGGGGTTGTTGTGCATAATGGCACAATGCACTACTTTGATAATATCGAAGATGCGATCAAAGAGTATAACCGAATTAACCAATAGGATACGAAATATGCACTATACACGAATCAAGCAAGCCATTTTTTTAACCCTTTTTCTTCTGATTGCCACCTTTATACTCTTTATTAAATCTGAACTTTATGAATCCAATGCTTCAGTGATTGTAAAAAACCTCGACAATCAAAAGAGTGATTTTGGATTATCTCTCTTTGTCTCTGGTACATCCAATACCATGCAAGATTCAAAAATTGTTGAAACCTACCTCAACTCCTATGATGAACTTCAAAAACTTGATAAGATGTTTCATCTTAAAGAGCATTATAGTAGTGATCATATCGATATTGCTGATCGATTATATAAGTGGTCAACCAAAGAGGACTTTTTAGCACTCTACCGCTCTCGTTTACAGATTTTTTATGATGAAATATCTGGTATTTTAAATATTGGCTTTTTACATACAGATCCTCAAACAGCCAAAGCGATCGTTGAGCAATTAATTCAAGATGCTAACCAAAAGATCAACCTCTATAATAGAGATATCTCCCAAAGACAGCTCTCTTTTATTACCAAACAGGTTGAGACCAATAAAGCCAAACTTGAAGCATCGATTCAAGCGTTAGAAAAGTTTCAGAGTACCCATACCCTTTTAGATCCAACACAAGATGCTCAAACCCAATACTCCATTGTTGCAAACCTTGAAGCAAGTTTGGTTGAAAAGAGGGCTAAACTTAATGAACTTAGAAACTATATGAATGAAAAGAATTTTGAGATTATTCGGTTAAAACATGAGATCGAAGAGATCGAAAAAACACTTAAAAGAATTAAACATAGTTTAACAGATCCTAAAGTCCAAGCACTCAACAGTTACATTTTTGAGTATGAGCGACTAAAAAATTTGGTTGAGTTTAATAAAGAACTCTACAAGCAGTCGCTCTTACAACTTGAAACGATCAAAGCAGAGCTTCATAAAAATGCTAAAATGCTTTTGGTACTCACCAAGCCCTATCTTTCTGAAGGGTACAGCTATCCTCAAAAGGGCAAAGCACTCTTAACCCTACTCTTACTTATGAGTTTGCTTTATGGCATTGTTTCACTCATTGAAGCCATTATTCGAGAACATTTTGATTAAGAGAGGAGAAGAGCTTTGAACCCACTACCTATCCAACCATCTATCGGAGGCCAAATCGATGTCTAAACTCTTTTTCTTAATAGTTTTTCTCACCAGTCAACTCTTTGCAGTTGATATCGCACTTAATGGTATGCCAGATGATGAAGTCAATACAACCATCCATCACTCTGCAACAACCAAAGTCTTTGGCGAGAATCTCTTTAATGGAAGTTTTTCCAATATACGACAATACAAGTATAACCCTACCTATCGTATCAATATCGGCGATGTGATTAGTATCAAGTTTTGGGGTGCATACGAAGCAGATATTAAAGTCACAGTCGATACACAAGGAAATATCTTTATTCCAAAAGTTGGAACCATCCATCTTCTTGGTGCCAAAAATGAAGAGATCAGTCAACTCATCAAGAAGGCTGTTGAAAATGTCTATAAACAAAATGTTTTTGTCTATGCAAACTTAGATAACTACCAACCTGTCTCTGTCTTTGTCACAGGTAGTGTCAATAAACCTGGACTCTACGAAGGCCTCTCCTCGGATTTAATTATCCAATTTTTAGATAAAGCCAAAGGGATTCATCTTAAAGATGGAAGTTTTCGGTCAATCACCATCTTACGTGATAATCAACGCCTCAAAACCATCGATCTTTATGACTTTCTCTTGAATGGCTCATTAGAGTTTTTTCAATTTAAAAATGGGGATGTTATCTTTGTCGATAGTATTCAATATTATGTCTCTGTTCAAGGTGATGTCAAACGCCCCTATCGTTTTGAGTTGACAACGCCAACCATTACACTTGAAACACTGAGCAAACTAGCAATTCCCAATGAGACAGCAACCAATGTGATTGTTTCACGATGGCAAAAGAATCATAAAAAAATGGTTCAAAAACTCTCTTTATACAAACATAAAAATTTTATTATCCAAAGTGGTGATGAAGTGGAATTTATTCCTGATCACCATGCCTATATGATTGAAATCAATATTGAAGGTGAACATTTAAGTGCACATAAGATGGTTATTCCCAAAGGGACAACACTCCAAGAAGCACTTGAGAAGATCTCTTTTAGCCCTCTCTCAAATAAAGATGCTGTACAACTCTTTAGAAAGAGTGTTGCCAAATTGCAAAAACAGTTGATCGACTCACAATTAAGAGATTTAGAGGCGATGGTTTTAACAACAGGTTCAGCCACACCACAAGAGGCGCTGATTCGAAAGCAAGAAGCACAGCTTGTTCTCAACTTTATTGAAAGAGCCAAAAAGGTTGAACCCAAAGGACGGGTTTATCTAAACGATAAAAGTGATCTCAATCGCATTGTTTTAGAGGATCAAGATACGATTTATATCCCTAAAAAGAGTGATATTGTAACCATTCAAGGAGAGGTTAAACTACCTGGTGCCCAAACTTATGTCGAAGGGTTAGATCTTAATGACTATTTAGAGTCTGTTGGTGGCTATAACTTTAGAGCAGATAAAGAGAATATTTTGGTCATTCGACAAAATGGGAAAGTCATTAACTATGATGCAACAACCTTTGGAACAGAAGCACCAAAAATTTTACCAGGTGACTCAATTCTTGTACTTGGAAAACCCGATACAAAAGATCTACAGATCACCAAAGATATTACACAAATTATCTATCAAATCGCCGTTGGTGCTGCTGTTGTGTTAAGAGCGTTTTAGGTTAGGAGCAACATGATCGGTAAATTTTTAACAGTTGCTTGGCACGATTTAAAGAGGGGAAAAGATCCCTTAAGAATATTCAAAAAGTCTTATGCCAGATATAAAAAACATGGTTTTGATGGAATGTATATTAGGCTCGAAAATGAGTATAGAAAAGTACGGCCAGAGACTCTTCTTAATGAAGAGTCTCCATCATCGTATGAAACATGGGTCAAAGAGTTTGAAACCAATACAATCTCATCGACACAACCACTCAAACACTATCCACTTATCTCTATTATTATGCCCACTTTCAATACACAAAAAGAGTATCTTACTAAAGCCATTACATCTGTCATAAACCAAACCTATCCACATTGGGAGCTCTGTATAGCCGATGATGCCTCAACCAATGAAGAGACCCTTAAAGTCTTGCGTAAATTCGAAAAAAAAGATCGACGCATTAAAGTTGTTTATCGTAAAGAGAATGGTCATATCTCCATAGCTTCCAATAGTGCCTTAGAGATCAGCCATGGCACGTGGGTCACCTTTTTAGATCATGATGATATGCTACCACCCCATGCACTCTATGAGATTGCACGCACCATCAATGAGAAACCTGAAGCAAAGCTCATCTACTCGGATGAAGATAAGGTTGATGAAAATGATAAGCGTCACACCCCACATTTTAAGTCAGACTGGAATCCTGACATGTTTTTTTCTCAAAACTATATCACCCATTTATGTGCCATTGACAAAACGATCATCGATAAAATTGGAGGGTTTAGAAAAGGGGTTGAGGGAAGTCAAGATTATGACCTTATCCTTAGAAGCCTACACTTTATTAACGATCATGAGATTATCCACATTCCAAAAATTCTTTACCATTGGCGCGCTACGACAAACTCAACAGCCCTAACCCCCGATGCAAAGAACTATACAACCCAAGCAGGTATCAAAGCTTTGCAAGACTATTTTGATGAAAAGGGTCAAGATGTTGTCATTTTAGAAGGGCTACTCCCCAATACCTACAAACCCACCTACCCTATTCCAGGCATTGAGATTAAAGAGCAGATCGAACCATATATCCACCACTCACCGCTCAATCAAAATATCTATAAAAATATTCAATCCCATCCATCTACGACAAACCATTCTCATTCTCCTCTCGTATCACTTATTATTCCAACCAAAGATGGGTATGATATTTTACGTACATGTATCGAAAGTATCATCGAAAAAACCACTTACCCTAATTATGAAATCATAATTATCGATAATCAGTCAACTGACCCAAAAACACTCCAATATTTTCGTCTTATTGAGAGAAAATACAATCAAAATCTAAGAATACTCAAGTATAATAGACCTTTCAATTATTCAGCCATTAATAACTTTGCCGTACAACATGCCAAAGGTGAAATTATTGGTCTTATCAATAATGATATTGAGATCATTTCAGGAATGTGGCTGACAGAAATGGTACAACATGCTATACGCCCAGAAATTGGTGTAGTTGGTGCCAAACTTTACTATGGAAACGATACCATCCAACATGCCGGTGTTGTGTTAGGTATCGGTGGTGTTGCAGGACACTCCCACAAATATTTTCCTAAAGAGCACCATGGATATTTTTCACGACTTAAAATTATCCAAAACTACTCTGCTGTTACCGCAGCCTGTTTAGTCATGAGAAAGTCGGTCTATCTTGAAGTTGGTGGACTTGATGAAGAGCATCTTAAAGTTGCTTTTAATGATGTCGATTTGTGTCTAAAAGTCCAACAAAAAGGATACCGTAACCTATGGACACCTTATGCTGAAGCTTATCATCATGAATCGATCAGCCGAGGGCCAGAAGATACACCAGAAAAAAGAGAAAGATTTCAAAAAGAAGTTTTATTTATGAAAAACAAATACCATAATACTCTAAATAACGACAAATATTATAATATAAACTTAACACTAGAAACAGAAGATTTTGCTTTAAAAACTCGTCAAAAGGTAAAGAATGGATAAATTCTTCTATCTACATATTCCAAAAACTGCTGGTAATTTTTTTAATAAGTTTCTTTCATATCAGTTTAATAGCTTTATAGATCATATTGAAGTCAAAAAGAATTTACATAATGAAAAAGATATTGAAGAACTACAAAACTTTGAGTGCTACTCTGGACATATTCAATTTCCTATAGCAAAAAATAAGTTAGATATTGAAAAAAGAAAAACCATAACTATCTTAAGAAATCCTATAGAGCAGGTTATTTCACATATGACTTTTGTTAGAGAATTGGCTGAGGACGGAGAGAAAGAACGTTTTAAAAGCCATGCAAAAGTCATTCAAGAGATAGCAAAAAAATTACATCAAACAGATCTTTCAAACTCTAAAAAAATCGAAAAATTCATTAACTGGTTAGAAAAAAATGAAATTTGGCTTTTTCATGATTGTCAAACAAGATATTTAACTATTCAACAGGTTGTAATTCTTTGCAATACAGCCAAATAGAGGAGCCAATCACACTGGGGCATCGGCTTGGTACCGTTACAAAAATGTGCAGTCATCATTACCAAAATTGTACACAACAAGTGCGTAAGTTGATAACTGTCGCGAGTGAAACACTCTCCCAGGCAACAGCTTGGACAAGTAATTAACCGAGTGTGTTGCTTTCACGTTTT
>QNYO01000037.1 GCA_003978765.1 Hydrogenimonas sp. | reverse complement strand
TTTGAACTGGTTGTTCTAAATTTTAGAACAATTCTTAGATATTATTTATCAAATAATACTTATTTAATAATACTAACTTTATAATGTTTGCGAAATTTTACCCTGTAAGGATTTAATGATGAAAAAGGTTGTATCACTTTTGATTGGAAGTGCTGTTGCGGCAACATTGGTTATGGCTCAAGAGCATACAATTCATTGGGGGTATAGTGGTCACGGTGGTCCAGAACACTGGGGAGAGCTTTCAAAAGATTATCAAATGTGTTTGATTGGAAAGAATCAGTCTCCAATCGATATTCGTACAAAGAGTGCTTTTGAAACGAAATTACCAGCGATTCAGTTTGATTACCATACCAGTGCAAAAGATGTTGTCGATAATGGTCATACTGAACAGGTGGATCTGGTACCAGGAAGCTCTATTACCATTGATGGAAGAAAGTTTGAGCTTAAACAGTTTCACTTTCATACACCAAGCGAAAACCGCATTGATGGTAAATCTTTCCCATTAGAAGCACACTTTGTTCATGCTGATGAACATGGTAATCTTGCAGTTGTTGCACTGATGTTTACCTATGGTGAAGCCAATCCAGTTCTTGCAAAGGTATGGGAAAATATGCCAGAGCATGCTGGAGAGAAGCACCACTTTACACTCTCTTCTGAAGATGTCATGAAGCTTTTGCCTAAAAATAGAGACTACTACCGTTTTAATGGCTCACTCACAACCCCACCATGTACCGAAGGGGTACGCTGGTTTGTTATCAAAGAGCCTGTAACAATCTCTAAAGAGCAGGTTCAAAAGTTTGCTAAAATTATGCATCACAATAACAATCGTCCTGTCCAACCACTCAATTCACGGATGATATTAAAGTAGGCTATGAAAGATCCTTTCGATATTCCTTCAAGAAAGCAGTTGCGGCGAACACCATTTCGCCCACGCTGTAAATCGTGCCGAACGAATCGGTATATTATTCCTATCTGTTACAGCCATGAGATTACCGAAGAGCTTCTTGAAAAGGAGCGTCGGGGCGAGCTAAAGATAGGAGGTTTTAGCAGAAGTATCGACGCACCCAACTGGTTTTGTACCAAGTGTCAAACCAGTTTCCAGCGTTGATCCTGCTGGAACGTACTTCCTAATCGAACCTTTTTTAGACTTAAACAAATTTGAATTGTTGATCTATCTCTCTTCCAAAGCACCTTCTTAAGTGATTCATTGTAAAATCAAATCAAAAAACGGGTGATTATGAGAACAATACTCTTCCTCTTTTTACCAATGTGGCTTTTGGCACAGGTGCATTATGCCAAGCTTGAGCCCGTAGAGACCTATGTGATTAAAGCGGCAGTAGCAGGGCAAGTGTTTAAGGCTGATGAGACGCAAGAGGGAAGCGTGGCAAATGATCAAACCATTATTCAGATTGATGATCGTGTTGATCGCGCACAGTATCAAGCACTGCAACAGACACTTGAGAGCCTCCAAGAGAGCCTTACATTCACCCAAGAGATGCTAAAGAATAGTGAAGCAGTCTATCAAAGAGATTACGACTACTATCTACGCACCAAAGATCTGAAAACCAAATCGAAAACTGAAAAAGATCGTATCTTTGCCACAATGGTGGCATCAAAAAATCAGCTCCTTACCCTTCAGCAAAATATCGAAACACTCAAAAAACAGATAGCAGATACCCAATATCAATTGGTGATGCTTAAAGATCGCATTGAGAAGAAGGCAGTGAAGGCAAAAGGGCTTTACATTTATAAGGTAGCGGTCCGAAAAGGGGATTATGTCAATCCTGGTACACTGCTTCTAAAAGCGATGGATATCTCTAAAGGGCGACTTACCATCTATATCGATGCCGATGAAGCTGTTGATCTTACCCATAAACGTATCTACTTAAATGGTAAGGTAACCGATTTGAAGGTGAGTAAATTGATTCGTGTGGCGGATGATGTCCATATCTCTGCTTATCGTGCAGAGATCATTGTCGATCATCCTGGTCAGCTCTTTTCAAAGCTTATGAAAATAGAGATTAAATGAAAAAGACCGTGATTCCTATGGGAATGGTTTTTGAAATAGGAGATTTTTAGATGAAAACAACAGCATGTCCACTCGATTGTTATGACGCGTGCGCTGTGGTCGTTGACCCAGAGAGTTTGAAGATGGCGGGTGTGCCACAACACCCTTTTACCAAAGGTGCTTTATGCCCACACCTCTATACCCATATTAAAGAGGCGCAACGCATTACCACGCCAAGAGTCGATGGAAAAGAGGTCTCGATGGAAGAGGCACTCAAAGCAACTGCTGAAGCGATTCAAAGTGCGGGAGATAGCTTTTTGCTCTATCGTGGTAGTGGTAATGTCGGTTTTATGCAGAGTATTACCGAACACTTTGTAGCGGCTTATGGGGGATGGACGACTGAAGGGTCACTTTGTGATGGTGCAGGACAGGCAGGTATTGAAGCGGGTCGAGGTGTGTCGCTTATGCTACCACCTGAAACAATTGCTGAAGCAGAGACGGTCATTGTGTGGGGGCGTAACATCTCTGTCACTGACCCACACATGATGAGACTCTTAAAAGATAAGACACTCATTGTCATCGACCCTGTACGAACAAAGATTGCCAAAGAGGCTGATCTCTTTATTCAGATTCGTCCACGCAGTGACTTCTATTTGGCAGTCCTTTTGTCACGCTTTATGTTTATGGAGGATATGGAAGATAAGGAGTTTTTGAAAGAGCGGTGTGAAGATTCGGAGTGGTATTACGACTTCTTACGTACCTTCCGTGTCCGTGTCTCTTTGCAGAAGTGTGGTATCAACCTTGATGATCTTGGAGAACTGCTCTATCAGATACAGAATAAAAAGACTGTTTTCCTTGTCGGTACAGGGGTACAAAAGTATTCAATTGGTGATCAGGTACTTCGTGCGATTGATGGCTTGGCAGCGGTGATGGGAGCATTTGGAAAACCAGGTTGTGGAGTCAGCTTTCTTTCCAACTCAATGGCTGGTTTTCAATCACCGATTCATCTCTCACCCAAAAAGGTAGCCAAACCGGTTGCACCATTTGGACGGTTTAAGACAGTCCTTGTACAAGGGGCTAATCCATTGGCACAAATGCCAGGTTTGAAAAAAGTAGAAGAGGAGATGGAGCGGGTCGAAAACCTGATCTATTTTGGTCTTTATGAGAATGAGACGAGTGCCAAAGCACGGATTGCCTTGCCAGCCAAAGACTTTTTAGAAAAAGAGGATTTGCGACTTAGTTATGGTCATCCGTATGTTCAACCGATGCCAAAGATTAAAGAGGCGGAGTTTGGTATTAGTGAGTATGAGTTGACCAAATACCTTTTTGATACATTGGGGTGTGAAGGGCTCCAAGATGAGAAGTGGTATATTGACCAGATGCTTCAACAGTGTGTTCAAGAGGGAGAGCTTCTTAAATCGCCTGCCTATACAACAATACCTTATGAAGAGTCCTTTGAAACAGATAGTGGAAATTTTGAGTTTATTGAAGAGTTTGAAGATGATTTTGATGATGAAGAGGAGGGGCTTTGGCTCTTGACTCCTAAAAGTCCACACTCTCTCAATAGCCAGTTTAGACGAGAAAACCACGTATTACTCCATCCAGAGCTTGGATTTAAAGAGGGAGAAACCGTACGTATTAGTTCTGAGTATGGTGAGGTTGAACTCCCTGTCAAGCTTTCTGATGATTTGCGAACCGATTCGGTCGTAATCTATGCTGGAACACCAGGGGTCAATCGTCTCACACCACCGATTATGAGCCTTGAGGGTAAAAATGCCTGTTATCAAGAAGTTAAAGTTACAGTAGAAAGGATATAGATGACACTTCAAGAGATGGATCAAAGCTATGTTTTGCAAACCTATGCAAGAAACTATGTCAATTTCGTAAAAGGCGAAAATGCGATACTCTATGATGAAGAGGGTCGCGACTATGTCGATTTTGGTAGTGGTATTGCTGTTTGTAGTGTTGGTCACGGAAATCCTCGTTTAGCTAAAGCGATTTGTGATCAAGTCTCAAATCTTATCCATGTCTCAAATCTCTATCTGATTGAACCACAAGCACGCTTAGCCAAACGCCTTGCAGAGTTAAGTGGGTATGATGTAAAAACCTTCTTTGCCAATAGTGGTGCTGAAGCCAATGAGGGGGCGATTAAGATGGCGCGCAAATATGGCGAAGTGGAAGGTGAGGTAAAACGGTATAAGATTATTACCCTTGAACACTCATTCCATGGACGTACCATTACAGCCCTCAAAGCGACAGGGCAAGAGGCGATGCATAACTATTTTGGTCCATTCCCAGACGGTTTTGTCTATGCCAAAGATATTGCTGATATCTATAATCATATTGATGACCATACCGTTGCAGTCATGATTGAGCTTGTACAGGGTGAGGGCGGTGTTCAGCCGATGGATAAAGCTGAAGTACAAGCCTTAGCAAAAGCGTTGAAAGAGCGAGATATTCTCTTGATTGTTGATGAGGTGCAGACAGGTATCTACCGAATGGGTGAGTTGTTGGCAAGTAACCTTTACGAAATTACCCCAGATATTATCACCTTGGCAAAAGGTTTAGGTGGCGGTGTGCCAATCGGGGCAATTATGACAACTCATAAAGAGATCCTCAAAACGGGTGAGCATGGCAGTACCTTTGGTGGAAACTACCTCTCAACCCGTGCGGCACTTGAAGTTCTTGCGATTCTTGAAGAGCATAAAAATAGTGGTGAGCTTGATCAGATGCTTACACTCTTTGAAGAGCGACTGAAGTCGATTGCTACCAAATATCCAGACCTTTTTGAAAAAGAGGTGGGTGTCGGATTTATGCGTGGATTGCGTGTTAAAGAGGGCAGAGATGCTGGTGAGATTATTCAAGCAGCATTTAATGAGCGTGTGGTTGTCCTCAAAGCAGGAAGAAATACTGTACGCTTCTTACCTGTCTTGACCATGACACAAGAGGAGATGCAACTTGGCTTTGAACGGTTTGAGTCTGCGTTGGCTAAGCTGTAGTCTATTAACCGTTTCTCTTCTTTATGGAGGGGAGGCGGATGGACTCCTCTCATCACTGAAAGTTCAGACACTACAGTTAGAGCGTGCCAAAAATCGCAGTGAGGGGGGCAAGTTAACATTTAGTTGGATCAACCCAATTACTGTAAGCTACGGTTACAATCGTTCAAACCAGTTTGGTAGAACATTAACCAACCGTTCTCTCTCTGTCAGTGTCGATCAACCCATCTTTAAAAGTGGTGGGATTTGGTATGCGATCAAGTATGCCAAATCGACCCATCGTCTTGGTGATCTAAATATCGAAGCAGAACAGCGAGCTTTGATTAAGCAAACGGTTGCAACGCTATTGAATTTAAAAAAGAGCGAATACCAGATGAAGAAGCAGAAGCTTCTCATCGAAAATGATCGCCTCGATATTGAGCGTAAAAAAGAGCAGTTTTTAAGTGGTGATCTTGATAGTGGATTTTTAGATCAGGCAATTTTAAAGAAGAATCAAGATACCCTCACACTCTATACCCTTCAAGAGAGTTATGCCCAACTTGAAGCAACATTTAGAAGTTTAAGTGATCTTGACCCCCACCATATCAAGCTTCCCCGTTTTAGATTGATGCAGAGAGAGGCATTTTTAGATCGTCATATCGATCTGATGCGTGCCAAAGAGGAGGTGCAACAGAAGTCATACTTTACCTCTATGACATGGGCACGCTATTTGGTATCACTCTCACTTCAAGCAAGCTACACCAAACCCTATGAGTATAGCACCATTTTTGCAAGTTCATTGCCCTCTGCCAATGACCCTTACTATTCGTATGGGTTGAGAATCTCTCTGCCAATTGATGTGACAGCCTATCATACCATTGAATCTGCCAAAGCAGACTATCTACGCTCAAAAGTTGTTCTTTTGGATAAAGAGCGTGAGGCAGAGAATCTGTATGATGCCATCTTAAAACGTATTGATCGCATTGATCGTAAGATTGCATTAGCCAAAGAGGATGAGCAACTCTATGCCTCTTTGGTGGCAAGTACGAAAGAGAAGGTGGATGCAGGAGAGATGACAGGGTATGATCTGCAAACGATGGAGAACTCTAAAATGATTCGACAACTTGATCAAAAAATCTTTGATCTTGACAAACAGTTAATTCTATTAGACCTTTATGAGAAGAGCTATGAAAAGATTCAGTGACTATATGCAAGATTGGCTTTATGGACCCAAAGGATACTACACAACCTTTAAAGCGATTGGGAAAGAGGGTGATTTCTATACGGCTGTGACGACGAGTCGCTTTTTTGGTGCAACGATTGCACACTATATGATCTCACTCATCAAAGCAGGAAAGCTTTCGGATCGTCTCCATCTGATAGAGATTGGTGCCCACCAAGGGTATCTTCTTGCTGATATGATCGAATGGATTGCCCAAGAAGCTCCTGAACTGCTTGAGACGATGAAGTTTGGTATTGTTGAGCGGTTTGATGGTTTGAAGCAGGCACAAAAAGCCTATTTTCAACACCGTTTTGGAGATGCTATCGAGTTGATACACTACAGTACACCCGAACAGGTGGGTGTTCAAGAGGCATTTATCGTTGCCAATGAGATTTTTGATGCCTTTCCGTGTGATCTACTCTATAAGCAGAAGATTGCACTTGTTGATGAGGAGCATGCGATCCATTTTGAGGGTGAAGATGATGAGGTGCTTGCCATTGCTGAACGGTATGGACAAACCAAAGGTGAAGTAGCTCGTGGCTATGAGTCATTTGCTGCATCACTCTATCAGAGTGCTGAAAAGATTGTCTTTGCTACATTCGATTATGGCGAAAAAGAGCCTCGTACCGACTTTTCTATCCGTGTCTATAAAGGGCATGAGGTCTATCCACTCTTTGAGGAGGGGCTTGATCGTAAAGCACTCTTTGGTCAAAGCGATATTACCTACGATGTCAACTTCTCTCATCTGATGGATGCCTTTGAAGAGAAGGGGTTTGTGACGCATGCCTATAAGACGCAACTTCGAGCATTAACCGAATATGGTTTGCCCGATCTGCTTGAACAGCTTGCACAACTGGGCAACCAAACGCTCTATCTGCGAGAGTTGAATAAAATCAAAACCTTAATCGATCCTACAATGATGGGAGAACGTTTTAAACTGGTTGAGTTTCATAAGAACATTGGTTAGAATAGAGCGATGAAGAAGAGTCTTATAATCATATTATCTGTGGTTTCACTACTCTTTGGTGATCGTGTCAATGGGTGGCAGCCACTGCATGAAGCGGTCTTTAAGAGTGATATGGCATCGGTTCAAAAGATTGTTTCCGATGATTCGTGCGATATCGATGCACAATCGAAAGCTGGTATATCACCACTGCATATTGCAGTCAAGACACGTAATCTTGCTATAGTGAACTATCTGCTTGACCATGGTGCAGATGTCGATATTCAAGATTATCATGGATATACACCATTGCACTATGCCATCAGTCAACGACGCTTGAAGATTGTGATGGCACTTGTTGGGCATGATGCCGATGTCAATCTTGCCAATGATGCTGGCATTACACCACTTCAGCAGGCGGCTTATAGTAATGATTTTGCCATTGTCGATTTTCTCCTTGATCATGGGGCAGATCCAGATCGGCTCAATGCCAATGGGATCAATGCCTGTGAGCTTGCCTATATCAAGGGGAACTTCTCAATGGCACACCATCTATTAGCATGGACTCATGGAGCGTGTGGGGTCTATGCAGATGAGCTTCATACTATGAAAAAGGGAGATAAAAGATGAAAATTATTGTCAATGGAGAAGAGAAAAATTTTCAAGAGGGGATTACCCTTTCTGAAGTGATCGAAAAGCTTGGTATTATGGAAAAGGTGATGGCAGCTGCTGTTAATATGGAAGTTGTTAAGAAAGAGGCTTGGTCGTCATTTGTTCCCAAAGAGGGAGATAAGATCGAGCTTCTACACTTTGTTGGAGGCGGTTGATACCTCAATCGCCGCCACAGCGATCGCAAAGCCTCCATCATGAGCGATGGAGAGCGATGTTGAAGTGATAGAGTAACGCTCCATGAGATGTGGTGCAAGCGTAAAAGAGGGGGCACCTTTTTGACTCTTCTGAATCACAATATCGTGGAAACTCACATCTTCACCAATACCTGTACCGAGTGCTTTGGCAATCGCCTCTTTTGCTGCCCAAAAACCGGCAGCTGTCTCTGGCTTTTTAACCAGGGCTATCTCATCAATATTAAGATAGCGTTGAAGAAATTTATCTCCAAACTTCTTAAGAGAGGCATCGATACGATCGATGACGACAATATCGACACCGATCATTGAATCATGAACTCCGTAAAGTAGATGTAGCGAACCTCTCCATTTTCAAGATATTTATTGAGTTGATTGATAATCTCTTGCTTCAACTTCTCTTTACCTTTTGATGTCGAAATTTCATCAACGGTTTTAGAAGAGAGAACAGAAATAATAATATCACGAACCAATGGTAACTTCTGATCAAGCTCTGTGGTTAATCCTTCATGGCTCTCTTCAAGGTTCATTTTGACAACAAGATAGCGGTGACCACTCTCACTCATGAGGTTGACAGTAAATTTATCGAGTGGATACATTGGTCCAACACCTGATCGACTCATGGCATGCTGTTTGGTACCTTGAGCAACATTTGCCTGTTGCATAGCTGCTTGGTTACCACGTCCCTTATCCTCTGAAAGCATGAAATAGGCCACAACACCACCGATGGCAACTACTATAAGAAGTAAAACAACAACAATCGTTAAAGTGAGATTACTGCTTTTTTTATTGCCTCCTGAGCTTTCAAACTCTTGTGACCCATCTTTTGCCTCTACAGCCATACTTTCTCCTTTTGCGCAATACTTTCGGACAATATCGTCTGGAATAGTTTGAAGTTAAGTATTATAACGCCCAAAAGCTCAATATTCAGCATCGATTGTTACGGATTTGGATAAAATATCGATAAAAAATGAAAGATTCTTCATGGCAATGGGTTGGATAGAGACTTTTTTTGCATGGATTGGTCATCCCTTTGTACTCTTCTATCAAAGAATGGCCGACTTTGGACGCTTTATACAGTTTCAAGTGGGTCTGATACCACTCTACTTTAAACGCCCCTATCGAGTGCGGGAGTTTTTTCAGCAGATGGAGAGTATCGGTATTGGTACACTTGGAGTCATTCTTCTGACAGCACTCTTTACAGGGATGGTGGAAGCGATACAGCTCTACCACGGCTTTCACCGCTTTGGTGCAGAGAACTTTATGGGCTATACGATCTTTGTCTCTATTTCACGAGAACTTGGTCCTGTCTTTGCGGCATTGATGCTCATCTCACGTGCGGTGAGTGCGATGGCAGCAGAGCTTGGAACGATGCGTGTAACGGAACAGATCGATGCGATTGAAACCCTTGCAGTGGACTCTAAAAAGTATCTGGTCATTCCAAGAATTTTGGCAACAACCATCTCTTTGCCACTCCTCGTTATTATCTTCGATTTTGTGGGAAATATGAGTGCTTATCTGATCTCAACCCAAGTACTTGGAGTCAATCCTGTGGCGTATCAAAATACGATCCAACAATACCTTCTCTTTGCAGATATTGGAACAGGTGTTTTAAAAGCATTGGTCTTTGGCTTTTTGATTGGTTCGATTGGAACCTATTTGGGGTATATTGCAAAAGGGGGTGCTCGTGGTGTGGGGCGCGCGACGACGACAGCGGTTGTCTATTCAGCTGTCACCATCTTCGCCGCCAACTACTTCCTCTCCTCAATCTTTCTACTATTGGATTGGTAGAGGGTCTGCTATTCGCATCGACTGATACCCAACTTCTCTAAGAGGGTATCAAAAAGAGGTCCCGCCTCTTTGTCATAATCATCGTGAAACTCGATGCAGACAAAACCGTGGTTTTCTCCCTCATCGACACAACTAATCTCAACCTGACACTCAGATCGCCATGAGAGTTGATTGATCGCTTGAACGATCTTCTCCTTCTCCTCTTGATTACGATAGAGAAGTTCGAGCTTTTGATAACGCTCTTCGTGTGAATGTATTGCTGTAATGGTATCTAATATATCGGACATTTGAAGCTTTCTTTTTGTAAAATATGGTATTTATTATACCAAAGGATTGTGATGAACGCACTTTTTAATCCCCAATCTCACTTCAATCTTGCCAACCTTTTTACGATGGTAAACATTACTTGCGGATTGATTGCCACTTATCTCATTACGCAGAGTAACTTCTTCTATGCCATTATCTTTGCTTGGATTGGTGGTGCTTTCGATATCTTCGATGGCAAAATTGCCAGAAAGTATAAACTCTCCAATGAGTTTGGTATTCAGCTTGACTCTTTTGCAGACTTTCTCTCCTTTGTTCTTGTTCCTGTCTTTTTGATCTTTCAAGCAGTCTATCTACACCTTGAAGGTGTATTGGCGATTTTGAGTGGTATGGTGAGTATCTACTATGTTATCAGTGGTCTAAGACGCTTGATTCAGTTTAATATCAATGCAGAGGCGGGAGAGGTTGGAAAGTTCTTTGTGGGTGTCCCAACACCTCTTGGTGCTATTTTACTTTGGCTTGTCTATTTGGGATATATCTATCAGCTTCTACCGACTGTCGCAGTGATGGTGGCAATGTTGGTCATTGGTTGGCTTTTGAACTCTAAGGTGAAGGTACCACATCCTTAGAATCAATGCGGGGAGTTTTCCCCGCAAGGCATAGAGTTTAGTGGTAGAAGGCGGCAATCACCGCATAGGCAAGGAAAAACATCAGATGAGAGATCCCTTCAACATAGTTGGTCTCTCCATTATCGGTTGTTTTCCACGCCAAAATGACTGTTAAAATGAGTGCACCAATTTGCAGAGCGTTGAAGTCAAGAGAGAGCTCAATATCAGCAAATGGGGCAAGAAGCATCAAAATAGGTACAGTTAAAAGAATGGAGACAGTTGAAGCCCCCATTGCAATATTGACAACCCGTTGAATCTGATCTGACTTAGCTGCTTTCACCGCTGTAAAGAGTTCAGGCGATACGCTAATAATAGCAATGACAAGACCTGCAAGGGCAGGGGAGATCCCATATTCGTTAGCAATCTTCATCCCTTCACTTGCAAACATCTCAGCAATAATACCGATGATAAAAATAAGTCCAAAGATAGCAAAAAAGTTTGTTACATTGGGAAGCTTTTCAAAGATGTAGTTATCCTCTTCATGCTCCTCTTCATTTTTATCAAAACGTTTGCGTCGGAGGCGGAAGATACGGCTTCTTGCAGTCGCTTTAAAGAAGTGAATATGGGTTTTGGTTTGAAAAATAAAGATGGTGATATAGTAGATCATCAGTAAAAATGCGATGATATAGCTTGCTGTCATTAAAGACTCTTCACTCTCTTTGGAGTATTGAAGCAGACTCGGTACCAAAAGAGCAACAGAGGCAACAAGCAGAATTGTTGTATAGGTGCTTGATGTATCCTCATTATGCTCCTGCTCTTTAAACCGTAACCCTCCAATAAAGACAGCAATACCAAGCAGAACATTCATATCGACAATAACAGCCGAGATGATACCACCTTTAACTGTCTCTAAAGCATGGGTACCATGGCTACTCTCTAGCATAATCATAAAGAGTAGAAGAATCTCAACTGCCACAGCACTAAATGTCAATACAAAGCTTGCATAGGGCTCTTGCAGACGGTCTGCCAAAATTTCAGCAATTTCAGAGACAGTAAAAGAGAAGGCTGCAATGCCAAGACCTGCAAAGAGAGTTGTTAGATAAGGATGGCCAGAAAGATGAAAGGCAAATGCACTGATAGCAAATAGAAAACCTGCTATCAGATCCCAGTAGTTTTGAAAAAAGTCCTGTAAGTCCGACGAAGATGGTTCGGAAGTACTGTTCATCTAAAATAGTCCTTTGGTTGCATGGTAATCGTCGATCACACCCAATCGCTCCATAATATGGAAAAAGTGGCTACTCTCTGTTCCAATAAGGATACGATAGCCGGGGCGTTTGAGCTCTGTAAGCATCAATTGTGCCAGTTGATCGACAGATCCATAGAGATTTTTAGGTAATTTTATATCACACGTAAACTTAATATGAGTTGGTATGATAAGACTACACGATGTCCATCGTACTTTCTCAAACCCTTGAAAGCAGCTGCAGTGAAGATCACTATCGGCAAAGATGACGACACGATCACTCTCTCCAAAATCGAGTTGTTTGCCTCGTTTGTTAACAAAGAATGGCTCAAAAGAGGGGGTATAACCCAGATGAGAGAGTGTAAATGGGGTATTGAGTTTTTGAAGCACGCCAATAGCCTTGCGTAGATACTCCGTCATACATGGTACCAAAGGGAGGCGTTCATAGTATCTTTCGTTGATAATCAATGAGGTTTCAAAGAGTGTATGAGAGACAATCTCTGCTGGAATAGGCTCTGCTTCAATCGTCTCAATATCAAGCCCAATATGTTCAAGAAAACGTGCATTTGAACAGAGAATTCTCTGATTTTTACCACTTGCAAAGATTTGGGCACTCATCTGTTCACTATGCCCTTTAAGAAGGAGCAGAGAAGGGTCAAAGCTGATATGATAGAGAAACTCCATCACCTGTTTGGGAACGAAGAGAAACTTTCTTGGGTTGACCATCAACCAAAGCCGCAGAAGTTTTGGAAGGGTGCTGGTAATATCATCGACACGAATCCAAGCAATCTCTTTATCTTTGGGAATAACAGTCTGGTCGATAATAACGCCATAGGCACCTTTGGCAATGGCGGCTGGTATCTCTTCAGGAGAGCGCGCGATAAAGAGGGTACCGCGCGTCACCTTTTTGAGTTTCAGAGCAATAGTGCCGAATCGAGAGATCGATGGGGCGTTGAGCAACCTGCCGCCCGTTACGGCAAGTACATTTTCAAGTCGCATTGGAACAATTAACCGATAGCACTACCGGGCTTTCTTGGTTTTTCAGGGCGAATGAGACAGAGCCCCTCATCATCTTTGGCTGCAAGCAACATCCCTTCAGAAACCATACCCATCAGTTTGGCTGGTTTAAGGTTAGCAACAACACACACTTGTGTATTTTTAAGATCCTCTGGAGAGTACCACTCTTTAATCCCTGCAATAATTTGACGTGGTTTCTCTTCGCCAAGATCAACTTGCAGTTTCAAGAGCTTCTTACTCTTTGGAACCTCTTCTGCCTCAATAACGGTTCCCACTTTGAGTTGTGTTTGGAAGAATTGATCAATCGTAATCAAGTTCACGCCACTCTCTTCACTCTTATTCTCTTTTTTTGCCTCTTGCTTTTTAATCTTTTTCTCCTCTTTTTTCTCTTCTTTGACAGCAGGTGTCTCAAGCAACTGCTCTTCAATACGTGGGAAGAGAGGTGGAATCTTTTCAATGGTAAAGGTCTCTAACAGCTCGTTATTCTTGATCAGTTTCACATAGCTCTCATGGTTGACTTCAAAGCCAAGAGCTTTAGCAAGCTTTTGTGTCGTTTTTGGCATGAATGGATGGAGCAGAACAGCCACTTTTGCCAGGATGTTGGCAACCAATGCAATCGTTGCCATCGCTTCATCCTCTTTGCCTTCCTTCATCTTTGTCCACGGCATACCTGTATCGATCGCTTTATTGGCAATACGCAATGTTTTCCAAAGCTCTTCAAGGTAGCGGTTGGTTTGGATTTCATAAAGATACTCTTCAACATTAGCAAGGATGGCGTTAACCTCTGCAAGCTCATCGGCATGATAGGTTTTAATACCATCACTTTTTACATTGAAGTCAAAATATTTTCCACTCATACCGATAATACGGTTTAAGAGGTTACCAAGGTCATTACCAAGATCGGAGTTGATACGGTCGATCAAAGCACGTTGACTAAAGTCACCATCTTGACCAAATGGAACTTCACGGAGCATAAAGTAGCGGAAATTCTCTAAACCGTAGGCATCGGCGATCTCTTTTGGATTGACAACATTCCCTTTGGATTTACTCATCTTCTCCCCATTACGTGTCCACCATCCATGCGCGGCAACATGTTGAGGCAGTTCGAGACCAAGACTCATCAAGAAGGCTGGCCAATAGATCGCGTGGAAGCGTAGAATATCTTTACCAATTAGATGGACTTTCGCTGGCCAGTAATCCATACGCGCTTCATCATCTCCATAACCGAGTGCTGTGACATAGTTCATCAACGCATCAAGCCAAACATACATCACATGTTTAGGATCGTTGATACTCTCTGGAAGTTTTACTCCCCAATCAAAACTGGTTCGGGTAATGGAGAGATCATCAAGCCCATTTTTAACAAAGTTGATCACTTCGTTACGCTTCGATTTTGGCAAGATCGATTCTGGATGACTTTCATACCACTCAAGGAGCTTATCCTGATATTTTGAGAGGCGGAAGAAGTAGCTCTCCTCTTCAACGATGGTTGTTGAGCGTCCACACTCAGGACAGAACTCATCATCGACCAGCTGTGTTTCTGTAAAGAAGGTTTCACAACTGACACAGTAGTGACCACGATAGACATCTTTATAGATGTCACCATTGTTATACATCACTTCAAAGGCTTTCTGGACACCTTTCATGTGATCGGCATCGGTCGTACGGATAAACTTATCGTAGCTGATCTCAAACTCATCCCAGAGTTGTTTAAAGCGATCAGAGATCTCATCAGCATACTCTTGTGGACTTTTGCCACGTGCTTTAGCTGCCTGCTCAATTTTCTGACCATGCTCATCGGTACCTGTGAGAAAGAAGACATCCATACCAGCCATACGTGAGTAGCGTGCCAACGTATCGGCGATAATTGTTGTATAAGCGTGACCGATATGTGGTACATCGTTAACATAATAGATGGGAGTAGTAATATAGACTTTTTTACATGTATCGCTCATTCGCAAACCCTATTTATTTTAGTGAAAAGTTAAAAACTAAAAGTTACTGGACTAATTTTTAGTTTTTAACTTTTAGATTAGAACTCAAAGCCACCACCTTGACCTTTGTTCATACTCTCATAAACTTTTTGGACATACTCATTTCGTATAGGACATCCAATAATCTTATTGCACTTCATACAGCTCTCAACCCCATGCTCTTTTTGGCACGCAAGAAGCTTCGCTTTTGCCTCTTCACGTGCCAACTCCCATTGATCGAGCGTTTTTTCGTTAGACGCCATAGGCCTCTTTTACCTTTGCAATCTCATATTTGCTACCAAAGAAGCAAGGGGTTGTCTCATGTGGATCGTTGCAAGGAAGTTCGAGCAATCGACGCCCCTCATGGTTAATCGCTTCACCACCCGCTGTCTCATAGACAAATGCAAAAGGGAAGACTTCAAAGAGTTTACGAAGCTTTCCTTCTGGCTTATCTGTAGTCCCTGGATAGCTAAAGAGACCACCACCTTTGAGAAGAATTTGATGCAGATCAGGCACCATACCACCAGAGTAGCGCAAACGATACCCTTCACTGAAGAGTCCATCAACCATCGCTTTATGGTGTGCAGGCCAGTGTTGTTGGGTACCACCTGGTGCGTTGAGTTTCCCTTTCTCTTTGAGCGTAATTGTCTCTTGCTCATCAAAGCGACCATGGCGGAAGATGAAGTGGCGAACACTCCCTTTATAAGCAGTTACCAACTCTAAACGCGGTCCATAGACGACATAGACACTTGCAACCATCTTTGAAGCTTCAAATGCACCATCATAGATACCAAAAATAGAGCCGACACTCAGGTTGACATCGATGAGGCTTGAACCATCGAGTGGGTCGTAAGCGATCATATAGCGTCCCTCAGCATGCAGGGTTTCAGCTTCCTCTTTCTCTTCACTGGCAATCGCTTTAATTGCCGTAATTTTAGAGAACTCTTCAGCGATAATCAAATCGCTTTGAATATCGAGTTTAAGCTGAGTATCACCCGTAGCATTGCACTGATCGGCATAACAGAGATCTTCGTTGGTAATTGCATCACGAATACGGTGTGCAGAGCGTTCAATGGCGTCGAATATCGGTTGTAGAGTCATTTAAACTACCTTTGCATGGATTTTGATCCAGTCGATAATCTGATCAGTATTGTTGAGATCTAAAATATCGATGGATTCGGGAATCTGATAATCATTTGGATCGATCGAGTCATCAATGGCAATCGCTTCAGAGTAGGGGAAATAGTTCTCATCAATCGCATTGCGAAAGATGGCAATACGTGGTAGTGGAAGGGTTTTAAGCCCCTCAACCAGAAGGTAGTCAAAGTCGTTGACCATCGCAATAATCTCTTCAATCCCCTTTTGGCGATGAGAGAAGTAGGTGGTACGTGTTGGTGATGTGACAACGACTTCCGCACCGGTTTGAAAAAACTTCCAGCTATCTTTACCTTCGACATCAAAGATCGCTTTATCTTTGGGATCATTTTTAACAATCGCAACGCGATACTCTTGAATCAATTGACATGCAATCTTTTCGATAAGCGTCGTTTTACCACTATTTGAGGGACCAGTAAAGGCAACGGCTAAACGTTTTTTCAAATGGACTACCTTACTTTAAAGAAGTAGTGTTACACAATCAGCATATCGATTTTCGTGTAACAGTTAGAATTTAATAGAATTATAGCCAAAAAAGGTTTAAAGAATAGAATGTGTGTTAAAATTTTGCAACTTTGTCATTAAAGGCGATACCACGTGAAAAAAGCGTTATGGATTACTCTTTTTAGTTTTCTCTTTTTGACTGGATGTAGTGGAAAAGGTAAGCTCTATCAGGTGCTTCAACCCGATACAACCTATGAAAAGGCACTGGTCTATACCCGTGAGGCTCAGATTATCCGCTCATTTGAGACCAAAGCGTCAATCAGTGCAACACTCTTAAATGAACTCTTTCCTAAAAAGTACCCTTATGAGAAGGGGGTTGTCTTTTTTGTAGGTGTGATTAGCGATTTAAAGGCAGAAACCTTTGAGAAGCACTTCCGTATCTCCCTCAACGGAACAGAGCCTACCTCTATTGTTCCTGTTGAGAGACACGATACACTCTATCTACAGATGCCAAGTGTAACCCGTTGGGGTAAATATTGGGTGGTTACTTTTCCTCCGCAGTCTTCGAAGCATTTAGCAATCGACTTCGAAATCGATCTGTATGGCGCGGTTCAGTTAACGTTTCAACGACCGATGCCACGTCGATAGGCTCTCCTAAAATCTTCTTATAGACGATATAGTTGGCAAGTACCTTCTTGCCATATCGTCGGCTCTCATCATAATGAACAAGCTCCATACTTAGCCACGGTTCATACGCACCTCTTTGAAAGCTTCCCCACTTTGTCAGCAGTCGTTTGGTAAAGCCAATACCCCCATTGTACGCATAAGCAATAAAGAGTGGATGCCAAAGGAAACGTTTAAGATACTTCAGATGGGTTCTGGCATAGGCGATATTTTTTTCAGGAATGAACATTGCATCAAGATCAAAGGGTTCGTGTCGCTCTTTGGCTAGTGCTTTGACCAAAAATGGCATGATCTGCATCATACCAAGGGCATACGAAGGTGAGATAGAGGCAGGAATAAAGAGGCTCTCTTGACGTGCGAGTGCAAGCATGAGGGCTTTATCATCGATACTCAATCCTTCATAAGCCTCTTCATAGGGAATGGGGAAGTAGTGAGTTTTATAGAATGATGCACGAGCCATCACAACGCCGTAGTGTCCCTCTGTTCGTTTGTACGCAAACCGTTTACTATATTCAAGGAGTGCAAGATTCTTTTTTTTATGAATCTCGTTGAGGGTTTTGAGCCATGCAAAGGGGTCAGAGATATTATAGTCACTTTGCGTTTTTTGAAATTTGGGTGTGGCAATGCGTGGCCATGGTGTCTTGAGCTTCTCATGGGCATAGAGGGTATAGATATTGAGATCAAAACTTTTGGACAACTCTGTAAGATGGTTGCCTTTGGGATCGATTATAGCAAGCCAAAAGAGTACTTTATCTTTGTCAAAACGTAACCACGCCTTTTTATAGGCTTCATGCAAATAGCGTTGTGCTAATGCAGGTCTATTATGCTTTAAGGCATTCATTGCAAGAAAAAAGGTGGCTTGATGGTTGAGGTTTTTGCTCTCAATACCGAGTAGAGAGGTTTGCAAATGGGTCAACTTTGGATCGGTGACAATCAGCTTGACACTCTGTGCAAATGCCTTATCACGACTAAGCTCTTTAAGGCGTGTGGCAGGAATAGGGTGGTTGAGGTATTGTGCTCTCCACGTACGACCACACCGATTAAAGATTGTAAAAAAGGTGGCATTGTTACTCTGAATCAAGCGTTGGAAAGGGTGGTTGGCACTCATTACCTCCATCCAGTGAAAGAGATCAGGATAATCTTTTAACTGTTTGATGAGTGCGATACGTTGGGCAGGTGAGAGTTTTGTAAATTTATAGGGTGTGATAGCGATAGCACTGCATGCAGGATCTTTGGCAGGAAGTGCTGAGGGTTTAAGACGATAGCATTTTGCCGCCATTGCAAAGCCGGGCATCTTTGTCTTTTTGGCATAACGTCGAATCAGTTTCCAGTTGACCGATTTGATCTGATAAAAGGCTTGATCAGCCTCATCAGGTGTAATATTTTGGTCAAAAAATCGCCAAATATAGAAATCTTTGGCATAGCTTTTGGGCATTGCCTCTAAATCTTTTAATCGAATATCGGCAAAGAGTAGGCTTGGAAGAAGCAGTAGTGTAAAGAGAATGAGAAGAGGAAATCCCCCATCTAATGCAGATGGGGTGGGGTTATGAGTGAACCGTTTCATAACCGCATTGAGAGTTCAAAGAGCAATCGAACAAAGAAGAGTTGAATAAACTGCAATCCGAAAATAACAATCAGTGGGGCAAGGTCAATGCCACCAATGACCGTTGGGATATAGCGGCGTATCCACGCATAGACTGGCTCTGTGAGACGATAGAGTGTCTGTACGATAGGATTGTATGGGTCGGGGCGTACCCAACTCACAAGTGCTGCGATGATAACCACCCAAATGTAGATACTAATGACCATTTGCAGAATCTGTGCAATGGCTTGAATAAATGTTGAGAGGATCATTTGATAATCTCCAAAAGATAAGATTTAAGGTGTGGGTAGAGTTGTGAAAGCTCTGGCCCATGTTCTGCACCTGTTAAAAGGAGGCGTAGCGGTTTAAAGAAGTTTTTACCCTTCAAGCCTGTTGTTTTCATCAGATAGCTTTTGAGTTCATCAAATGTTTCAAAGAGTGGTGCCTCTTTGAGGGCATTTCGCAAATTCTCCATCTGCTCTTTCCACTCATGATCTGTAGGTTTGGCAGAGAAGATCGCCTCAATCTTTGGCTTAATCTCTTTAACCGTACTTCCCTCTTCAAGGTAACATTTTACCAGCTCTCCAATCGCTGCATCTGCAAATCCAAAAGCACGCGAAAGCTCTTTAGAATCCATTCGCTTCATATGCTCACGATTTAAGAATCGGAGTTTATCAATATCAAATTTTGCCGCCGCTTTGGAGAGGTTTGCAAGATCGAACCATGCAATCGCCTCTTCCATTGTAAAGACCTCTTGAGGGGTCTTATTCCCTAAAAGAATCAGATAGTTGGCAATCGCTTCAGGCAAGAACCCCTCTTCAATCAACCACTTTACACTTGATGCATCATCACGCTTAGACATCTTCTTACCCTCTGTATTGAGGATAATTGGAAGGTGGGCGTAGGCAATCTCTTTGTCATAACCAAGCTGGTTTCTGATATGAATCTGTTTTGGGGTATTGCTTACATGGTCCTCTCCACGAATGACAAGGCTAATATCGTGAAGCATATCATCAATAGCACATGCAAAGTTATAGGTTGCTGTCTTATCAGCACGCATAATGACAAAGCTGTCAATATCATCGGGAGCAAAGCTCTGATTTCCCTTAATCAAGTCATTAAACTCAATGGCACTTTCTGGCTTTTTAAGACGGACGGTAAAGGGTTTTTCATTGGCAAGTACCTCTGCATCACTCAACACTTCACACTTTCCACTATATCGGTAAGCCTTTTTAGATGCTTTGGCCGCTTCACGCTCTGCTTCAAGCTCTTCAGGGGTACAGAAGCAGGCAAAGGCTTTACGTGCTTCAAGCAGTTTGATCGCCATATGTTGATGAACAGTGAGATTATGGCTTTGGTAGTAAACATCATCGGCATGAAGACCGAAAAGCTGAAGAATTTCAAGAATCTCTCGATCTTTTCCCTCGATATTGCGCTCTTTATCGGTATCCTCGATGCGAACGATAAAACGTTCACCTCTCTGTTTGGCAACAATATAGTTGAAGATAGCAACACGAAGGTTACCAATATGCATATCTCCGGTTGGACTGGGTGCGAAACGCAGCATTGAATCCCTTTTATTGAGTAAAATTTTTAGGGGATTATACCAAAAATGCTATAATCCACATCTATAAGGTTTTTATGCAGTATGTGACTGTAACCTCAAATTGTATGGAATGGAAGGCAATGGAGCGAGACGAACTTTACGATATTACGATGGATCACATGATGAATCCACGCAATTATGGAAAACTGGAGGCAGCAGATGCCCAAGGTATCGGGAAGAACCCTCAAAATGGTGAGATGGTGATTGTCTATCTTAAAATCAATGATGGAACAATCGAGGCGATTCGTTTTCAAGCCAAAGCCTGTATGACAACCATCATTGCAGGGTCGATCTTTACTGAAACCGTCACAGGGGTTTCGATTGAAGAGGGGCGTGAGTTGGCTCAGATTATGCTTGATAAGCTCGATCAGATGCCACCAGAAGAGGCGGCATGTTCGGAGATGGTCGCTGAAGCCTTTTTGGCGGCACTCGAACACTACGAAGCCAAACAGAATGACCCAGAAGCTCTGGTTCCAACCCATTTTATTAGCAAAGCTTGCGCATTGCCCGAAGAGGAGAGTAACTAAATGCAAAAACGTCTATTTGTAACGATGCATGAAGGGTGGCTAAAACTGCTCTTCTCATCATTTGCTGTTAATGATCGCGAGTGGGGCGAGAAGCTCTATGACTACTCTGAAATTCTCTACCGACACTTACGCTTTGTCGAAACAATCTATGTCAATAAAAAGATTGAGTACAGTTATGAGCGACCAGCGATTGGGCTTTCGTTTAAAACAGAAGGCGAAGTGGCACACTTTTGCGATGAGGCGTTGGCACGGATTGAGAGTCAGTTGAGTGACAATGGTGACCCATTGGCACAAAGAATGTTAAACGATTTACGATATATTCGCTCAACACTTCAAGCAGAGTTTGAGCGAAGTGAAGCGGTGACCGCATTTAGCAAGTCACTCACACTCGATGGTATGACACTTGAGAAGAAGTCACGCGATGCACTGGTCCTCTTTCTCTTTGAAGAGAGTTATAAAGAGTATGAACTGATTATCATCTACTCCTATGCACAAACTATCGTCAATGATAAGCGGTTGAGTGAGATTTTTCAGATATTGATCGATGAGTCCAAATTCCATCTTAAGTCGTTTGCAAGAATGATGGCAAAGATGGGTATTTTGGCGGTTCCTCGCATGGTGACCCAAGAGATCTATCAGTTTGCTTCACTTAAGAAGTTTTTGGAAGATGGTATCGAAGAGGAGAAGGGAGCAAAAGAGCAGTGTCGTGCGTTGGCTGAAGCGGTGGAGCATGAAGAGCTTCAGAGATTTTTCAACTTTATTAACCTTCAAGAGGATTACCACATTACCCTCATGCAAGAGGCTTTGGAGAGAGTAAAATAGATGGTTAAGCAACATATTACCAACAGATTTTCGCAATGGTTCGGTCGTTTTGCCGAGCATGAGTTTTCAAGCGGTTTGCAATCGTTTATCAACCATACCTATGTCAATCTTCTTGGGTTGGATATGTCAGAGTTTGCACCCCCGTCAACCTATCCGACACTCAACAAGCTCTTTACCCGTGAGCTTAAAAAAGAGCGACCTATCGACCATCGTCAAGGGGCATTTATCTCACCTGTTGATGCACTCGTGACAGAGTGTGGTCTTTTAAAAGAGGATAAGGCACTGCAAATTAAAGGGATGAGTTACTCTATTGATGAACTCTTGACTGTGCAGTATGCACAAGAGGCGAAAGCCCTCTATAATGGCACCTATGCCAATTTCTATCTTTCACCAAGAGATTACCACCGCTACCACATGCCCTATAAACTGCGTATCGCATCGATTCTACATCAGCCTGGTAAACTCTATCCCGTGAATATGCCATCACTCCGTCGCACCAAAGATCTCTTTATTGAGAATGAGAGGGTGATTGTGGAGTGTTTTACAGAGCAGGGGAGACGTATCTTTATCGTGCTTGTGGGTGCTTTGAATGTGGGGAAAATGACGATAACTTTTGACCACCGTATTCAAACCAATGCCAATAAATATAAGCCGAGCTTCTATCGCTATGATGATAAAGAGGTTTGGCTCAATAAAGGTGACCTGCTTGGTATGTTTATGATGGGTTCAACCGTTCTTGTCTTTGCTGAACCGAATCTTTTAGAGCTTAATCTATCGAGTGGTAAGAAAGTTCGATTTGGAGAGAGAATCGGTAGGATTCACGAATAGTTGTAGAGAGTCGCCTGCGTGGGCGACTCTTTTTTAGACGTTAAATCTAAAGTGCATGACATCGCCATCTTGGACGACGTAATCTTTACCCTCAAGACGCATTTTGCCTGCCTCTTTAGCACCCTGTTCGCCACCATATTTAATAAAATCTTCATAGGCGATCACTTCGGCACGGATAAACCCTTTTTCGAAGTCATTATGGATCACACTGGCCGCTTTTGGAGCTTTCCACCCTTTATGGATTGTCCAAGCACGTACCTCTTTGACACCAGCAGTAAAGTAGCTGATCAGTCCAAGTCGGTTGAATGCTGTACGGATAATTTTGTCAAGACCCGACTCTTCAATACCCAGTTCGCTTAGAAACTCTTTTGCCTCTTCTTCTTCAAGCTGAACCAGCTCTTCTTCAATCTTTGCACAGAGTTTAATGACATCGGCACCAACCTCTTGAGCGTGTTGCTTGACCGCTTTGACATGCTCATTATCTTCAAGCAGACCCTCTTCATCGACGTTAGCACCGTAAATGATCGGTTTGTTGCTTAAGAAGCGAAGCTCTTTATTTAGAGCGATAAAGTCTTCATCATCACGCTTATCAAATGTACTAACAGGCTTGATCTCTTCAAGGTGTTTCAATAGCTCTTGAGCGATTTCAAGCTGGGCACGCACCTTCTTATCACCCGTTTTAGCCTGACGTGCAAGACGGTCGATCTTCTTTTCAAGTTGCTGAATATCGGCAAAGATCAATTCACTTTCGATAATCTCAATATCACGAAGGGGATCAATACTTCCTTCAACGTGGGTGATATTTCCATCTTCAAAGCATCGAACCATATGTAAAATCATCTCGGTTTCACGGATATTGCTCAAAAATTGGTTGCCCAGACCTTCCCCTTTACTGGCACCTTTCACCAGACCTGCAATATCGACAAAATCGATGGTTGAGTGTTGAACGCGTTGGGGGTTGACGATCTTAGCCAACTCATCAAGACGTGGATCGGGCACTGGAACCACTGCTTTGTTTGGTTCGATCGTACAGAAAGGGTAGTTGGCCGATTCAGCATTTTGTGCTTTGGTAAGTGCGTTAAAAGTGGTTGATTTGCCGACATTCGGCAAGCCGACGATTCCTACGGGAAGACCCATATAATGACTCCTTAGTAGCTTTAATCTTCTGTTTTTAAGGGAAGTTTTGCAGTGTAATAAAAAAGAGATTGTACCAAAGATAGTGAAAGAAAATCAACAGAATAGTGGAGTAGCTCTTTTTACTTAAATATATTAGAATGGTAGCTGATGGACTCCTTGATCCAACGCTAGAGCGTGGGAGCAAGAGATGATTGATAAATTATTGATGTTTTTTCTTCTAATTTTATACTTATATGTTGTGGAGGAGTCTTCTGGGAAGCTATTGTTTACTTCTTTGATAGCATATCGTATATCATTTCCAATATTTATCATATCATTGTATTGGTTATTTTGACTAAAATCTGGAGTTCCAATAATGATACTATGATCAGAACCATTGAAGAGGTATTTTAATAATCTTCCCATTTTCTTCCCTTCTATATTGGAATTTTATCTATTAATAGCATACATTAGAATCTAAAAAAATTGAGTAAATATGATGTCTATTTTAAGTAAATTTAGATGTGTGATGGATGATATTTTAAATGCATTCA
>QNYO01000047.1 GCA_003978765.1 Hydrogenimonas sp. | reverse complement strand
TTGTGCCAACGCTTTGGCTGTGGTGTGTTGAAACTTTCGTGGCAGATGATCAAAGTCATATTGTGTATAGGTTGCTTCATGAATCATCAAGTCAAATGGAGCAAATGTTTCAAAGAGCAGGGGGGTGTCATTATCCCCACCAATGGCAATCCGTTTCCCTTTTTGAGGCTCTCCAATCAGTAGTGTGCCATCAATCGATCGTCCATCGGGTAGTGTAATCGTCTCACCTTTTTTGAGTTTGGCATAGAGTGGTCCTTCGGGAACTCCTAAAGCTTTGGCTTTGGCAACATCCAACTTACCTGGTTTATCAGCAAAGGTCACAACATACCCATACGATGAAATGGAGTGGGAGAGTTCAACCACATCGATGGTAAGTTGCTCCAAATCGATTCTCATATCTTTTGAGATTTCAACAATTTTAAGATCAAATGGAAGATGGAGCTGGGAGTGGTGCATCACGGTCTCAATGATCTTCTTAAGCCCTTTGGGACCATAAATCTCTAAAGGGGTTTGGGCCTGCACCATCCCTCGCGATGCCAAAAGCCCTGGAAGCCCATAGATATGATCCCCATGCAGATGGGTAATAAAGATGGTTGAGAGGTTGTAAGCACTCAAAGGGCTTTTGAGGATTTGATGCTGTGTTCCTTCACCACAATCAAAGAGTATCCACGCCTTAGAGTTTTCAGGCTGAAGGGCGAGGGCGGAGACATTTCTAAAGCGTGTGGGTACACCGGCGGATGTACCCAAAAAGATAATTTTGTTCATTACTCATTTCCTGCAATATCATCCATCACACTTGCTGCCTCTTTGAGACGATCTTTATCAAAGTGGGTATAGATACGTGATGTATCTAAGCTTGCATGCCCTAATGCTTCTTGCACCAAAACAAGATCCTTCTTTTTTAGATAGAGCATTGTTGCAAAGGTGTGGCGTAGCATGTGGGCACCATTCTTCTCTTTCCGAATCCCTGCATACATCAAAATCTTCTCAACAATCCGACTTACATAGGCTTGGGTTAGGGGGGTTCCTTTTTTATTACAGAAGAGCCAATCCCCTTCACAACATGAGATCGACATCCACTCTTTAAGATACTTATCGATATGGGCAGCTTTGATGATGACAACCCGTGCCTTATTCCCCTTACCTGTAATCCGAATCAGATAGATATCCCCTTCATGGATCAAATCTTTGGTTTTGAGTCGAAGGGCTTCACCGACACGAATCCCTGTAAAGAGAATCAGTTTAATTAAGAGGCGGTTGCGTGCCGCTACAGCCCGTTGAAAGGGGTAATTATCGACCGCTTCAAGAAACTGTTCCACCTCATGCTCTTGCATATAAGAGGGTAGCTTTGTACCGCTTTTACCAGCAAGACCGCCCCAGTTTTTAAGCTCAATCCCGTAGCGGTGGGTTTGACCATTCTCATCACTGTTCTGTTTATCGATATAGCCAAAGAAGTTGATCATCGCAATACGGTAGTTCTTTTTTGTCGCATCTGAAAGCTGAGCTGTAGCTGAAGCCAAAAAGTCACTAATGAGCTCCTCATCAATCTCTTTCATAGAAGCCAATCCAAGCTCAGCCAGATATCGATAAAGCTTTTCTAAAGGTTTGTAGTATGTACCGATACCAATCAAGCCCGCATTTCTTGCTTCTTTGGCCAAACGTGAAAGTGTTTCAATGCTATCAACGCCTGTACGCAAGTTGGCAATAATGCGTGCAAGCATCTGTGGATCTTTAACTTGTCGGTTGGAGAGCGAGTTGAGCTTTGAGTGCATGTAACGGCTCATCCAAAATAGCAATGTCTTTTCAAACTGATCTTCAAAATCTAATGGATAACGCATAGGTAGAATATCCTTTTTTTCTTATTTTAAAAACTATAAAAACTCTAGTTTCCAATACTTTCTTTAGAAAGTATTGAAAACTATAATTTTCAAACTATACTTTTTATCCCTTCTCCAGGGGAATCAACCCGATATTTTATGAAAACATCACATATCGGATTGATCGATTTTCAAGACGAGAAATATTCTCTTCATTGACATCAACAACGATCAGCTGAATATCAAGACTTCCTAACAGTGTATGGAGTGCATTTTGAGATACCGAACCGATATTAAGATAAAGCGATTCATGAATCTTGACATACGCTGGCGCTGTATATTTCAGATAACTGTAATCAGCCTTTTCACCAGAAAAGTTTGTAATACCGATACGTACACCATGCTCTCGTAATTCTTTAGAGAGACGTTCAGCCACAATCGGATCGAGTGCAAGCAGATCATATTCAGAGATCTCAACAAAGAGAGAGCCTCTCATATTCTTTGCAATCTCTTTAACAGACTGCTCAAAATAGAAGAGCTTTTCACTCTCATGAAGCATCTCAACCATCAATGGGAATGCAATCGTATGCTGCTTAAAATGATGCTTCTTCATATACTCCAACTCAAACTTCATCAAATCATACTCCATACCCAAATCAGAGATCATTTGGGCATAGTCACTAAACTTGAGCATGTGTGTATCGTATGAGATATCAAATGTCAATGTATAAAAGATCTCTTGGTGTGTCTTAAGATCGACAACAGGGTCAAACTGTGGCTGTAAACGCTCTTCGTTTAAGGCTTTAACCACAATATCGCGTAACTCTGTCTTATTGGCATTGTTGATGACACTTTTCTCTTTATCTCGTCCATAAGCAACCACATAGTTCTCATGGTGACGTGATGCTTCAAAGAGCGCAGTATCAGCACAACTTAAGAGATCGCGCACTTGATCTTTGCGTGCATACTCGCAGATACCAATACTTAGATAGAGGTTTTCGCGCAAACCAAACTTATCAGCTAAGACCAAAAATGCTTTAATAATATTTTGAGCAAGCTCTGTGGCTGCCAATTTATGATAGGCTGGTAGAACAATTGCAAACTCTGTACCATTGAGACGACAGAGAATTGGTTCACGACCCTCATTGCACAATTTTTGTAAAATCGATGAGAACTGTATAAACAGATCATCCATCTTCTTATGCCCTATTTTTTTATTGCCAAAAGGGACACCATTCATACGAATTAAAAGAAGAGCACCATGCGATCGATCATCATTGGCAAGCAGATACTCTGGAAGTTTCACTTGGAAATAGCGACGATTAAAGAGGTTAGTCAATGGGTCATAATAGAGTGAGTCTTGATACTTTTTCATCGCTTCAGAGCTACGCTCATAAAGATCTTTAACCCGCTTAATCATTGAGTTCATTGCGATCATGACATCTCTCAACTCAACGGTTGATGGTAGATCTTTTTGGATAATAAAGTGGTTATGGTTCACCTCTTCTGCCTGCTGCTGAATACTCTTTAAAGAGCGTAATAAGATACGTAAAACGAAGTGGAGAAAGAGGTGTCCTAAGAGCGTAAAAAAGATAAAGAGATAGAGAAGATATTTAAAAAGATCATAGAGTTGCTGATACGCCACCTCTTTATCTGAAATGACAAGAACAGCTCCCAATGTTTGACCATTATCTTTGACTTGGCTCTCAACAGGGACCGTATGGATATTACATAGATGAGTAAACCACATAGGAACTTCTAAACGACTCTCTACCTTTTGCTTACGGTAAACAGGAAGCCGCTCTTGATCCTCATACTCAATCAGTTCATAGGCACCATGTTCAAAGACTGTATCGATCACCTCTCTTACCTTTTGATGATCATTTTGAATGGTGCTCAAGGCTATACTGAGTGAATAGGCACTATTTTTGGCTTGAATATAGAGTTGATCTTCAATAGAGTTTTTTAGCTTAAAAAAGTTGATTCCTAAAACACCACCAAGTAACAGAAGTAGTAAAAGAGATACAAGAAGACTAATCTGTTTATAAAGTGTCATCTCCAAACCTTTAAGAGACACCTTTATCGTTAAAAGTGCCTTTTTGTTTATTGTTCATTATTGTATATAAAATTTATTATCTTAATCTTAAGAATTAATCAAAAAATGCCTATTATTGGGGATTGTCGCAATAAATCCCTATTTTTTCATCAACTTTTTCTCTTAGAGCCTTTTGGAGTCGATTTGATGCATCATCTGACGGTAGTGATCAACACTCCGAAAGCTCTTTTCAAGTCGCCACCGTAGAATAAACTCCACAATATCTTGTTTGCATTGATTATCAAGATTTTCAACCCGTCCAAAGTAGCGTAAGTTTACATTTTTAGCACGCTTTTTCCCCTCTTCTTCAATATAGTTAATTGCGATGATTTGAGCATATTTCCCTGGCATACTCTCTCCCAATCTCTCTGGTTGAAGTGAGATACCTGATAGGTTCATTGCCTTAAACTCAAAAAGTTGTTGAAAACTCTCAACCTTTTGATCCAATTTGAGATGGCGAAAAAGTGTTTCAAGGGTACGAAGATTTTTTTTGCGCTCAATCTCATAGGTTGATATCTCATTTGCCAATGCTTTGAGTCGATCGATTTGAGATGACATTTTTGCTCCATATTAAAAAATATTACCCCTATTCTATCGCCTTTTTTATGGTAAAATCAACCGATTTAAATATGAGGATGGTCATGGCAATTCAAACCCCACTCCTTGCGACAGATAGTATTATTGAATGCTTTGATGTAGATGGAAGATTTCAGGGTATTGTTTTAATAGAGAGAAAAAATCCCCCCTACGGCTTTGCCTTACCAGGGGGCTTTGTAGAGATTGGAGAGCGGGTTGAAGATGCCTGCATGCGTGAGATGAGAGAGGAGACTGGTTTAGAAGTTTGCCTCACTCACCTACTTGGTGTCTATTCCGACCCTGATAGAGATCCCCGTTTTCATACCGTCTCAATTGTCTTTATCAGTCAAGCGACTGCTCTTCCTATTGCAGGTGATGATGCCAAAGAGGCTACCTGCTATGATCTTGCATCGATCCCCTGGGATCAATTGGTATTTGATCATAAAAAAATTCTTAAAGATTATCTTGCTTATAAGGAAAAATGTTAACTATGGATTATCTCTCAATTAAAGGACCTTCACGTCTTAGTGGAACAGTTGAAATTTCAGGTGCTAAAAATGCCGCCCTTCCCTTGATTGCGGCCACACTACTTTGTGATGACGTTTCAACCATTACCAATATTCCAGATGTTGTTGATATTCGCACCCTTCTTAAGCTGTTAGGTAAATTGGGAAGTCAGTTTGTTTTTGAAAACCATACCCTGCGTGTTGACAATAGCACTATTAAAAATACAACAGCAACCTATGATATCGTAAAGACAATGCGTGCATCAATTTTGGTACTTGGTCCACTTTTAGCCCGTTTTGGACGGTGTGAAGTGAGCTTGCCAGGTGGATGTGCCATTGGTCAACGTCCCATTGACTTACATTTGAAAGCACTTGAGCAGATGGGTGCATCGATTGAGATCAAAAATGGTTATGTGGTTGCTACGGCTCCCGATGGTTTGAAAGGAGGCCGTATCATTTTTGATAAGGTGACTGTAACAGGTAGTGAGAATATTATTATGGCAGCAGCTTTGGCAAAGGGTAAAACCGAGCTCATTAATGTCGCCAAAGAGCCAGAAGTGGTTCAACTTTGCGAAGTTTTACGTGATGCAGGGGTAAAGATAGAAGGCATTGGTACTGATGAGTTGATCATTCATGGAACAGATAGAGAACCGCTCTGCTTCAATCCATTCTCGATTATTCCCGATCGTATTGAGGCTGGTACCTATCTCTGTGCGGCCGCAATTACCTATAGTACGATTACACTCAAACATGTACGCTCCGACCATCTTGATGCAGTAACTGCCAAACTCCATGAAGCGGGATGCCATATCGAAAGCAGTGAAGACACTATGATAATTTACCCAGCAACCCGTCTGAAAGCTTTTGAGATCTCAACAACTGAGTATCCAGGGTTTCCAACCGATATGCAGGCACAATTTATGGCACTTGCGACACAGGCTGAAGGTGTAAGCATTATCGAAGAGCGACTCTTTGAGAATCGATTTATGCATGTGAGTGAATTACAACGTTTGGGGGCAAGTATCCATCTTAAAGGAAACACGGCAACACTGAATGGACCCATTCAGCTTTTGGGTGCTGATGTGATGGCGACCGATCTGCGTGCTAGCAGTGCCCTCATTCTTGGAGGGCTTGCTGCAAGTGGTATTACCAATGTCCATCGTATCTACCATCTGGATCGTGGTTATGAGCGTTTACATGAGAAGCTACAACGATTAGGTGTTGATCTTGACCGATTGAAGGAGTAAGTTTCCCCTACTCCTCATCTTCATCAAAAATAATAATTTCGTAGTTATTTTTTGCCACAATGGCACGGTGACTTGGAATAGTTGTGTTGTTATTCGCTTTTTCAAGCTCTTCGCGTAGAGAGTCGATCTCTTTTTGCATCGCATCGATCTTCTCTTTTAACTGCATGATAATATCGACACCTGCAAGATTGACCCCCAACTCACGTGTCAAACGTAAAATCAGTTTAATGCGGTCAATATCCCGTTGTGAGTAGAGGCGCATGCGCCCTTGAGTACGAGAGGGTTCGATGAGCCCTTCTCTCTCATATTGTCGCAATGTTTGTGGATGGATATTCAGCACCTTTGCAACAACACTAATTAGATAGACTGGTTCATCATAGCTATGCATCACTCACCTCCCGGCAGTTTCTCTTCCATCATTTTTGCAAGTTCAGGATCGAGCTCCTCAACCTTTGGCAAAATGATATTGGCAATTAGGTAAAGATCGCCTTTGACTTTTGTTTTACGATTCATGACACCCAACTCTTTAACACGGAACTTCTGACCATTTTTTGTATTTTTAGGGACTTTTAGCGTAATCTCTCTCTCAAGGGTTGGGACTTTGATCTTACCACCAAACATCGCAGTTTTAAGTGGAATATCGATGGTCTTATAAAGATCATCCCCTTTTCTCTCATACTCTGGACTCTCTGCAACCTCTATTTTTAATAGAAGGTCGCCACGTTGTCCATTAAAGTTTTTTCCCTTACCACGGATACGAAGCGTTTCACCCGTTTTGACCCCAGCAGGGATGCGAATATCAAAGGTTTCACCGTTGGCAGAGATGGAATGGGTTCCTCCTAGAACGGCAACATTAAATGGGATCGTAATTTTGGCATGGATATCCAGATCAGGCGCACCCATACCGCCCATATCGAAACCACCAAATCCACCACTGCTGAAGCCGCCAAATCCACCATGGGCAGAACCACCGGCAAAACCGCCAAATCCACCGCCTCCAAAGATATTGCGGAGAATCTCATCAAGGTCAACATTGGCACCCTGCCCGCGTGCAAAGTCATGAAAGTTTTGACCACCGAAGATTTGATCACCAAACTGGTCATACTGCTTCTTCTTTTCAGGGTCACTTAAAACTTCATAGGCGGCATTGATCTCTTTAAATTTCTCTTCTGCACCAGGGTCTTTATTAATATCAGGGTGATATTTTCTTGCCAATTTTCGATAGGCACGTTTAATCTCATCGGCGCTTGCGTTTTCACTGACACCCAATGTTTCATAGAGGCTTTTACTCATGCCCACTCCTTCCAACTAACCTATTTTTTCATGAATTATATCATAAAAGTTTAGTCAAAGTCAATCAACTTTAAAGTGATAAAGGGTGTAGGGTTATTAATCGATAGAAAAATTAAACATTCTTAAGAAAATAAAATAGAAAAGGGCGATTGGTGCGGAAAAGAGTTTCCGCACCCAAGGGGAGCTATTAGTGGAGGAAGTGGCGTACACCAGTGAAGTAGAGAGCGATACCGTGCTCATCTGCCGCTTCAATGACTTCATCATCGCGAATCGAACCACCTGGTTCAATAATCGCTTTAACACTGGCAGCTGCAGCCGCATCGATCGAATCTCTAAATGGAAAGAATGCTTCACTTGCCATAGCAGCACCTGTCACATCCAAACCAACCTCTTCTGCCTTCTTAAGTGCACATCGTGCCGCATCGACACGACTTGTCATACCCATACCAACAGCGACCATTGCCCCATCTTTAACATAGACAACACAGTTTGACTTTGTAAGTGCTGCTACTTTGTAGGCAATTTCAAGATCTTTCATCTCTTGTGGCGTAGCTTGACGCTTCGACTTGCACTCAGCTTGTGTGATCTCTTCATCGTTGACTTTATCAGCATCTTGATAGACAAATCCACCAGAGATATGCTTAAAGTCGTAAGCATCATTGCTTACAAGGAGTCGATCACTACCATACTCAAAGAGTTTGATACGCTTTTTAGAGGCAAAGACCTCTTGAGCCTCTGGTGTGATACGCCCAGCAATAATCACTTCAAGGAAGATCTCATTCATCTTCTCTGCCAATGCTTTATCGACCACGCCATTGACAGCAACAACCCCACCAAATGCTGAAACAGGGTCACACTTAAGTGCATCAACATAAGCATCAAGAAGAGTATCGCGAATTGCGAATCCACATGGGTTTCCGTGCTTTACAATACAGACAGCATTCTCCTCTCCAAATGCTGCCGCAATCTTGACAGCACCACTAATATCGGTGAGGTTGTTGAAGCTTGCCTCACCCTTGAGGGTTTTAAAGTTTTGACTAAAGAAGTTGTCAAACTCATAGAGTGCACCTTTTTGATGCGGGTTTTCACCATAACGTGTATTACAGACTTTGTTTCCAACAATAAACTGTTTATCACCGAAGCCGTCATTGAAGCGTTTGTTCATATAATTGGCAATCATACTATCATAAGCAGCTGTATGCTCAAACGCTTTGATCATCAAGTTTCTGCGCATCTCAAGGCTATTTTGACCATTTTGAAGTGCTTCAAGCACAGGTGCATAGTCATTTGGATCGGTAACAATAATGACATCATTAAAGTTCTTTGCTGCACTGCGTACCATCGCTGGTCCACCGATGTCGATGTTTTCAATAATCTCATCAAAATCATCGGTTCGCTCAATTGTCGCCTTAAATGGATAGAGGTTCACACAGACAAGATCGATACCGATGATACCGTGCTCTTTGGCTGTTTCAACATGCTCAGGAAGGTCACGGCGATGCAAAATCCCGCCGTGAACATATGGGTTAAGTGTCTTAACCCGTCCATCAAACATTTCAGGAAACTTTGTCACTTCACTAATATCGATTGCTGTGACACCATTCTCTTTAAGAACCTTCAGCGTACCACCTGTTGAGACAATCTCGAAACCAAGAGCTTCAAGACCTTTCGCAAACTCGACCACACCTGTTTTATCACTTACACTCACCAACGCTCGTGCCATGCCTATCCTTCATTAAATATCTTGTTCAATCATCCGTTTGAATGTATTAAAGTAGAGATCATTCAATTGATCCATCGACATCTGAACATCATTTACTTTGACAGAGTCCCCACCGACAGATCCAATCACTTGACAGCTCAAACCACGCTCTTTTGCCATTTGTGCAACAGCATCAACATGCTCTGGTGCAACTTCAAGCACTGCACGTGCAAAGCTCTCACTAAAGATATTGATATCTTCACCAAGATCTGCCGATACATCAGCACCCTTGCCACTCACAGCTGCCATCTTTGCAATGGCAATTGCCAAACCACCAACATTCAAATCTTTTGCCGCTTTCAAAAGGCTTGCTTTATTGGCTTCAATGACAAGATCCCAAAGAGCAAGCTCTTTTTCATAATTGATCTGTGGAAGTTTTCCACCTGTGACATCGAAGAGCTCTTTAAGATAGAGGCTACCACCAAACTCTCTATCGGTATCACCAATCAAAAGGAGTTGGTTGCCCTCCTCTTGGAAACAAGATGGCAAGACGTTATTTTGTGAGTCATTAAGGCCTACCATTGCAATGGTAGGTGTTGGGAAGACACTAACACCATTGGTTTCATTATAGAGTGAAACGTTTCCACCTGTAACTGGTGTATTGAGTTTTGCACATGCTTCTTTAATCCCCTCGCATCCTTGGGCAAATTGCCACATCACTTCAGGGTTCTCTGGGTTACCAAAGTTGAGACAGTCTGTAATTGCAAGAGGACGCGCACCACTCATCGCAACATTTCGTCCCGACTCGATGACAGCTGCCGCGGCACCCCCTTTGGGGTCGATATAACAGTAGCGTGGGTTACAGTCTGAACTCATCGCAATGGCACGACCATTCTCTTTAACACGAATAACTGACGCATCAAGCTTACCGCCATTTTTGATGGTGTTGGTCTGTACCATTGAGTCATACTGCTCATAGATCCACGCTTTATCGACAACCTCAAGCGATTGAACCAACTTCTCAAACGCTTCTTGGTTAGAAGGAAGTTCATATTTGTCAATATCAATATCTTGAATCTCATCAAGATATTTTGGACGTGCCACAGGACGGTCAAGCACAGGTGCCTCTTCACTGACTGGATCGACAGGTACTTCTGCAACCTTCTCACCATGCCAATAGAGCTCCATCAATCCAGTATCAGTGACCTCTCCAATGACGGCACAATCGAGTCCCCACTTCTCAAAGATCTCAATAATCTTATCTTCGGTTCCTTTGCGCGCACAGATGAGCATACGCTCTTGCGATTCGCTGAGCATCAACTCATAAGGGGTCATCCCCTCTTCTCGCATTGGAACCTTATCAAGATCCATACGCATACCGCTACCACTTCGTCCTGCCATCTCAAATGAGCTTGATGTCAAACCTGCTGCACCCATATCTTGGATACCGATAACATAGTCTGTCTTAAAGAGTTCAAGGCAGGCTTCAAGTAGAAGTTTTTCGGTAAATGGGTCACCAACTTGAACGGTTGGGCGCAGTGACTTAGACTCTTCGGTAAAGCTATCTGAACTCATCACGGCCCCACCAAGACCATCGCGTCCAGTCTTTGAACCCACATAGATAACAGGGTTACCGATACCTTCTGCACGACCATAGAAGATCTCATCGGTTTTGGCAATACCTAAGGTAAAGGCGTTGACAAGAATATTGCCGTTATAGCTCTCATCAAAGAATGTTTCACCACCAACAGTTGGAACCCCCATACAGTTACCATAGCCACCAATACCAGCCACAACACCACGCACAAGGTGACGTTGATAGGTTGCCGTCTGATCATCTCCTTGAATCCGTCCAAAACGGAGTGCATTGAGGTTGGCAACAGGTCGTGCGCCCATCGTAAAGACATCGCGCAAAATACCACCAACACCTGTAGCCGCACCTTGATAAGGTTCAATGAAACTTGGATGGTTATGGCTCTCCATTTTAAAGACAGCGGCATAACCATCGCCGATATCGATGACACCGGCATTTTCACCAGGTCCTTGAATCACCCATGGTGCCTCGGTTGGAAAACCACGCAGATACTTTTTACTCGATTTGTAACTGCAGTGTTCACTCCACATTGCACTGAAAATACCGATTTCGACAAGATTCGGGACACGTCCCAATATCTTCTTAATATGTTCATAATCCTCTTCGGAAAGTTTGTGTGCCTTCAAAATCTCGGCGATATCCTGTTCCATACGGGTACCCTTGCATTAAAATCTAAAATAGTGGGATTATTATATAGAAAGAGTGCTTGGATATCTGTTAAAATCTTACGTTGAAAATCCCTAAATTGGCAAAGAGCTTGCTTTTCTGTCTCAATTCAGCTATACTTCTCTCCAGAAAGATGATTTAGATTCTCGTCTTTGTGTGTGACCGTTCTACCTCGATCTTCGAATTAGAGTTTTTAACCCGCAAGATAGCTTCAAAACACTTTTCAAAATTTTACATACTAAGGTATAACATGGCAGAAATGATCAACGGAACCGTTAAATGGTTTAATAGTGAAAAAGGATACGGGTTTATTCAACCTGAAGATGGAAGTAAAGATGTATTCGTACACTTTCGCCAAATCAACAATCCAGGATATGGACGCGTTTCACTTGATGAGGGACAAAGAGTTTCATTCTCAATTGGACAGGGTGAAAAAGGTCCACAGGCTGAAAACGTTACCCCTCTTTAATCACTAATTTCTACGCCCTCTTCATCACTGGAGAGGTGCGCATGTTTGCCGAGCTAAGCTCGACAAACACCCCCCTATTCTACTCAACCGTTACACTCTTTGCAAGGTTTCTTGGCATATCAACATCATTACCAAGTCGAATCGCAACCTCCATCGCAAGCAACTGTTCAACCACCATCATCTCAAAAAACTCTAGCATCATATGTTCATGTGGATGGGTCAAAATAAAGTCATCCGCCAAATCAAAGAATTCTGGAGAGATCGCAAGAATTGTTGAATCTCGTGCACTCAACTCTTCCACATTACTCTTTGTCTTATCATATAGAAGAGTTTTTGGCATCAATGCAATCGTAAAGAGCTCCGCATCAGCAAGTGCAATTGGACCATGCTTCATCTCACCAGCTGGATACCCCTCTGCATGGAGATAGCTGATCTCTTTAAGTTTAAGAGCACCTTCCAATGCCAGTGGATAGAAGATATCGCGTCCAATAAAGAAGAAACCGTGTCCATGCAGATAGCGTTTTGAAAGACGTTTACACTTTTCATGGACATCGAGTGCCTTTTTCAAAACAGATGGAACACGGCTCATCGCCTCAACCTCTTTCTGGATTGCTGTAGCATTCAATGTTCCACGTTTTTTCGCAAAATAGAGTGCTAACATCCAAAGTACCATCACCTGTGTCGCAAATGCTTTGGTACTTGCAACCCCTTTTTCGATACCAGCCCGTGTAAGAATTGTTGCATCAGCCAAACGTACAATCGAAGAGTTATCGACGTTACAGATTGCCAAAGTTCGAAGACCCGCATTTTTTGCCATCTTGAGTGCTTCAAGGGTATCGGCTGTTTCACCACTTTGGCTAATCACAACAAAAAGAGTATCATCAGTTAAAAGTGGCTCTTTATAGCGGAACTCACTTGCAATTTCAACCTCTACAGGAATTTTAGCTTGTCGCTCAAAGAGGTAGCTTGAAGCGAGTGCTGCATGATAACTGGTACCACAAGCGCAGAATTTAATACGAGAAATTCCATCTAAAAATGCCTCATTGAGCTCTTCAAATGCAACATCATCATCCAAGACACGACCAATCATCGTATCATTCATTACATCATACTGCTCATAAATCTCTTTCTCCATAAAGAAGCGGTATCCACCCTTTTGTGCTGTCAACTTATCACCAGCAAGTGGAACAAAAACAAGAGAGTCTGGTTCAGCATAAATGGTATCGGGTGTAGCATAACCGATTGTGCCATCTTCCATATAGGCAACCTCTTCGGCTTCACCAATGAGTGGTGCATCTGATGATGCAAAGAAGACCTCTTGATTACGGTTTTTACCGATAATCATTGGTGAACCTTTTCGTGCGAAGAAGATAGTATCTGGAGCTTTTTGACTAACAAGCAGAACAGCATAAGCACCATCAAGTTGATCAATCGTTGCTTTAAAGGCATCAAATAGATTCTTATAGCGTTCAACCTCTTTTTCAAAGAGATGGACAATCACCTCTGTATCGGTTTGGCTTAAAAAGTTGACACCAACCTTCTCTAATGCCGTCTTAATTTCACGGTAATTTTCAATAATACCGTTATGGACCACATAGCTATACTCACCCATATGTGGGTGTGCATTTAACTCTGTTGGTTTACCGTGTGTTGCCCAACGTGTGTGGCCAATTCCGACACCTAATCCACTTGTTTCAAAGTTTTTGGTCTTTTCATCAAGATTGCTCAACTTCCCAACCGCTTTAAACGACTGAATATGGGCATCTTGCATCACTGCAATACCAGCAGAGTCATATCCACGGTACTCAAGTTCACGCAATCCTTCAATGAGTTGACGTTTAATCTCTCTTTGACCAATGAATCCAACAATTCCACACATAACACATCCTTATTTACCTAAACAGAATTCGCCAAACATTTTATCCATGATATCATTAAAATCAACTGATTTAGATATGGAGCTGATGGCAGTAATGGCATCAGTGAGATGAAAAGTAAAAATTTCAAGTTCTCCTAAGCTTAAAGGCTCTTTGGCATCTGCAATGGCTCGCTTGGCACGTTTAACTGCTTCAATTTGGCGTGCAGAGATCAAAAGAAGTTCATCTCCTTGTGTCATCTGAGAGAGTCGTGTTTCAAGCTCGGCAATAATCTGTTCATCTTTATGGTCACGGTCCAATCGGATGGGGTGGAATGTTGCAATCTTTTGCAGATCAATCATCTCTGGCAGGTCGGTTTTATTGAGTGCCACAATAATCTCTTTATCATCTTGAAACTGTTGAATCAGTTCAAGAATCTGTTGATCTTCACCATCCCAAGGACGACTCACATCAAACATAGCAATCACAATATCACTCTGCTCAACAGCAGCTACTGAGCGTTCAATACCAATCTTTTCAATCGTATCAGCCGATTCACGAATACCTGCTGTATCGACGATACGCACCAGATGGCTTCCGATACGAATCTGTTCTTCAATGGTATCGCGTGTTGTTCCAGCAATATCACTTACAATCGCACGTTCATAACGAAGAAGTTGATTAAGAAGTGAGCTTTTCCCTACATTGGGCTTACCGATAATGGCCACTTTAAAGCCTTCGATCATTCCTCTCCGACGCTCACTTGAATGGACAATCTTATCGATCTGTTGCTCAATCTCTTCAAGCTGCTTTTGCATACTCTCGACCATATCCTCTGGTAAATCCTCTTCAGCATAGTCGATGGTAACTTCTGCAAAAGCGATAATGCGAAGAAGTCTCTCACGCATATCATCGACAAAATCTTTAAGTTCACCCTTCATCTGGCGAGCCAAAATTTTTGCCGCCGCTTCACTTTTGGCTTCGATCAATTTAGCAATCGCTTCAGCCTCTGTTAAATCGATTCGCCCACCAAGAAAGGCACGGCGTGTAAATTCACCAGGTTCAGCAAGTCGTGCGCCATACGATAAGACGGTTTCAAGAATCATTTCGGCAATAATCGATCCACCGTGACACTGAAACTCAATCACATCTTCTGTCGTAAAGCTGTGTGGGGCTTTAAACCAGATGACAATTGCTTCATCGATCAGATGATCATTGGAGTCATAAAGATTACAAAGGTGTGCATATCGGGGGGTAAAGCTGGACCGTTTGGTTACTCTTTTTGCGATCGTGAGGGCATCATCGCCACTCACTCTCACAATAGCAACCGATCCTACCCCGCTTGCAGTAGCAACGGCCGCTATTGTATCACTCATCGTCGCTCCAAAAATTCATTGATAATAATATAGCGTCCACCCTCTCGGTTGGTACGAATCGCTACATATTTGTTGGGGAAGATTTCACGAAGACGTTTGAGGGCAATCTGTACCAAAATACCATCAAGTACTTTGGTTTGTGCTCGCCCCTCTTCATGAACACGTTCAATAATGGGTTGGAGATAGTTTTCGATCATCATCTCCTGATTTTCTAAAAATTTGGCAATTTCAAGACGTACTTTGAACCCATACTTACTATGAATCCAGTTAAAGAGCAAGTAAGCAAGTGCTTTATAGCGATACCCCTCTTTACCAATCAAAAGTGCCGCATCAGGCCCATTAAACTCAATAAAGAGAGTCTCTTTATCATAAACACTTACCTGAATAGGATCGAGTTCAAAACAGGCTGAAGCAAAGAGTCGATTCATCTCCTCTTCAACATGAAGTGCAACACTCTCTATATCGGGTGTTTCGGTATAGAAGTTATCAAAAATTTGATCTTCGCGTGGAGAGGGTGTTGGTTGTGAAGAGGTTTGAGAGGTGGAATCGGTCGTTATCATAGAAGGAGATTGGGGTTCATCGTTTTCAGCGACCTCTTCAACTCTATCTTGTGGAGGGGTCTCATCTTTCAATGGTGGGGGGTGTTCTGCCTCAATCGGTGGAGGGGTGGTTTGACTCTTAGAGAGCTCTTGCTCTTTCGGCTCATCGACGCTTCTTTGAAGAGGTTGGGCAACAATAATAGCAGGTTTACGACCAAATCCAAGAAACCCTTTAGAAGGGTTCTGGATCACTTGGATCTCCAGCTCCGTAATGGAGCAAGAGAATGTTTCAGCAGCCTTTGCATAGGCCTCTTCAAGTGTTGGAGCTTCAAACTTTTGCATTAGCTCCCCTTTTTCTGCTTTTCCAATAGTCGGTTAATAAAGAGTTGCTGTGCAATTGAGAAGATATTATTGGTCAACCAGTAGAGTACCAGACCTGCTGGGAATGTGACAAAGAAGAAGGTAAAGACGACTGGAAGCCACTTAAAGATCTTCTCTTGCATTGGATCGGTAAAGTTATTTGGTGTCACCACTTGATGCAACCACATTGATGCACCCATCAAAATTGGTAGTACATAGTATGGATCCATTACTGAAAGATCGTGAATCCACAAAATCCATGGTGCACCTTTGAGCTCAATCGCATTCAAAAGAACACGATAGATGGCAAAAAAGACAGGAATTTGCAGAAGCATTGGCAAACATCCACCCAATGGATTGGCTTTATGCTTCTTATAAAGCTCCATCATATGAGCATTCATCTTTTGTGGATCACCCTTATACTTCTGCTGAATCTCTTTAATCTTTGGTGCAAGCTCTTTGAGCTTATGCATCGAAACCATCCCTTTGTAAGTCAATGGGTAGAGTAAAATACGGATAAGAAGAGTTAATGCAACAATTGCCCATCCCCAGTTTGGAATGAAGCTATGAATCCACATCAAGACTTTAAACATTGGTGCAGCAATAAAGGTGAACCATCCAAACTCGATAATTTTAGTCAATTCAGGATGGATCGCTTGCAAAATCTTATACTCTTTAGGACCAATATAGCCATGAAGTGTCTGCTCAGCCCCCTCTGCTTTGACAAAGAGGATTGGATTCTCTTCAACATCTTTATTGATAACAACATCTAACCCTTGATCAAAGTTGTAGAAGGCTGTGGCATAGTAGCGATCGAAGGCGACAGCAATACGTGCTTTTCTAAAGGCTTCTGTCCCTTTGGCATCACCATCTTCAATAATGGTCAAAGTACCATCAGCCTCTTCAACCATAACACCATGAACAGTGTAGGCATCAATACGAAGATCGGGGCGGACACCTGGTGAGATAAAGTAAGATTTTGGTTCACTCAATTTAACAGTCACATCATAGTGGTGATCAGGATAGATGGTGACCTTCTTCTCGACAATCAAACCATTCAAATTTTGTGTAAAGAGAATCTCACCTGGTTGATTATTACTGATAGTGAGCTTTGAAACAGATACCTGATAAGGTGTTTTAAATGCCAACTCATTCAACTTTGGATCGCTAAAGCGAATCTCAAGGGGTTTAGGAATACGTGGGGAATTGAAGAGTTTAAGCTCCTCACCCTCTTCTGTACGATACTGCTTATCTTTAAGATAGACTTGCGAAATACGTCCAAGAGCATCAAACTCAAGCGTAGCGTTGGTTGTCTCAACCACAGCAACTACTTGAGTCAACTGCTGGTCAATATGTTGCGCTTTTTGTGCAGGTTTTTGGGTATCGGTTGTAACAGTTGCTGGTGAGGGACTTGCTTGCTCTGTTACCGCTGTTTGAACGGTACGATTCTGATCAACTCCATGGGGAGGTTTTGGCATAAAAAAGTAGTCATACCCAATAAAAACGAGTAGTGAAAGCACAGTAGCAATCACAACACGTGTCTGTGTATTCATATTCTCTATCACGATTGGCCTTTCGAAAAAATATTTTTTATCACTCTGCATCCATCAGATTCCGGAACATACCAAAAGGTAATGGTTGGTATCTTGTCACTTTGATGAATCGCAGAAAAATGTTTACAGGAGATTTTTGGATAGTCGATGCCTCCATCAAACAGCTGATTGCATCGCAGTATCCTCAAGGTGGAGAAAAAAAGTGCTTTGATAATGTTTGGATTGGTTTGGATCTGCCACTTGGCATACTCTGAACAGGTCGGATAGTATCGGCAACTTCCAAATCCCAAAAGTGTTAAATACTTCTGGTAAAACTTTAAAGATCCCGATAATATCTTTCTGATCATCGCATAGCCTCACTGCCCAATATCCAATCGTTTGATTGCCCGGTTAAACGCTTTTTCAAGCTCGCTAAAGGGGAGCTCAAGTACAGGAGGCTTTGCCACCAAAACATACTCACCCTTTTTCAACGTCGGGGCCATCTTTAAAAAGAGCGCCCGAAGCCGACGCTTGGCTCGAGCCCGTTTAACAGCGTTGCCGATCTTTTTACTGGCAACAAAGCCGACGCCATATCCCTTTTTGCTTGGCACCGCAAAAAGTACAAACGCCTTATCGTGCCAGCGTTTGTTCGATTTATAGACCCTATTAAAATCAGCGGTGCGCTTAAGGGATTCGAAGTGGATTAAACTGCCAATCGCTTACGCCCTTTTGCACGACGTGCATTGATGATTTTGCGTCCATTTTTGGTCTTCATGCGTGTTCTAAAGCCGTGTGTACGCTTACGTGGTGTGTTATGCGGTTGATAGGTTCGTTTCATCTATCTATCCTTCTCTATTTAGATTTAAGCCCGGTATTTTAATTAAAATTCGCTTAATAGCAGATTAGATGTTTCGCACGAAGTTGACCACTACATTGATGGATTCAACCCTTTTAGAGCTCTTTTACTGTAGAATGGCATCGAAAACTACTGATGATATACTTTTTGGGTCATCCATACACAAAGTTATCTCAGATGGATTAATTGATTTTTTAAATAATGCAAGGAGGTGGGGCATGCATCGAGATATTGATGAGTTAAGTATCGATATTGAACGACGAATCAAGCTCTTTAAAGATGGGATGGATGAGAATGCCCATGCCTATGAGATTGCTGAAATTCTTGAAGCGGTGCGGGAACAGAATAAATCCCACTTTATTAAACTTCTAAAGTCACTCCCTGAAGATCTTAAAGCCAATGCCCTTGCAGAGCTCTCTAAAAATGCACAAGAGGATGCTCTTGAAGCAATTGATGCCAAAGAGCTTGCTGGCATCATTGAGGAGATGGATACTGACGATGCGGCCGATATTCTCCAGCAAATTGAAGAGATTGATGAGAATAAAGCAGGCAAAGTTCTTGATGAGATCGATGAGGAAGAGAGTAAGGTTATTCGTGAACTCATTCGTTATGATGAGAATGAGGCGGGTGCCTATATGCAGGCGGAGCTTTTTAAAGCTTACATTGATGAGACTATTGGAGAATCAATTAAACGTCTTAAAGAGATGAAAAAGAGTTCAGGACTCGATAATGCCTATCATGTCTTTATTGTGGATAACAAAGATCGCTTCCTTGGCATGATGCCTATGGAAGATTTGGTACTCCATGGTCCCAATGAGGTCTATCGTAATATTATCGAAAAAGAGGGAGCACTCACCGTTTCGGTTCACCCAAAAGATCCAATCGATAAGGTGATTGAGCTGGCTGGTAACTATAATATGAATGTAATCCCCGTTGTCAATGAGTGGGGTATCCTGCTTGGACGTATCACTGCTGATGATATTTACGACTTGATGGAGAAGCAAGCGACCGATCAAATCTACGGTATGGCAGGGGTTCAAGAGGAGTCTGAAGAGAGTGAAAATATTATTGAAGCGGGTAAAACACGAGCCATTTGGCTTGGTATTAACCTCATTACAGCCATTGCCGCATCGGTAGTGATCGGTCTATTTGATGAGACAATTCAATCGATTGTTGCTTTGGCTGTTTTGATGCCGATTGTCGCTTCCATGGGGGGAAATGCAGGAACACAATCATTGGCAGTTACTGTCCGTCAACTTGCTCTTGGTGATATTGAGCCTACAGAGGCAAAACGTGTTATTACCAAAGAGGTGCTTCTATCGTTAGGGAATGGACTTCTCTATGCTGTTGTGATGGGAGTCATTGCCTATCTATGGTTTGATATGCCAATGCTTGGTGTCGTCATTGCACTCTCTATGGTCATTAACCTCTTAGCCGCTGGCTTCTTTGGTGCGATGATTCCACTGGTTCTTAAAGGGCTTGGTATTGATCCTGCTGTGGGTTCGTCAGTACTCTTAACTACTGTGACCGATATTGTTGGATTTTTCAGCTTTTTAGGGCTTGCAACATTGATTTTACTTTAAGTTTTTTCAATGTAAGAGGAACTTTACATAGTTTTACTCTAAGGCATGATATAGTTTTAAGATAGAGCTATGTAACCCTCCCCTCCTCTTTCTACATCCATAGAGTGTATATGATGGTTTCTTATGCTTTAACTCGAAATTGACGCTTGTTGCGACGTTAAGGAATGAAATTTGTTATACTTACTTGATAGACTTCAAGGAACTATAAGATGAAAAATAGAATCTTTACACTTGGTAAAAATAGACGCTTAAAAGATATTATCGCTTTTATTCAAAGTAAGAAGTGTCAAAGATTACTGATTCATCTCCATGGTGCGGATAGTAAAAAGTTTAAAAAACGGATCAAAAAACTTCGTCACGCCTTTCCCAATGCCAAACTCTTTGCCACAGTCAAAACCAATGAGAAGGCTAAAACGACGGTTGCATTTATCTGTCTTGATCAAATCAAAGATATCGAGGCTGTCTATCCACCCGACTGTCACGATAAAAAGCATCCATATCTTGAGCATGAGATGGCAGCCTTTTCAACACTCCTCTCTGAGTGTAGTGACAGTAAGAGTAGTCAACAACTACATATTTACCAACAGTATCGCGATGCTGTTGATTATGCGATGCTTGTCTCTAAAACCGATAAAAATGGACGCATTACCTATGTCAATGAAAACTTTTGTAAAGAGAGTGGCTATACCAAAGAGGAGCTTTTAGGTAAAAGTCACAACATTATTCGCCATCCCGATATGTCCAAAAAGGTTTTTAAGGAGCTGTGGCAAACAATTCTTAAGAAAAAGCCGTGGCAAGGGATTATTAAAAATCGTCGTCGGGATGGGACCGAGTTTATTGTCGATATTGTGATCTTTCCTGTACTCGATACCGAAGGTAAGATTACCGAGTTTATTGCACTCCATAAAGATATTACCGATCAGATTCATGACCATAAGAAGCTTAAAGCCAGAGAGGCGGAACTTGAAGCGATTTTGAACAATCAGGATGCTATTGTCCTTTTTGTCTCTAAAAGTGAAGGGATTCTCTCGATTAATAACCGCTTCTTTCACTACTTTGACTATAAAGATATTAAAGAGTTTCAAGAGAAACATAACTGTATTTGCGATCTCTTTATTGAAGAGGATGGCTATATCTACTCCAAAGTGCGTGAAGATTGGCTCGATTTTGTCTCTGAAAATCCTGATGAACGCCATAAAGTTAAGATGCGTGATAAAAAAGGAAAAGTGCGTACATTCCTTCTCAAGGCCAATCCCATCGAAAATAGTAGTGACCGATTTGTTGTCAGTTTAAGTGATATTACACCCCTTGAAGAGGCTCTCATTCAAGCCAAATTGATGGAACATGCCAAATCGATGTTTGTGGCAAATATGAGCCATGAGATCCGCACACCTTTGAATGGGATTCTTGGATTTACAGAACTTCTACTCAAGCTCCCTCTTGATCAGACAGCTCGTCGCTACTTAAGCATTATCCATCAAAGTGGTGAGACACTTCTTGGTATTGTCAATGATATTCTTGATCTCTCTAAAATAGAGAGTGGTAAGATGGAGCTTAGCCCTGCTCCAACCGATCTATGCAAAGAGTTAGAGGGAGTTGTAGCAATCTTTGCAGCAAAAGCTCGTGAAAAACAGATCGCTTATACCGTCTTTATCGACCCAACCATTCCCAAAACGATTATTTGCGATATACAGCGTCTCAAACAGGTGTTAAGCAATCTTATTAGTAATGCAATCAAATTTACACCAGAAAAAGGAAAAGTTGAGGTCTCTATTGAGACTTTAGAGCATCAAGATCGTCGTATCAAAATCCATTTTGAAGTGAAAGATAGTGGCATTGGTATCAAAGAGGAGCAGAAGGCTAAAATCTTTGACCTCTTCTCTCAAGCCGATAACTCTATTAGTCGTGAGTATGGAGGAACAGGGCTTGGACTCCCGATTAGTGCAAAATTTATCGAGATGATGGGATCACGCATTGAAGTGGACTCAACACCAAATAAAGGGTCAACCTTCTGGTTCGATTTATGGTTTGAGATCTATGATGAGCGCTATGCTATTGGTGAGTTGCCATCGATGAAAGAGGATGTCAAAATTGTCTTTTATAGTCGCTCATCTGAGAGTGATCTGATCTTTGAAACGGTTCAACACTACCTTAAAGCGTGGCATATTCCTTGGACAAGTACAGACTCATGTGACCAAATTTCAGAAGATACAACCTTTCTCTTTCTTCTCTCAAATCAAGAGGCGTGCGAATCGACACAAAAGCTTCTTGAACGCTTTCCATCACTACAGATTGTTCTCATTGATGTCACAGGAGTCACTGCCACACCACAACATCCACGCATTCACACGTTAGAGCTCCCTATTGTTGGCTCTGCCCTCTTCGATCTGCTTGTCACCGATCTACCAGAAAACTTAACAAAGTCACAAACAGTAGAAGAGCATCAACGAGAGTACCAGTATGAGGGAACGATTCTTGTTGCTGAAGATAATGGTGTCAATCAAATCTTAATTACTGAACTTTTGCATGAGCGTGGACTCCATGTCGATGTCGCAGAAAATGGGTATGAGGTGATCGAAGCGGTTACAAGAGAGCACTATGATCTGATCCTTATGGATGTCAATATGCCTAAAATGGATGGTATCCAAGCTACTAAAGAGCTTAGAGAGAGAGGATACAACCGTCCTATTATTGCCCTAACAGCCAATGTCATGACAGAAGATCAGTCGGTCTATAAAGAGGCAGGTATGGATGATTACCTCTCTAAACCGATTGAGACCGACGCTCTCGACCGTATCTTACAGACCTATCTTCCTCTAAAAGAGGATAAGTCACAACAGAGTCGCCTCCCATTTGATGATGTCTCTTATGAGATGGTCATGGATGCACTCCATCTTAAAAACCGTGCTCTTATCCGACGTCTTTTTGAACAGTTTATACGCAGTGCAGAGCATGCTTTAAATGAGCTTGAAGAGATTCTTCATAAAGATGATAGTGAGGCACTGAAACTTACAATTCATCGTATTAAAGGTATGGTGGGAAATCTCCGTTTCCATAACACCTATACACTCTGTCAAACCATTGAAGAGGCACTTGAGAAAAATCATACAATTGATACAGCAGTGAAGGAGAATGTTTTAAACCTCATTGCTCATCTATGGGACCTTCGAGAAAAGGTTAATCAGCTCTTAGAACAGGAGTGATGAAATAGTATTTAAGATTATAAAATATTATCGATAATGGAGCATAATGTTAATATGGTTTTAACTTACAAGTGTCTATAATTTTCCTAATTATATCACCAAGATAAATGGGAATACTTTATATGGATGGAATTTTGCGTTACCTTTTTATTCTGCATATTCTCCTATTAGCTTTAATAGCCGATGAAGACTTAAAGACCCTGTTAAATAAGTATGCCCTTGAAGCAGATCTCTCTCACCAAACCAAAAAAGAGGCGGAGGGCTACCTTCTTGTCTTTTCAAGACAAGATCTTGATCGTATGCAGATTCGCTCGCTCAATGAGTTGATTGAGCAAATTCCTATGATGCGATATAATGAGAGTAATAATGGCTTAACCTCCCCTTTATATCGCCCCTACCAGCCTGATGAGACAGCATGGATTCAAGTCTATATCAATGACCGTGCACTGATTAGCCCTTTTACTGGAAGTGGTCTCAAACTCTTTGGTCAGATGGATATAGGCTATATCGATCATGCTGAAGTCTATTTTGGTATTCCCTCTCAAACTCTTGGTATTGAGGCATCGGCTCTGGTGATTAAGCTCTATACCAAAGATCCTGCTCGAGAGAATACAACACTTATAGGTGCCTTGACAGATACCCTTAAAACGGGTGAAGTTTTTGGATTGAGTGCAAAAAAGGTTGAAAACTTCTCCTATATGGCCTACCTCAATTTTCGCAATTTAAAGCGTAGTGATGTTGAGTATAACAATACTCCTCTATCAAGAGATAAACGAAGTGTCAACTTTTATGGAGAGATACGCACCGACCACCAACGTTTTGAACTTCATGCATTGAGAGCCCATTTTGACAACTTTATGGGACAAAGCATCAACCTTGACCCACTCTCAACCTATACCGATATAGACTATATCTATGCCGGATGGTATTACCAAGATGATACAAAAGGGCTTAAAGCCTATATCAACTATGCAAAAGATTGGACAGAACGTTTTGAACGCTCTGCCACTATTGCAGGTATCTACCCAACATCAACATTTCCCTACTATGGTGTCTATCAACAACTCTACCTCAAAATGCATGAGAGTATTAGTGATCTCTATTTGGCTAAGCTCTTAAAGTGGAAAAATATTACATCACGATTTGGTATTCAGAGCCGTTTCAAATATTTTACTTTTGATCGTGTCCTCTTTGATGATCTTACAATCTATTTTCCAAATGACTATAGTCGAGAGACGATTCTTTCAATCTTTAATGAGAATACAATCTCAATCGATCCATCACGGATGCTTATCGCATCACTCAAAGCAGATCGCTATATTGAGAATGGCATGATTCAAGACTACTCTCTCTTTTCAGGACGTCTGGGCTATATCTACAACAAAGATCACTGGGTCTCAAAAAGTTTCCTCTTCTATGGTGACTTTGTCCCCTCTATCTATAAACTCTATGTTAACCGCTATCTCTATAATAATACCAACACGATACAAAAAGAGCGTGTTTATAGTGTCTCAAGTAAACTGACACACCGCACCACACAAGCCGACTATTCACTCTTAGCAGCCTATAGCGTCATCCGTGATGCCAGCTACTTTGATCCTCAAACAACAACGATTAAAAATTTAGAAGATGATACCATCTATGAAACACGCTCTTTTTGTATCGTGTTGGTATTATTATAGAGATAGCGGTTAACATAGAGTTTATAGATAGAGGGGACAAAGTCACCATAGAAGAGGAAACTTTTTGAGACCCAGTGATCTTTG
>QNYO01000020.1 GCA_003978765.1 Hydrogenimonas sp. | reverse complement strand
CTTTGGCTTTCAGACACATGGCGATTCCTCATAAAAAATCTCGCCATATCATACATGAATAAAAGTTAAAAATAGATAGAAGTTAAAAGAGGGCAAGATATATGATAAAACCTTGCCCAAATGTTACTATTTGAAGATTAAAGACCCAATACGTACCATATTTGAACCGCACTCAATCGCAAGTTCAAAATCGTTGCTCATACCCATCGAGCAGATGTCAGCACCGTGTGGTTTCAGCTTTTCAAAGATGGTGTAAGTTGTCTCAAAACTTTTTCTAATGACTGCTTGGTCTTCAACATGGGCACCGATTGTCATGACACCACGCAGTTCAATATTGGGACAACTCTCTTTGATCTTTAGATAGATCTCTTCAGCCTCTTCAGGCATGACACCCGCTTTGGTATCCTCTTTGGCACTGTTGATTTGGAGCAGACACTCCATATTTGTTTCATGGGCTTCAAGACGCTTTTGCATCGCTTCAGCCAACTCAAGTGAGTCGAGTGACTGCATCAAAAATGGGTTGGCACGAATAAGGTGGTTGATCTTATTCTTTTGGAGTCGTCCGATAAAGTGCCACTCAATGGGCAAATCATCAACTGTTTCGATACGCTCTTGCAGACTCTGTACCTTATTCTCTCCAAATGCCCGTTGACCGAGGTCATAGAGCATACGGATGTGTGCTTCATCAGTATATTTGCTGACTGCTACAATTTTAACGATATGGTGTTCACTGCGTTTAATACGCGCCTGTTCAACTCTCCAAATCAACTGGTCAAGTTTCTCTTGCATCTGTGCTCTATCCATTGGTAATCCTTGCAATATCGTTATAGATGGTAAAAGCCATCAGTGTTAGGAGTAAAACCCATCCACCAAGTGTGAGTCGATAGATAATCTCTTCATTGAGTGGTCGTCTAAAAGTCATCTCATAGAGTGTAAAGATAATATGCCCACCATCGAGTGCTGGAATGGGCAGAAGATTTAAAACACCCAAGTTGACTGAAATGAGTGCTGTGAGTGCAAAGAGTGCCACAAGCCCATGCTGACTTGCTTCGGCTGTGACTTGAACAATGGCAATAACACCACCCATCTCTTTGGCTGGTACAACCCCTTCAATCAGCTTCTCAACACTCAAAATAATCATTTTACTGGCATCAACTGTCTTTTCCCACGCATAACTGATCGCTTTAACAGGATCATAAGAGAGGGTAACAACCTCTCCAAGTGGTGCGATACCCACCATACGCCGTTTTACCGTTTCGCCAAAGATACTTTTGGCTTCAAGAATGCGTGGGGTGACAGCGACAGAGAGGATCGTGCCATTGCGATCAACCAACATTTCAATCGTACCATGAGAGGCATGAATCGCTTCACTCAAATCATCCCAAATCTTAATGGGCTGATTATTGATTTCGATAATCTTATCCCCTTTTTGTAGCCCAACCTCTTGTGCAGGAGAGTCGGGCTGAACCATACCAATGACAGGGGCATAAGCATTGGCACCCATCAGTGCAATAGCATAGTAGAGGAAAAAGGCGAGCAAAAAGTTAAAGAATGGTCCACCAAGAAGAATCATAATCCGTTGCCATGGTGGCTTGACGGTATAGCTGTCAGGGTCATAGCTTATTTTGGTGGGATCTGCATCATCCTGACCCTTCATCTTTACATAGCCACCAAGTGGTATGGCACTAATGGCATACTCTGTACGACCAATCACTTTTGAGAAGATTACCTTTCCAAAACCGATAGAGAAACGCTCCACATGAACGCCAAAAAGACGCGCAAAAAGAAAGTGTCCAAGTTCATGAAAAAAGATCAGAAACGAGAGGACAAGAATCGAGACAATCAGACCCATTAGCAGCGTCCTTTAATATAGTCACGGATATACTCATATCCGCTATAGAGTGTAATGGCAACAGCAATCCAGAGGAGTAGGGTGCCACCAGGCCAATCCATGATTAAAAATCCAATAGCAAACATTTGTGCTACGGTTTTAACTTTCCCCATCCATGATGCCGAAACATCACGCCCCTCACTCACAATCATCACACGCAATCCCGTAATGAAAAACTCGCGACTTAAGATTAAAAAGATGGCAAAGACATCAGCACGTCCAAGAACAACCAACCCAAGGAATGCTGAGAGTGTTAACATCTTATCAGCCAGAGGGTCGATAATCTTTCCAAGTGTCGTAATTTGATTAAGCATACGGGCGATATAGCCATCAAAAAAGTCGGTGACACTTGCTAAAACAAAGACAAGTGCCGCAAAATAGTCGAGCCAACTGGTATGGATACCTTGCAAAATCGAACTATCACGGTAGGCAAGAAGCCATAAGAGAAGAGGCGCCATCAGCAGGCGCAAAAAGGCAAGAGTATTAGGCAGATTCAAGATCATTGAAAGCTTGTGCCTCCATCGATGACAAAGGTTTGTCCTGTAACCCATGAACACTCATCGGTACAGAGGAACCAACACATTCCTGCAAGATCTTCAGGCTCTCCCATACGATTGAGTGGTGAGCGTTCAACAACTTCAGCCTTAACCTCTTCATAGTTCGGGAACTTTTTGAGTGCATCGGTATCAATTGGTCCACCACTAACAGCATTGACACGAATCCCTTTTTCACCCAGTTCTGCTGCTGCATATTTCACCATAGTCTCAACAGCCGCTTTATTGGTACCATGACCTGCATAGTTTGGTGTATAGACAAGGTTTCCTGTAGAACTCAGAGAGATGATACTTCCACCACCCACTTTCTCCATCCGTTTTGCTGCTTCTTGTGCACCGACAACAAAGGCTGTGACAGTTGCTGTATAGATATTGCAAAGTCCTTTAGGTTTTAGGCGCATAAAGGGACCAAACCCACCCACAACAGCACGACCAGAAATAATGGCATTGGATATAAAGTAATCGACACGATCGAAATCTTCATCAATCTGTTTGAAGAGATCTTTATAGGTCTCTGGTTCAAGAATATTAAGTTGATAAGCTTTGGCTTTGATACCATATTTTTCTTGAACATCTTTGGCAATCTTTTCAGCCTCTTCAGCATTTGAGTTATAGGTAAAGGCAACATCAGCACCCGCTGCAGCAAAACGGTAAAGAATCGCCTTCCCAATTCCACGTGTCGCACCACTAATGACAAGAACTTTTCCCTTCATACTTTCACATTGGCTCATAAATAATATCTCCTTAAATAGATTCACCACACGATGTTATCGTGTGGTATTGGATTGAAATGGTGTCTGCTTAGAGACTTGGAATCTCATACTGCTTAATAACAGTTTCAATTTGTCGCATATGTTCGGCAGTTGGTGGTGTGAGTGGCAGACGATACTCTAAGGTATCGATCAACCCTGCAATATACATCGCTGCTTTGATTGGAATCGGGTTGCTTTCGATAAAGAGGACTTTATTGATATCATAAAGTTGGTCACTGATCGCTTTTGATGTTTCAAAATCTTCATCTTGTGCAGAGTGGATAAGATCAGAAATAAGATTAGGTAGAAGGTTTGATGTTACTGAGATACATCCATTGCCACCCGTTGCCATGATAGGGTAGTTGATGGCATCATCACCACTAATGACTGCCAATTGTGGGCGTTTTGCTTTAAGATGTAGTGTTCTCTCCATCGAGCCTGTTGCCTCTTTAATCGCATAGATATTGGCAACTTCATCGTAGAGTCTAAAGACGGTATCGGGTGCAATATCAAGAGCTGTTCGACCTGGGACATTGTAAAGCATCACCGGAATATCGACAGACTCTGCAATCGCTTTATAGTGTTGGAAAATTCCCTCTTGGGTCGGTTTATTATAGTAAGGGCAGACCGAAAGGATCGCATCAGCACCCGCTTTTTGGGCAAACTGTGCCAAGTCGATCGCTTCATGGGTACTATTGCTTCCAGCACCTGCAACCACTTTTGCATTGGTTCCTTTACAGACACTTACAGCCGTTTCGATACACTCTTTATGCTCATCGTGGCTGAGTGTCGCACTTTCCCCTGTGGTTCCAACAGGAACAACTGCATCGATACCATTATCGATTTGACGCTTAATGAGTTTAGCAAACTGTTCGTGGTCAACTTTTCCATTTTTGAATGGGGTTACAAGCGCAGTCATTGCACCAATAATCATTTCGCTCATTTTGTCTCACCTTTTCGTAAAATCACTGTCACAGATTTCTCTTTATCAAGATAGCGTTTGGCTACCTCTTGGATCATCTCTGGCTTGAGTTTTTCGATATTCTCTTCATAGTGCAGTAGTGGTTCAATATCACCACGTGCAAGGTAGCTTCCAAAGAGATCCGCCACATTGCTGGAGTTCTCCATACTAAAGATAAAGGCAGCCTTGGTATTGACTTTAACCTTATTCAACTCCTCTTCACTGACACCTTCGGTCTGAATTTTTTCGATCTGATGCCAAATCTCTTTTTCAACCTCTTCAGCCTTCACACCAGGGTTACAGACAGCAAGGAATAGGAAAACACCTGGGTCTTTAAGCTCCATATTGTATGCATAGAGCTGGTTGACCATCTTTTTCTTATCCACAAGCTCTTCGATTAAGCGACTGCTTTTACCTTGGCTAAGGAGTTCACTCAGTGCTGAAAGGGCAGGTTGATCTTCATGCTGAAAGTTAGGAATCGGGAAAGTGATGGCAATAATCTCAACTTCACTCTCTTTATAAAGAACAACACGTTTAGGTCCATCTGGTTCTGGCTCGACTTGATGGACCTCTGGAATATCACAGCAATTCTCAATCGCTTCAAAATGTTTTTTCGCTTTTTCAAAGACCTCTTCAGGTTCAACATCACCCGCTACAACAATAATGGCATTTTTGGGCTGATAGAATGTTTTATGAAAATTGCGAATATCCTCAATCGTCCAGTTGAGAATATCATTCATAAAACCGATGGGTGTCCAGTGGTATGGATGGTAGATATAGGCATTGTTAAAGAGTCTAAAGTAGAGATAGCCCACAGGATTATTATCAGTTCGCCAACGGCGCTCTTCAGCAACCACTTGACGTTCTGGTTGAAACTCTTCATCTTTAAGGCTTAGGTTTGCCATCATATCGGCAAAGAGTGAGAGTGATGTCTCAAGATTTTGGCTGGAGCTTTTGATAAAGTAGTGGGTATAGTCAAAGCCTGTTGAAGCATTATCAACCCCACCAAAACGTTTAACGATCTTATCAAACTCTCCCGCTTTCATATTTTCGGTCGATTTAAAGTTCATATGTTCAAGCATGTGGGCGATACCACTCTTGCCCATCACTTCATTACGACTTCCCACCTTATAAAAGATATCCGTCGTAATGACATTGCTCTCATTTTTTAGAGGGATAACGACCACTTCAAGACCGTTTTTAAGGGTTTTTGTATAGTATTTTGGCAGATTGCTTGCCATTAAGACTCCTGTTAATAAAAATAGAAATTGAAAAGCGATAAGTTTTATAAAACGCTTCATTTTCGGTCGGCTCCTATGGCTTCGGTAATACTCTTAAAGCCATCTTTTTCAAGGAGCTTGATCAATGTTCGGTTGATTGTACCTGCAACTTCAGGACCTTTGAAGATAAGACCAGTTAAAACCTGTACAAGGTTGGCACCGGCACGAATACGTCGATAGGCTTCATAACCACTATCGATACCACCCACTGAAATAAGAACCGTTTTTCCATAGAGTTCATCGGCAATGGCATCAAAAATCTCAAAACTCTTCTCTCGAATCACGCGACCACTGATACCACCAACACTCTTAGGCTCACGAACAAGCGAGTAGTCGATACTGGTGTTGGTTGCAATGATACCATCAGCACCCGCCTCAACAGCTCTAGAACAGAGTGCAACGGCTTGCTCTTTGCTCATATCGGGTGCAATCTTAAGAAGAATCGGTTTATCCGTGAGTGATTTACCCATCTCAAAGAGTGCATCAATAAAACGTTCATTTTGCAGATCACGCAGACCTGGCGTATTGGGTGATGAGATATTAATTACCAGATAGTCGCACAAATTACGGAACGCTTTAATACCATGTTCGTAATCTTTGAGTGCTTCACTCTCTGGTGTCACTTTGTTTTTACCGATATTGACCCCAATCGGTGTGACATAAGGGTAGCGTTTTTTGAGCTTTTGTTGCATATGGAAGCTTCCTTTGTTATTGAAACCCATTGCATTTTGTAAGCTCTCTTCCTCAATATGTCGCCATAATCGCGGTTTAGGATTGCCGGGTTGTGGCTTAGGTGTGACGGTTCCAACTTCAGTATAGCCAAATCCAAGTGCTGTCATCGCACGGATCATCTCACCATCTTTATCAAAACCAGCAGCAAGCCCTACAGGGTTAAGAAATTTACATCCAAAAATCTCTTGATGGAGTCGTTCATCATCAACAAAATTTCTCTTAACCCACGGATTGAAAAGCTGAGGAATCACCTCCCCAATCTGAAGCGCACCTGCTACCAGATGGTGCGCATCCTCTGGATCAAGTCTGAAAAAAAGTGGTTTAATTTTTTCGTAATCCATCGTTATACATATCCATTATTGAATTTATCGATCATTGAACCTCTCAAAAAAGAGGCTCGTAACAATACGATCGATTATACTAAAAAAGTACCAAGTCTGTGCTTTAATCAAGGTGGTTTGACTATTCAGCCTTCTCCCAAACTGTTCCATTAGGGGTATCCATCAGTTGAACCCCCAATGCCGATAACTCATCACGAATCGCATCAGCTTTTTCAAAATCTTTGGCTTTTTTGGCGATATTGCGTGCTTCGATGAGACTTTCAATCTTTTCGATCATCTCTTGACTCATACCAAGCTGGAAGTAGGCAAAGGCATCTTTACCACCGATTCCAAGCACTTCATCAAGCCATGCGATATTGCCCAGTGTGGTCTGTTTCAAGCCTTTATCTTTTGGATTGTTATCAAGATGCTCATTCGCTTTTGAGACCATCTCATCAACAATCGAGAGCGCTTTTGAGATATTGAGATCATCACTTAGTGCAGAGAGAAGCTCTTCTTTAAAGTTTTTATCAGGCTGTCCAACTTTACCACCATAAAGACGCTTTTTAAGACGATAGAGCTTATCAAGACGCTTTTTGGACGCCAAAAGATCCTCTTCATTGAAGTTGAAATTGGCACGATAGTGGGTACTTAAAAGATAGAAGCGAAGAATTTCGCCATCATAGACTTTGAGGGCATCTTTGACAAAGAAGCTATTGCCCAAACTTTTACTCATCTTCTCCCCATCAATCGTGACAAATCCGTTATGCATCCAATATTTTGCTAACTTTTGGTGGGTGGCACAACGGGTCTGTGCCGCCTCATTTTCATGGTGTGGGAAGAAGAGATCAGCACCGCCCCCGTGGATATCGATGGCATACTCTTCATCTTTGTAGGCAAGGTAGTGATCGATCATTGCTGAACATTCGATATGCCATCCTGGACGACCACGTCCAAAGGGTGAGTCGTAGCAGACATCCTTCTGTTTGCACGCTTTCCAGAGTGCAAAATCTTTGGGATGGCGTTTCCCCTCTTCATGCTCGATGCGTGCTTGTGACGCTTCATCATCACTGCAACGGTGTGATAGGGTGCAGTAGTCATGATCTTTAGTGGTATCAAACCAGACCGTTCCATCATCACTTTGGTAGGCATGCCCGCTTTCAAGCAGTTTTGAAATCATCGCAATGATGGCATCCAGTGATGTTGTTGCACGAGGTGAGATATCGGCATCGAGTACACCAAGTGCTCTCATATCGTGAAGGTAGTGTTCAGTATAGGTGGCTGTGATCGATTCGATCGGTTCACCTGTCTCCAACGACTTTTTAATGATCTTATCATCAATGTCGGTGAAGTTACGGGCAAATGTGACACGGTAACCCAGTGCCGTTAAAGTACGGCGGAGTAGATCGAATGCAATAGCACTTCGAGCATGCCCAAGATGGGCATCATCATAGACTGTTGGTCCACAAACATAGAGGCGCACCTCTCCATCATGGAGTGGTTCAAATGGAACTTTCTCTTTTTTTACCGAATCATAGATAACCATGAACAATCACCTTAAGCCCCCATGCTAAGAGTCCACTTATGAGTATAAAAAGTAGCGCATAGGGGGCGAATTTTGAGCGCATTATATCGAAAAAGATACCACTTCCTACCTCTTTTAGGGTGAGAAAAAAGAGTACCCAACCGCTAATACTACTTGCCAAAGCCAAACCGGGTGCCGCCATAGGTGCAATCAGTAGCAAAGAGAAGAGGATATTCACCCCGAGTGATTGACCTGCAATCTTTGCGGCGACTCCTTGTCGATGGGTTGCATAAAGCCACAATGAGAAGAGTTTTGCAACACCAAATGGTAAGAGTCCAACAATATACATAATCATCACCAGAGCTGTATTTTCTGTATCGGCATGGGTAAAGGCACCACGCTCAAAGAGAAGGGCGACAATCTCTTCAGAGAGGATGATAGCAACGGCCGATGCGGAACCAAGCAGTGCAACCAGAAGCCAAAAGACCTTTTTAGTCGCCTCCTTTGCCTCATCAAAAGCTTCACGTTTAAGAAGTTTTGTAATGGTTGGAAAGAGTGCTGTGGAAGCGGCTGTGGCAAAGAGAGCCAGAGGCAGCTGAAAGAGGCGATTGGCATAAAAGAGGTAGCTAATCGAACCACTTACCAAAAATGAGGCAAGCCATGTATCGATAAATGAGGCAAGTTGTGCTGTTGAGTTGCCAAGCATTGAGGGCAAGAAGGCGTGGCTAAAGCGATGAATATCCTCTTGGGCTTTGGCTCTTTTCTTCTGAAGATAGGTGAATCCACCAATAAGAATTTTGCAAAGCCCCTTTTTACCAATCATCCATAGATGGAGGATCAGTTGTAAAGCCCCACCAATTAAGACACCATAGCTGAGTGCATAGACAATCTCTTGGGGTGGGGCATTGCGATAGAGGAGTAGGGCGGTAATCATTGAAATATTAAGAAGAGCAGTTGAGAAGGCAGTTGTTGCAAAATGCTCTTTGTATTGCAAAAGTGCCGATAAAAAGGTGACAAGAAAGATAAAGTCAAGATAATAAAAGTTAATGGCTACCAAAGGTGCTGCCATGGAAACTGTCTCATCACTAAAACCTATTGCAATAAGGCGTGTGATCTCTTCTGAAAAGAGGGTTACCAAGAGAGATAGTACTATAAGAATAAGAAAAAATCGACTTAGAATGACAACAGCAAAGATAGTGCGATGTTTTGCCGTAATAAAGGTAGGTAGGAAGCTTTGAACAAATGCCCCTTCAGCAAAGATACGACGAAAGAGATTAGGCAGTTTAAAGGCGACAAAAAAGATATCAGAAAAGAGATTGGCACCTAAAATAGAAGCCATTAAAAGATCACGAATAAATCCAAAAATACGTGAAAGAAGAATACCTGCACTGTTGGTAAAAATGGAGCGAAAACGCATAAAATCAAAACCTTTGTCAATAACAATGAAAGACTTGATACTATTTTAACGATAAATAGATTAAAATAGAGAAAATTTAAACACCATGCATAAATGAAAGCAGTGATCGATGGGATTTTTTGACAAAATTTTTAAAAGCATGAAAGAGCCAGATAAGGATACGCCCGAAAAGCGTCCAGTCGAGTTTAGTGCTGTATCTGTTACAACAGAGAACGTACCACAGGCACTCAAGGATGTTGCACGCAAATATGGTGTGAGCGTGAGCATGCTTGATGTTCGACTAACCCATCTACAAACCTTTATTAAGTTGGATAAAAATGATCCAGAGTGGCGTGCGATTACTGAAGATGAGTGGGAAGAGTTTAATAAACCAGAGACACTGCTAAATCCCGATTTTCAAGTTAAACAGTCGTATGATATTGATATTACTCAAGCCAAACCAGAAGCATGGATGAAAGATCTGAAGCTCTATTTGGCAACCAATAAAGAGCGAAGTCGTATTATCTGTACAATTAAAGCGGGTTCTATGATTTTAAAGACCGATGCTCTGGGTAAAAAACTTGAAGCATTGATTGAAAATAAGATGTTGCGCGCAGGGATGTTGATCCGTCTATTTAATATTGACTACTCCAAAGCATTGGATGAGATTACTGCCAAAGCACTGGTCCATAAGCGGTATAAGTTTCCTGAAGATGTCAGCTTTGATGTGGCACGTTGTATCGCTTCACGTCCTCCTATTGATGATCGATTGATTCTTCATTATAAAGAGAGAGATGAGCAACCCAAAGAGAGTGATCGGATTGACTACTCCAAACGAGGCTTTATTCATGCGGTAGAAAAGGGGGATCTGATTATTGAGTATGTCAAACCCCAAAAAGGTCAACCAGGACGTAACTGTCACGGTATCTTTATTCCCGTAAATGAGCCAAAAGAGCGTTATCGACCCGATTTTAGAGTGAGTGATAAGATTGAGGTTGAAGAGAGTGATACCCATATTCTTTATCGCGCCAAACGAGGTGGGTATATTGTCTTTAAAAATGGCTTTTATGATATTGAGGAGCAGATAGAGGTTTCAGAGGTAAGCTTTAAAAAGACGGGATCGATTGATGCAGGTGTTGAGACAGAGGTAAAACTTCGTGTACGTGGGCGTGATGCGTTGAAGGATGCCATTGGTGTTGGTGTCGAGGTCGAGGCAACAGAAGTTAATGTTGCAGGCAATGTGGGAGCATCATCTATTGTAAAAGCTGAAGATGTTGAGATTGGTGGACAGACACATCAAACCAGCTCTATTTATGCTGAAAGAGCAAAAGTTAATGTTCTTCGAGGACTTTTAAAAGCTACAGAGACAGCACATGTCAAACGCCTTGAAGGGGGATTTGTTGAAGCACGAAAGGTGATTGTGGAGCATGTGATTGGTGGCATTATTAAAGCCTTTGAAGTACGGGTAGGAACAATCGCTTCCAATGCAAAGATTTTGGCAGCCAATGAGATTGTTATTAACGACATGAGCGGTGAGAACAATAAGCTCATTATCAATGCCGCACGTATCAACGCCTATCGTAATGAGATTCATCAACTGCAAGAAGAGACACGTTTTTTAAATGGTGAGATTAAAAAGCTTGAGGCTAAAAAAGCTGAATATATGAGAATAAGAAAAGAGAGTGAACTGGCTGTTGCAACACTGAAACAGAAGATTGTAGAAGATAGTAAAAAAGGGATTCAACCCAAGCCAGCATTTATCACAAAGATTAAACAGTTCCAACAGCTTTTAGAGAATATTGATGGATTAAAAGAGCAGATACGCGATACAAAGACAAAACTCAGAGAGGTAGAGCAGAAGCTGTTGGCACTTCAAGAGTTAACGCTACATGCAAAAATTGTAAATCATGGGAAGTGGGGGGACTATACCACCATTGAATTCCATCTCCTCCACCCTAAGCGGATACTTGAGTATCACCCAAAAACGGGAGAGAAAAAACAGCAGGTGACGTTGAAAAAGAGTGATGATGGTAAATTTGAAATTGTTGTGAAAGAGGTTGATGAATGATTGTTGGTATTGTTGGAGAGGTTGAGAAGAAAGAGCCAACCCATCTGCATATTTTAACCAGTGGTGGCCTGATTTATGAGGTTTTTGTTTCACTTCATTGTAGTGCGGCGATTAAAGAGCGTGAAGTGAAGCTCTATACAACCCATATTATTCGTGAAGATGCTCAGCTTCTTTATGGCTTTTTAGATCTCAACGAGAAGCGGATGTTTGATACGTTGATTAAGATTAATGGGGTAGGTCCAAAAGTTGCGATGGCAATCTGTTCGACCTTTACACCCAAATCGTTTGCACAGATTGTTGAGAGTAAAGATGTGGGGATGTTGAAGCGCGTACCGGGGATTGGTCCCAAAAGTGCAGGGCGTATTCTTGTAGAGCTTGGTGGATTCTCTCTTGAAATTGCTGGTGAGACCAATCCTGTAAGTCAAGCACATAATGAAGCGATGATGGCACTTGAGAGTCTTGGATTTAAAAAAGATCAGATTACAAAAGTGTTGGCACAGTGTGTCAGTAGTGATACAGAGAGCCTTATTAAAGAGGCATTGAAAAAATTGAGTAAATAGAGGAAGTTGTAGATGAGATTGGCCATACTCTTTGGTGGTGCAAGTTATGAACATGAGATTAGTATTGTAAGTGCTATTGCGCTCAAAAAGGTTTTAAAGTTACCGTTGACCTTTATTTTCCTTAATGCAGAAGGTGAGTTTTACCATATTCCAATCGATAAGATGAAGTCTAACCACTTTAGTAGTGGTGCATACAAAAAGGATGATCGCTTACGATTGGTGCGTGGTGGTTTTGAGAAGCAGGGTTTTTTGAAAGCCAAGCGATTGGAAGGGGTTGATGTTGTCTTGAATCTTGTTCATGGCGGACAGGGGGAAGATGGTACGATTTCAGCACTCTTTGACTTTTATCATATCCCCTATATTGGTCCAAGAAAAGAGGCTTCGGTACTGAGCTTTAATAAATGGTTGACAAAACTCTATGCCCAAGCAGTGGGTATCCAAACGATCGATTACCAACGTCTATCGATTGATAGTGAGCGTACAATCGATTGTGATTATCCGATAATTGTAAAACCGCTTCGGCTCGGTAGTTCAATTGGCGTTAGTATTGTCAAATCGGCTAAAGAGCTTGACTTTGCACTCGATGTGGCATTTGAATTTGATGATGAAGTGTTGATTGAGCCATTTATTGAGGGGATTGAGGAGTACAATATTGCAGGGTGTAGAGTTGGTGATGAGTGGATACTGAGTCGTATTGAGGCACCGCAGAAAAAGGCGTTTCTTGATTTTGAGCAGAAATACCTCGACTTTTCAAGAACCGAAAGTGTCTCTGAAGCTGATATTGATTTAGCATTGGAAGAGAGGCTCAAAGCCTCTTTTCAAAGAGTGTATGGCTCTCTGTTTGAAGGGGCATTGATCCGATGTGACTTCTTTGTGAAAGATGGAGAAGTGATTCTTAATGAGATCAATCCCATTCCAGGGTCAATGGCCAACTACCTCTTTGATGATTTTGAAGCAGTGATTTCAAAACTCTCATCCCACCTTCCAACCCAGCGATCGATCCAACCAGACTATCGATATATCCATCAAGTACAATCGGCCAAAGGGCCAAAAATCGGCTAAATTTTTACCAAGTAAGATACGAGGAGATATTTTAGATTGAAAAGTTTTTTAAAGACCTATTTACCCTATTATCGTGAGTATGCTGGCAAGATAGTTATGGCAATTATCGGGATGTTTCTTGCATCAGGTGCCACAGCAGCAATTGCCTATCTTGTTAAACCACTCATGGATCGGATTTTTGTTGAGCATGATGTGCAGATGCTCTATATCTTGCCTATTTTTATCATTATCGCTTTTGTAGGAAAAGGGCTTGGAACCTTTATGCAATCCTATGCGCTCAGTTTTATTGGGCAGGATATTATCCGCAAGCTTCGTGATCGCATGCTCAACCACATGATGCATCTCGATATGGATTTTCACTTCCGTTTTCATAGTGGAGAGTTGATTAGCCGTATTAGCAACGATATTTTACGGGTCCAAAATGCAATCTCTAACGATTTGGCTGTCTTGCTTCGTGAGTTTGTAACGGTTTTGGCACTACTTGGTGTGGTGATTTACCAAAGTCCAACCCTTGCACTCTACTCACTCATTATTATTCCATTGGCAGTCTATCCTGTGGAGGTGATCTCCAAAAAGATCAAAAAACTTTCGCACCAGTCGCAAGAGCAAAACTCCGATCTCATCTCATCACTCTCAGAGATTTTTGCTAACTATGAGATGATTAAGTCCTATAATGCGCAAGCCTATGAACTGGGGAACTTTAAGGAGCGAAACCTTCGCTTCTTTACAACGAATATCAAAACTGTTAAAGTCCAGCTTATGCTTGTTCCTATCTTGGAACTTGTAGCAGCCATTGCGATTACAGCGGTGATTATTATTGGTGGGCGAGAAGTTTTGATTACCCAAGAGATGACAACGGGAGAGTTTTTCTCTTTTCTTACAGCACTCTCTCTTTTGATTGACCCGCTACGCCGTATCTCAACAGCATATAGCCATCTACAAGATGCTGTAGCCGCTAATGAGCGTATTGAACAGATCCTTCAATATAAGCCGATGATTGTGAGTGGAACCAAAGCACTTGAGCATGTTGAAGAGATCGCTTTTGAAAATGTAACACTCCGCTATGGTGATACGGTTGCCCTTGAAAATATCTCATTCCATGCCCAAAAAGGGGAGGTGATAGGGCTTGTTGGTGATAGTGGTGGTGGAAAGAGTTCGATGGTCAATCTGATTCTGCGTTTCTACGACCCAGCAGAGGGTGTTGTAAAGATTAATGGAATCGATGTCAAAGAGATTGATGTCAAAGCACTGCGTGATCGCATTACCATTGTGACCCAACGTATCTATATCAGTAACGACACCATTGCTGCCAATATCGCCTATGGTGTCAAGCCCGATAGAGCCAAAGTGATTGAAGCACTGAAAAAAGCGAATCTTTGGGAGTTTATTCAATCTCTTCCTGAAGGGATTGATACGGTGCTGAGTGAAGGAGGCACCAATCTCTCTGGTGGTCAGCGTCAGCGCATCGCTATTGCACGAGCACTCTATAAATCACCCGATATTTTGATTCTTGATGAAGCGACGAGTGCGCTCGATAACAAAAGTGAAGCAGCGATTATCGAAACGATTTATGCGTTAAAAAAGGATTTAATTGTCTTTATGATTGCCCACCGTTTGACGACGATTGAACGTGCTGATAAGATTTTAGTCTTTGAGGATGGTCATATTGTCTGTCAAGGTACCAAAGAGGAGCTTGCACAAAAGTGCGATACCTTTAAAAAACTTTACCATATAGCGAGTCATGAATGAGCAAAAAGCCACCTGTGAAGTATGAAACCCTTTGGGATAAGATTAAGGCGTGGTTTGTTTCGATGATTATCGAACATAACTTTACCAATATCTTTCGCCTGAATCTCCATAAAGTGAATGATAACCTTTACCGTTCGAGTCAGCCGACACCGTGGCAACTCAAAAAGATTGTGAAAGAGAAGGGAATTAAAACCGTTATCAACTTGCGAGGCACCCAACCTCACAGTCCTGTCTATATGCTTGAGAGAAAGACGTGTGAAGAGATTGGTGTGAAGATGATCGATGTTGAGATCTATTCACGGGCAATCCCCGATCGAGAGCGACTCGAAAAGTTGGCAAAAGCCTTTGAAGAGGCAGAGTACCCTGTCTTAATGCACTGTAAAGCGGGTGCCGATCGAACAGGACTTGCCGCAACCTTTTACCTCTACTGGAAAGAGGGTGTGCCTTTAGAGAAGATTGATCAGCTCAAATTTATCCCCTATGGTCATATCAAAAGCTCCAATGCAGGAGTGATTGATTTCTACTTTGAAGAGTTTGCCAAATATAAAAAAGAACATCCTGATGCGGATATTTTTGAGTGGACCGAAAAGCTTCCAAGAGAAGAGATGATGCAACGCTTTAAAGAGCAAAAAGAGAGTTATCTCTCCGATTTTCTTAATAATGTGATTCTAAGAAGAGAGTAGTTATGGCGATTAAACCGGTACGTTACAAAGGTGAAACCTTCAAACTCTCTTATGATATGGTCAATCCAACAAAGAGAGAGACGCTTCTTTTTCTGCATGGTTGGGGAAGTAATAAAGAGTTGATGAAGCAGGCATTTGGTGATGCATTTCAAGAGTATCGACATCTCTATCTCGACCTACCAGGGTTTGGAAAGAGTGATAACCGTATCGTTTTAACGACTGATGACTATGCCAAGATTGTGGCTGAGTTTCTTCAGAAGATGGAGATAGAGAGTGAAGCAATTGTTGGACACTCATTTGGTGGGAAAGTGGCAACACTCTTAACACCCAAACGCCTTATTCTTCTCTCAAGTGCTGGAATTGTTCTTCCAAAACCTTTGAAAGTACGAGCAAAGATAGCCCTTTTTAAACTATTAAAGCCTTTTGGAGGGCATGCGTTAAGGAAGTTCTTTGTCTCATCCGATGTGGTAGGGATGCCCCAACATATGTATGAAACCTTTAAAAATGTTGTGGATGAGGATTTTAGTGATATCTTTTCTACATGCAAAGCACCAACCCTTCTATGTTGGGGAAGAGAGGATAGTGCCACACCTCTTAAAGCAGGGCAAAAGATGGCTCAGTTGATACCAGATTCAAAACTGACGATTTTTGATGGAGACCACTACTTCTTTTTACAAGAAAAGCGTGATGTTGTTCAAACGATGGAGGCATTTCTTGAAACGGTATAGATGTATCATTAGTGGTAAGGTGCAAGGGGTGTGGTATCGTAAATTTGTGACAGATGCGGCACGATCGGCTGGTTTTCGAGGATATATTCGTAATCTTCCTGATGGGAGTGTTGAAACAGTGGTTGATACCCCAGAAAATGAACTTGAAACCTTTAAAGAGATACTAAAAAAAGGATCGCCTTTGTCTTATGTAAAAGAGATTTCGTGTGAAGAGATACCGCTTGATGCACCATTTCATGATTTTGGAGTGATTCGATGACCTGGTTTTTACTCATTTCCCATATCTTTTTAGTGATGTCGTTAGGATGGTATTTAGCAACCAATTTACAGTGGTATAGCTATAAAATTGAACGGGTGATTCTACACCATACCAAATACCATTGGCATGTTCTCTACTTCTTAGTACCGCTTTTTGCCTACTACTTTACAGGAATCTACTTTTGGATCTACTTCTATTTTGCCTATCTGCCATCACTTTGGCTCTGGCATAGAAAACTTGATAAGAAGTTGGTTGTTACAGGACGAATTAAACGCTTCTTTGTTCTGCTTTTCATGCTGACACTTTTTCAAGATATTTTATGCCTTGCGAAAGAGGCGTGTCAAGTCTTTGGGGTGATTCTTCCATTAACAATGACCGTCATTGGTTCGATGATGATCGAAAAGGTGCTCTTTCATGGTTTTAAACTCCAGGCTAAAAGAAAATTGGAGCGCATGAATGACCTGATTATCATCGGTGTGACAGCAAGTTATGGTAAAACAAGTATCAAAAACTTTATTGCTCAAATTGTTGGGCATGAAAAAAAGGTTTATGCCACACCAAGAAGTGTCAATACCCTTGGTGGTGTTATGAAGGATATTAATGACGATTTGCCAGAAGATACGGAAGTTTATATCGTTGAGATGGGGGCAAGAGGTCCTGGAGATATTGCTGAAATTACGGAATTTGTTCAACCTCACTATGCCGTTGTTGGGGTGATTGGACCACAACATATCGAATACTTTAAAACGCTTGAGAGGATTCGCAATACAAAGATGGAGATTCTATCAAGCAAACGGCTTCAACATGCTTGGGTACATATCTCTGCTCATGTGAAACCGTATGAGAAAGTGACTATTTTTGGTGATGAGATTGAGGAAGTTCATGCAACATTAGAGGGGGTTGATTTCGATCTCAATTTACCGCAAGGTAGAATCCATCTTCATATTCCGATTCTTGGTAGCTTTAATGCCGTCAATGTCACAGCGGCACTCCATGTGGCGAATGCACTCGATATTCCGTATGAAAGAGGAGCAGAGTATGCCAAAACGCTTCAACCTGTTGAACATCGCCTTCAACGTATCGATGCCGGTGGAAAGATTATCCTTGATGATAGTTTTAATGGCAATATCGATGGTATGCTTGCCTCCTTTGAGTTGGCAAGTCAGCATGAAGGGCGTAAAGTCCTGATTACACCGGGATTGGTTGAGAGTGATGAAGAGCTCAACGAAAAGGTGGCGAAGCGTGCCGATGAGATTTTTGATCTGATTATCGTCACAAGCAAAATCAATCAACCAATCTTTAAAAAAATCGTTTCTGCCGATAAACTCTACACGCTCAATGATAAATCGAAGATGGAAGAGACATTAGGCGAGTTAACACGACCAGATGATCTTATACTTTTTGCTAATGATGCACCGAATTTTATTTGATATAATCATTGTAATGGTGTTGGGGGAGGAAAGAGTCTCTCAGTATAGTAATAAGGAGTGAGAGATGGAAAAGTATCTTAATTGTATTAAAGAGTTGATGAACCAATATCAAAAAGATGGTATTGAGATTATTGGTCTATTTGGTAGTGTTGCAAGGGGTGATGATGATATAGGGAGTGATATCGATATAGCCTATAAAATTAATTATGATAAGTTTTTCTCCATCTATAAGGATGGATTTTCTCAAATTTTAAGGCTTGAAGAGATTAAAGAGGAGTTACAAAAAAGGTTACATAAAAAGGTTGACTTTGTTCCTTTCAATGAGAAGATAAAAAATGAAATAATTTATATTTAAGCAAGGGAAGAGCTAACAGATGTTAAAACTTTCTTACTGGATTGATGAGCTGAGTAAGTGGGCAGGTGCGCTTGGAGCGGTTGCTGTAATGGCTTTGGCGCTTTTAATTGTCTATGATGCTTCGATGCGCTATATTTTTAATGAAGGTTCGGTGGCACTTCAGGAGTTGGAGTGGCATCTTTTTGATATCCTCTTTTTACTGGGGATCTCTTATGCACTGAAGCATGATAAGCATGTACGGGTTGATCTCTTTTATACCCGATTCTCTCCAAAGTTTAAAGAGATTATACGCATTCTTTCGATGATCTTTTTTGTTATCCCATTGGGGGCATTGATTGTTTGGTTTAGTTGGGATTTTGTGCTTCAAAGCTTTGTGCAGAATGAGATGAGTCCTGACCCAGGTGGTTTATGTTGTCGCTATGTCATCAAGTCATTTATCATTCTTGCCTTTCTCCTTTTAGTTTTACAAGCCATCAGTGAAACGATCAAAGCCTTTTACCGTCTGGGAGCCTTGAAATGATCGGGATGTTGATGTTTCTAACGGCACTCATCTTTTTGCTTTTGGGTATCCCTGTCGCTTTTGCTTTTGGCGGTGTTGCCATTTTGTTTGCACTCCTCTTTCCGTGGGATGTTGGGCTTCAAGTCTTTGAACTGCTTCCATTCCGTATCTACGGTATTATGCAAAACTTTACACTGATGGCGGTACCACTCTTTATCTTTATGGGGCTTGTGCTTGAGAAGTCAAAGATGGCAGAAGAGCTGTTGGAGTCGATGGGTAAGCTCTTTGGTCCTGTTCGGGGTGGTTTGGCAATCTCAACAGTGTTAGTGGGTGCGATTCTTGCTGCAAGTACAGGGATTGTTGGAGCGAGTGTTGTGATGATGGGGTTGATTACACTGCCCATTATGCTCAAACATCGTTATGATCCAGCTTTAGCATCGGGTACAATTGTTGCAAGTGGAACACTTGGACAGATTATTCCACCCTCTGTGGTTTTGATCGTTTTGGGTGATGTAATGTATGTGAGTGTCGGTGATCTTTTTAAAGCGGCGATTGTGCCTGGTGTTTTATTGACACTGCTCTATATCCTCTATATTTTGCTACTTGCATGGCTGAAACCTTCCGTGGCACCTGCGATGGAGCGTGAGCCGATTCCATATCATCAACTCCTTTGGCAAGCAGGAAAAGCGATTCTACCTCCACTTCTTTTGATGGTTGCCGTCCTTGGTTCAATCTTTGCTGGGATTGCAAGTCCAACCGAATCGGCAGCTGTTGGGGTGATTGGTGCGATTCTTTTAAGTCTCTTAAAACGGACATTCTCATTGGAGACTCTACGTTATGCCACGATTGAAACGGTCAAATTGAGTGCCATGATCTTTATGATTCTTATTGGTGCAACTGCATTTAGTCTTGTCTTTAACGCCTTTGATGGTGGAGATTTTGTCCATCAATTCTTTACTGAAGAGCTTGGCAGTAAGTGGAGCTTTATTCTTGTGACAATGGTCATTATCTTTATACTTGGTTTCTTTGTCGATTTTATCGAAATCTCTTTTATTGTTGTTCCAATTTTGGTACCAATCGCTGCAACGTTTGGGATTGACCCCATCTGGTTTGCTATTTTGATTGCAATGAATTTGCAAGCATCATTCTTAACACCTCCTTTTGGTTTTGCACTCTTCTATCTCAAAGGAGCTGTTGGCGATCGTGTCACAACTGCTCAAATTTACAGAGGTGTTATCCCTTTTATTCTATTGCAATTGGTTGCCCTTGCTATTCTTATGCTTTGGCCAAAGCTTATCTATTTACTGGGGTAATCTCTCCATCTTTCTCTTGAAACTTTTTTAACTCTTTCACCCCTTTTTGGGGTGTGTCACATGTTCGATAACATGAACGCCCTTGACCCACATCATGAATCACCCATGCTGTTGTAACGATCATAAAAAGAACAAATCCTCCAAGAACAATAGTTACAAATACGATATTTTTATAGGAACCTCCTACCATCTTGATCTCCTCCTTTCAAAAGGGTAATACTCTATTATTCATCTTTCTTATTGAATAAGAGCTTTGAAAAATGTTTTATAGGGATATACTCAAATAGGTACCATTGTTAAATAGATAAAAAAGAGCTACACTGTAGATAGATTTTACAAGGAGATCATATGACAGTTGATATACTACAAGAGTTTTTGGGTTGGTGTTCGGTGATGACGATAGGACTTTTACTATTCTACTCTATCTTTATTACGCTTTTGGGGCGTAAAATTGCACCGATTCATGCCAAGCTTTTTCATTTGGGTGAGAATGATATTTTACGTGCCTATTTTCAATATGTTGCAAAGTTTAAAATATTTGTTATTATCTTTAATCTTGTTCCCTATTTTGCACTGGTGATTATTTCATAAAGCAGGCATGATCGAGAAGAAGCTTAAAGCTTACTCCCAATCATGCAGATGAAAGTGGGCATGCTCGATTGAGCCGTGTCGATGTTTATGTTTATGGAGCAGATTAGCTTGCATCATCAACTCTTGATTGCCAATAAACTGATCGATAGCTCCATCAAAGATAAGTCGATGTTGATGCGATAGCACCAACGCCCGATCACCAAATTCAGAGGCAAGGCTAAGATTATGGGTAGAGATGAGTGTTGTAATCTCCATATCACTAAGTAGATCAATTAACCAACCTGTAGTTGGAGGGTCGAGATTGGCAGATGGTTCATCCATCAAAAGGATTTTAGGCTCCACAGCAATCAAAGCAGCAAGAGCAACACGCTGTTTCTCTCCACCACTAAGATAGAAGGGTGGGGTATCAAGATACTTCTCAAGCCCAAAGCGTTTGGCAATCTCTACAGCTCTATCTTCCACCGCATCAAAACCAAATTGGCGTAATCCAAACTCTATCTCCTCTTGAACGGTGGCATTAAAAAGGAGCATGTTAGGGTCTTGCATCAAAAAGGCGACCTCTTTTCTAAAGGTACGCGAAATCTTTTTAAAGCTTTTTTTCTTAATTTCGGTGCCATTGTAAAGGTAGCTTCCTGTTTGTGGAAAAAGAAGGGCATCGAGAATTTTGAGCAGTGTCGATTTGCCACTCCCATTGATTCCAAGCAGTACAACACGCTCATTTTCTTCAATTTTAAAGCTTATCTCTTTGAGAAGCTCTTTTTTCTCACCTCTAAAATCGGTATATTCAAAACTGACATTACGAAGTTCAATCATCAAAAAATCCTCTACTCTTCATACCAGCTGAGATCTCTTGACTGCTATGAAGGGTTTTGTTGACAAAAAAGAAGATGGTCGATTTCACAGACTTTAACCAATTGGTATAGCTAAAGAGAGCCTGTCGTGATTTTAGCCCCATCCAAAACTCCAAGAAACTTCTTCGAAAAATATTGATTTGCGAAAAGGAGAGGGCAATCAGTGAAGAGAGTCCTTTAGAGAAGGCGAGTGCTTTGAAGATATTGATCTTCTCAAGCAGTAAAAAGGTCATATAGGTTAAAAGAAAGACCCTAATATTGAATAATATGACAAAGTTATAGTCGATTGTTTTGAAAAGACCAGAGATTACATAGGCGATAGAGACAACCGATGTAAAGATAATGACCGACTTGAATGTTTTTTTCAAGAGATAGAAGAACTTTTTCCCTGATACAAAAAAGAAAAGTATCAAAGCAGATAGAAGCAGATACTTCTCATGGATAGAGGTAAAGAGAATCAGTAGCCCAAGATAGGCAAAAAAGAGGAGTTTATCTCTATTTTTCATCGAAAATCACTTTAAAGTTTTTTTGAAGGAAACGGTAGAGAATGACCGTTACAAGCCCTTCAACGATTCCAATCAGTGCATGGGGAATCATGACAGCTGTTACGGTTGTTGCAATATCGAATGGAAAGAAGAGGGGTTTACCATCAACCGATGCAATGAGTGGTTGCAATCCTAAGATAAAAGAGACAAAAAGGGCTGGCATTGTCATACCAAACCAACCTGCAACAAAGAGGGCAACAGTTTCATTGAGATCTTTTAAGAGCTTGTAGAGATAGTAGGCACTAAAACTTCCAATAAATGCGATTGCCAAGACATTGACACCCAACGTTGTGACCCCACCTTCACCAAAAAAGAGGGCTTCGATAATGAGTACCATCGAGATGGCACTAAATCCAAGCCATGGACCAAAGATAATACTAAGCAGTGCCACACCACTTAGATGTGCCGATGTCCCCCCTGGTAGAGGGATGGCAATCATCATAAAGACAAAGCTCAGTGCCGATAGTGCAGAGAGAAAAGAGATCTTGTCACTATCAAGTTGTGTTGTTTGATAGGCTTTGTACCATAAGCCCGCCGTAATGGTATAGGCGGGTAGGTAGGTTACGGGTGAAATAAAACCGTCAGGTATGTGCATCTAAGCTCCTATGATAGATTCCTAAAAGAGTGTCGAAAAACTAAAGATGATACGATAGTTCTCTTTACCTTCACTCCCTTGTTGAAGTGCCTCTTCATTCAACTGCGTCCAAACAGGCACTTTAAGACCGATGGCTGCACTAATGTTATTGTAAAAAAGTCGAAATCCTGCGGTATTATACAAAATATCTCCCCCTGTGGCTATCTGCGGTACACCATTCTCCTTATCGCGTCCAAGATGGAGATAGTTGGCTTCAAAGTTTGCATCGATTCGGAGCTTCTTTTGAGCATGGGTGTAGAGCTTATAACTCAATGCTGTATTGAGTCTGGTCTCATCGGCAAACTTCACCTTGACACCATCATTATAGCGATGCTCTAAAAAGGTGTTGTAGGAGGTATCGGCTGTAAAGGTCCAGTTATTTCCAAACCATTTGGTAGCACTCGCACCAATCATAAATGAAGGCTCTCCAAATCCAAGTTGTAATCCTGCATCATAGCGTACACCATTTCGGTCTGTCAGCTCACTATTACCTGTTGGTAGAGAAACATTGGCAAAAAGGGTAAAGTGCCAATCTTCAAGATCATCAAGACTCTCATTAGAGGGTGTCAACAAAAAGCCATCATCATACTTAAATCCAACAACCCCCATCAGGTTAATGTCATGAAATCCGCTTGTCTCATCACCATTTTCAAGCTGTTTGGTGTAGTAAGGGGCAAAGATATATCCACTCAAATAAGAGGTAAATCCGTAGCCCAAACCATACATCCAGTAGTAACTTGTATCGGTCTCATCATCTCTTGCAGGGGTAAACTTTTCGTATGAAGCGTAATCGAGCTTCATATAGCCCAACATTTTACCCTCTGGTAGGGTGGCAGAGCTGGTTGTTTCAATCGGTGCGCCTGGTCCTTCAAGCCCTGCTACACCCAGTGATGCCACACCATGGTGGGCAAAGAGTGCAACTGATGAGAGTGTCATCGATAGTAAAGCCTTTTTCATTTTCTTCTCCTTATCATGGTTAATATTCCAAAAACTCCAAAGATGAGTGCAATTCCAACCAAAACCTTCTGAAACTTCTCAAAAAAGGTTTGAGAGTAGGCTTGCACACCAAAATCTTTATCAATCGTCACCTTAACTTCTGCACCGTGACCATCTTCACTCATCACTTTCACCATCCACTCCCCTTGACGATTGGGAATAAAGATGACCCGTGAGAGTTTATCAGTGCGACCCACGGCAAAGGGTATCTCACTATTGGGGGCATAAACCTCATAAGATTGATAGGAAAAGTCACTCTCTCCACCAAATGAGAAAGCCACCACAACCGCCTCTTGATTGAGCACCTTATGGTGCAAGTCATGGGCAGAGAGTGAGAGTGCTAAAAGAAGAAGGATAACCAATCGTCTCATTCTTTCACCTCGATATTAAGTGTAGTGGTATAGACCATCTCATCGCATTTCTCATCACTGCACGGTTGGCGCAGTGTCGCTTTGATATTCTGAAGACCTGGCTGTTTGATACGAATATTGACTCTGCCATCTGCACCACTCTGACCACGTGGTTTATCGCCATAGGCAACAACAACCCCTTGAATCGGTTTGCCATCAAAGAGTACCAAGAGTCTTGCCTTGTCGCCAACCTCGGTGGGATTGTTGAGTAGAACTATCTCCAAACCATGACCGATAGACTCTTTTGAATTCTTCTCGACCCTTTTGACACTCTCAATACTGTACCAACTCTTAAGAGGCATCTTCACCGCATTTTTGGGAAGATGTTTTGTACCGTAAGGGGTCTTGGTAAAGTAGCCATGATCCATCGTAATAAAGAGTTCATCGCATTTCTGTGTCACCACAAGTGGGTAATGCTTTGGATTTTCGATACTCTCTACCTTTCCATCTTTGTGGCAGATAATCGACTGTATCGTTTCAGGATCATAAGGCATAATTTTCTGCCCACCATGTGTTTGAGTGATATGCAGATGCCCATAGTTTAGCTGATACCCTTGAGGGACCTTTTTAATCCATAAATCGTGCGCCGAAGCGATTAACGGAACCAAACAGAGCAGTAATCTTTTCATCCCAATCTCCTAAACTCTTCGTGGGGTGTAGTTTAGTCAAAAGGAGTTAACCGACAGATAAAAAAGTGGCTATCTTGTATATTTTTGGAACTCAATAGTTGTATTGGTAGTTTGAAAAGTCATAGAAGTAGGTCAAAATAGAGGGAGAATCAATAACTTTATGAAATCTACTCTTTAACTTAGAGTGGCATAGTTTAACTATGCCAATTTCGTCTTTTTAGTATAGAGATTGCTGCTTGAACTGCCTCAATATAGCTTTTAAGATTTACAGAGCGGTCTGAACGGTAGGCAATATCAAATGCTGTGCCATGATCGACTGAGGTTCGTATAATTGGAAGATTGAGGCTTACATTGATACTCTCATCAAAATAGAGTGCTTTCAGAGGTGCTAACCCTTGGTCGTGGTACATTGCTACATAGTGGGTAAAGGATTCACGCATTTTTGGGGTAAAAGCGATATCTGGAACAAGAGGACCATAGAAGATAGTGGATGATGGATGATGGGTGATGGATTGGTTGGCTTCTTGAATCGTCTCGGTGATGATCTCTTCTTCATTGCCTAATACGCCATTATCACCAGCGTGGGGGTTGAGACCGAGTACACCAATCTTCTCTGCTCCTGTCTCTCTTTGAAAGTCGAGTAGAAACCTTACAAGTTTCTCTTTTTGAATGGCTTGGGGTACCTCTTTGAGTGGGATATGTTCGGTAAAG